>JAGROX010000384.1 GCA_020440025.1 Verrucomicrobiia bacterium
GACCTGGTCGGAGTTGGCGCCGGTCGGCGACTGGGGTGGCATTGTCACCATGGGGTGCCATTTCGAAGTGAAAGGGCAGCCGGGCACTTATCGAGTGCTTTTCCATGACGATGGGCGCTTCATTCGCGAGGGGTCGAAACAGACCAAACCCATCGTCTTTACCCTCTATTCTTCGACAAGCACCGACGGAGGTCTCACCTGGGGACAACCGGAAACGATTTTTTCATCCAGTGACGTGAACCTTTGCGAACCCGGCGTAATTCGTTCACCCGATGGCAAGCGGCTCGCGGTGTTACTTCGGGAAAACGCCCGCCGAAAGAACAGCCACATCATCTTTTCCGACGATGAAGGAAAGACGTGGACGCCGCCTCGTGAGCTGCCCATTTCGCAGACGGGAGACCGGCACACGGGCAAGTATGGTCCAGACGGCCGTCTCTTCATCAGCTTCCGAGGCATCACGCCGGGAATGAAAACCGTACGCGGCACCCAGGAATCCGAGGGGCCGATGCCCACGGCGGGCGACTGGTCCGGATGGGTGGGCACTTGGGAGGATTTGGTGAACGGCACTCCCGGCCAGTATGTAGTGCGGGTGATGGACAACAAGAAGGGCGCCGACACCACCTATCCTGGCGTTGAGATTCTCCCGGATGGCACCTTTGTGCTGGTAACCTATGGGCACTGGACGGCCGGCGAGGAGCCCTACATCATGTGCGTGCGCCTGCGGCTCGACGAGCTGGATGCCAAGGCTGAGCGAGCCGCGAAGATCACCTTGAGCGCCGATTTCAAAACGGTCGTTGAGGTGCCCTGATCATTCAGTTTCCGCCTTCGATTTTCCACGCGGATTTGGTGACCACCTCATGGATGGAACTGGCCAGGCTAATGGCGAGCGCGAGCATGACGATGGCGCGGGTGTGAATCTGGATCCCGGCTCGGGGAATTTGCACGCTATCGGCATGGCGATTGAGAAACCATAATCCCAGGACGATTGCCATGGGATAGAGGGAAAGCATGAAGCGAAGGCCGGCGTGGATTGGCTCGAACCACCCGAAGAGCAGCCCATAGCCGATCATGAAACCGCCAAGGAAAAGAAGTTCCGCAAAGTGGAGCCGACTTTTTCGAATGATCGGAAAGAGAAAGATGATCCCAATGTAGAGACAGGCCCGTCCAAGCCGGTGAAAAAGAAATCGGTCAGTTTCCCGGTAGTAAATTCGAATGTTGTTTATCGTGGTAGCAGCGCCATCGACAAAGCGGTGAACGATTTCGCCGAGGCTGTGGGTCGCGAAATATTTTTCCCGAGTCGGCGCGTCGGCCGGCACCTCCTCATCGAGAGCCAACTCGGCGAGTCCTTGCCAAGTCTTTTTGTCCTCCGGGGTTTCCAGCCAGAAATAGTGAGCCGAATGAATGCTCCAGAAGGGGGAGCCATGGAATTTCCAGGTGTTGTAGAGATAGGGTGAGAGGAGCGCCAGCCAGATGACAGGGACGATGGCGCCGCGTCCTACGTCAAGGCACCATCGGCGCATCAAAATAGCGGAAGTCGTTTCGCCACGCGTTCTCCACTGAAGGATGCCATTGGCGATCATCTTGATCGCGAAACAGGCCACGAATAGCGCAGTCAGCGGAAGCAGGGCAGATTTGATGAAGTAGGCCGCTGCCAGCACCAGTCCGGTCACGATGCCGCGCCGCCAGGTGGGATGGTCGATCTGCCGCCACATCAGGATGACCAGCATCACCGAAAGCGTGTCATAGAGAATCTCGGGCTGAACGAAGCAGGCTTTGTAGACAAAGATCAGCCAGGCTATGGCCCAGACCGACATCAGAGATTCGATGATGGGGAGGTAGCAAACGAGAAAAAAGAAAAGGCCCACGATTAGCGCCATGGACAGCCAGATGTTGAACTGTTTGGCGCGATTGAAATAGCCTTCGCTCACCCGACGGGAATCTTTGCTATTGGGATCCACCTCATAGGCATCATTGTCACTGTAGAGGAGTGACAACAGGAGGGGGTAGCCGGGCATCCGGTGCCGGGGAATCACGTATTCGTAGTCGCTCAGTCGGAGCAGTCTGCCCAGATTGAGATAGACGTGCTGATCGTGATGGAAAATGACGTTGGTCTTTTTTTCGCCGGCGAAATGATCGAGCAGCTTCGTGTCCTCACTATTGAACTTCTCCACCCGTCTCATGGCGACGTGGTAGTAGAGAGGCAGAAGGACCGCGAAAGTGAGCAGGGCAATGATCCGAGGCGTCCAGAGGTGCCATCGGGTCGATGAATCCTCAAGGGAAGGGGGCGCGAGATCGGTGATGGAGTTCGCTTCAGGCAAGGTTGGCTCGGGATGCAGTCGGTCACTCTTGCTTAGCGGTGGCAGGGGGCTCGGGCAAGCGTGAATTCGTATTCCGGAGATTCTCAGCGCGTGAGTGATCTGGGATCGGGTTCGGTAGAAAAAAATACAAAGGGCGCTGCCTGAGCCTGTTACGGGATGTCGAAAGAACAGCATACCAATCAAGGCGTGACGGAACTCAAGCAGTGGCGCGAATACGGGTCGGATCGGATTTGCTCAGAGGGGTAACTTTTCCCTATTCTTTCGGACATGTTGACGATTCACGGGAGTGCCTCGAAATCACGTCGTTGTGACGGGATTTCTCGGCGTGGCTTTCTGCGTGCGGGGGCGTTGGGCGTGGGCGGCGCCTTCAGCCTGGCGGATCTTTTGCGTGCTGAAGCGCAGGCCGGTGTGGGAAGTTCGTCAAAAGCGGTGATCAACATTCATCTGGATGGCGGTCCGCCGCAGATGGACCTGATCGATCCCAAGCCGGAAGCACCGGCAGAAATTCGCGGCGAGTTTGCCTCGCTCCCGACCTGCATTCCCGGTCTTCATCTCACGGAGTTGATGCCTAAAGTGGCGTCGATCGCGGATCGTTTCGTTTTTCTCCGGTCTCTGGTGGGTTCGGCGGGTCGACACGATGCCTTTCAAGCTCAGAGCGGTTTTTCGTTTCAGGATCTCTCATCCATCGGTGGGAGACCGGCCATGGGCAGCGTTGTCAGCCACTTGTTTGGGTCGCCCGATGATCCCGCTCCGGCGTTTGTCGATCTCATGCAGGGGCGAGGCAAGGTTCGCGACTCCGCTCGACCGGGGTTTCTGGGGCCGGTCTATCAACCGTTTCGGCCTGATATTTCCCACCTGTTTCATCGCGAATTGGAGTCCGGGATGAA
>JAGROX010000385.1 GCA_020440025.1 Verrucomicrobiia bacterium
TGCTGGTGCCGAGAATCTTGGTCAGTGTGCCCTTCTTCACGCCCGAACCCACCGCGCCCGTGTGAGCATCGAAAGCCCCCACGCCCACGGCCGTGCCCGCGGCGAGGCCGAGCTTGGTCGCCCATTCGGCGGTCAGGCCTCCGGCTTTGGTATCGGCAGTCACTGCCGTGTCGTAAAGTCGGTCGCGCAGGTCCGCGAGCGCCGGATCGAGAGCCGCGAGGAATTCCTTGTCGGGCAGTCCGCCCCATTCCTCGCAAAACATCGCTTTGTGGCCCGCCGAGCAGATGCCGCGAGCCATGGCGGCGGGATCGGTGTTTCCCGTCAGCACTGCGGGCAACCAGTCGCAATGCTCCACCCAGGAATGCGCCGCGGCGAAGACCTCGGGATCGACGTTCTTGCATCGCCAGATCTTGGACCACCACCATTCCGAGGAATAGGTGCCGCCGCATTTGGCGAGGTATTCCGGGCGCATCTCTGCCGCCTTTTCCGTGATCGCTGCCGCCTCGGCGTGGGCGGTGTGGTCTTTCCATAGCCAGACCTTGGCATTGAGATTGTCTTTAAAGGCGTGCAGGGAACCCAGCGGAGCCCCTTCGGCGTTCACCGGAATCGGCGTGGAACCCGTGGTATCGATGCCGATCCCAATGACTTCTTCGGGAAGGAAATCGGGCCGCTTCTCCTTGGTTTGAGCAATCGCCCCCCGGACGATCTCGACCAGCCCATGCAGGTAGTCCTGAGGATTCTGCCGCGCCACATTGGGATCGGCGGGATCCGTCAGGATGCCGAGCGTGCCGGACGGGTAGGGATAGACAGTAGACCCCAGTTCCTCTCCGGAATCCAAATCCACGAGGAGAGAACGGCAGGAATTGGTCCCATAATCAAGACCGATGGCGTAGCGACTCATGCGAATGTCTTACGCCAGACGGCCATTTCCCTCAAGCAAAGAACACCCGCAGGCACCGCAGAGTGGCAAGGGAGGAACGACCATAGTCAAACCCGTATGGCCGGTGGTGTGGGGGGAGCGGGTTCAATCCCCGTTCCTACCCGATTCGGCTTTTCGTGTTTTGATCTTCTAGCTTCCGGTCACAAGATACATTCTGCCATCGATAAGATCGCCAAATCCCTCAAAGAATCTATGATCCTTGTCCTTGAAGAAATCGAAGGACTGCTCATTAAGCTCGTGAAGGATTTCCCCTTGAGTGAGAGGTCTGTTTTCAGTGGTGATTTCGAAGTAAATCATATCGTCAGGAGGATCCTTCCACATCAACTCGAACTCAATCGAGAGCGGGCCATGACAAACGTGATCTTGTGGATTCCATCCATGTCCTTCGGGAGAAACATGATCACACTCTTCCTGGACAGCCCGGATAAATTCATCCCTCGAGTCGTATTGCTTCCATCCGAAGGACCAGTAGATGTTCTCCATTAACATTTTTCTGCCGAACAGTCTTTATTCGTATGACCACCTGCGGTGATATCAAGCAGGCGGTCGGGAGCAAGGATGTCGAGAAATCCCTGAGCCAGCAAGGAAAATCCCAGGAAGCGTGCGTCTATCCGGGGGGCGGGGCTGGAGGAATGGGGACGAGTCATCCTTGCGGATATCATGGCGTTTGAGCGGGGTGACAGGGGGCTGGGAAAGCAAACCATGGCGGAGCCTGATGTTGGCAGAAGG
Source organism: Verrucomicrobiia bacterium (assembly GCA_020440025.1). Classification (GTDB taxonomy): domain Bacteria; phylum Verrucomicrobiota; class Verrucomicrobiia; order Verrucomicrobiales; family DEV007; genus JAEUHH01. The sequence goes on from JAGROX010000385.1 coordinate 1,670, forward strand.
TAGGGCGTGGCCTCCGGACGCGCCGGGCGGGGTGGTGACCCTGCGAACTCCGGCGCGCCGAGACGTCACGCCCTACCCAGCGGCGGCAGCGCCCATGCCGTCAACCACCTGCTCATCTGACTGGACTGGGAGAGGAAATGTCAGACCTCCTTGCCTGACCCGTTTCGGCAGAGCCCACCTGCCTTTCAGCCATTTGTGCTTCGTGTTGTGATCCTGTCTTGAAGATAACTCTTCACCATCTTATTCGGATCAGCACTCTGCCAAAGGAGGTGAAAAGAACTACCGTCAGATCGCCTCACGGGCTCCTCTTCGCTGAAACGGTCAGGACTGAAACTCCAATCAATCGAAACGGTTTTCTTCAACGACTTCGCATACGCTGAATCACCAACTGCCGCTCCGCGAAGGGGCAAGTTTCGGCCTTCCTCGCTCTCCAATACAGTCAACAAATCGTCCCAAGACTTGGGCCATTGATCATCGTGCGATTTCATGTAGGCCACCAGCAATGTGCCTGTGTCCCACGCTGCGTATGCCTCTGGAATGTGCTGAACGGTATCAATGACTCCGAAGGCGAAGTAACCCAAAATCGCTAAGGCAGCCGCCGCGAGAATCGCGACAATTTTTCGACGACGCGTCATCATCACTTCACTGAGGGTATTAGCATCCCCACTCGCCTATCGCCATCTCCCTGACGAAATGCGGTAGGATCATTCGGGGAAGGAAACGGAATTTCTTCCGCAAAGTCAAGCCATTGAGCTTTGCCGACACGCGAACGCCACCCCAGCCTGACACATCATCACCCAGCCCTTTCCCGCCACGTCGCCCTTGATCCCTTCTCAAACCTCCCCGCCAGAACCGCTGTCGAGATCCTCTACCTCATCGATCGGGATGCGCATCAGGCTGGCGCCGATGGGGAGATGGCGGGAGTTCACGACGAAGGTGTCGCGGGTCACGAGCGCCAGCAGGTTGTAGCTGTGGCTGAGGGGATGGGCGTTGGGGTCTTCGAAAAACCACTCCGGGGGATCGGGATCGGTCTCTACTTTGAGGTCGCCGTCGTCATTTCCCTCGCCGTCGGAAGCGTCGTGGCCGTCCTTTTCCTGCTCGTCGTAGGAGCGCAGGCGGTAGTCATCGGGCGTCTCGTCTTCGTCGTCGCCACCAGTCTCCCCGGTGGCGGAGACCGGCTTGGGTTTGCCGTGGCCGGTGGGGCCCAATGCCTCCGGAGGCGCGAAATCTGCCGGCTCGGGCGTCTCGCCTTCCTCGGAGGCGGTGCGGAGGCGGTAGGCGGTGTCGATCAGGTGCTGCTGCGTCAATCGATAGCGCTCTACCGAGTCGTCATCGTCGTCATCGTGGTGCCGGTATTGCTCCTCGATGATTTTGAGCCAGCGGCGTTCCTTTTCGCCGAACAACTCGGTGGGCACCCGCAAATGGATCACAATTCTGAACACCCGATCATGCGGCGACTCGGCCATGATCAGGCGGAGCAGATCGACCAGTTCGGGCAGACGATCGGCGAGATCCTGACTCTGGACATAGAAGTTGTGGGAGCGGGAACGATGATGGGTGTATGTGCTACTACTCACGGTATTCAGCCCATATGGATGGCCGATCATGGCCTCGATCCGCGATTGGCAACGTTTGTCCATCCAAACCAGCTCGCGGCAGAACATCTCTGGATCGGCCAACTGATCGGGATCCGTCCACTCGGTGTCTGGCAAAAAAGGCCGAAAATCGTGGGCAGAAACGATACGCAGGGGCGGCAGCGGCAGGCGCGGCTCCGGCGCGAGAAAATCCACGTCCCACGGGCTCAGCGCCGCATTGATCGCCTGCACGTCCAGGTCGATGCCCACGGCGCGGTGGGTCTCCAACACCCGGAGCTTGGGCGCGCCCGCCAGCGGCCAGTAGTTCCGCGGAACCTCGCCCAGAAAACAAACCGCCCTCAGCTCCGGCAGCGTGGCCAGCGGTGCCACGTCGCGGGGCCACCCCGCTTGGGTATTTACCTGCAGGCAAGTCAGTTCCCTCAGCTCCGGCAGATCGCCAAAGGAACGCAGCGGCCCGGCGAGAGTGAGATTGCGCAACTGCGGGAAACGCCCGATGCCGCGCAGGCTTTCCACTCCATTCAGCGTCAGGATTCGCAGCTCCGGCATGTCGGGCAGCACCCGGCAATCCCGCTGCCCGGCGCAGGTCAGACGGGCTTCCCGCAGTCGCGGAAAACTCAGGCCCTCCAGCGCCGCTGCATTCGGTGAGAAATGCAGCACTTCCAGCTCCTGCAGTGCGGCCATGGCGCCCGTCTCCGGCCACAGCAGCGGCGGGGCCAGCCTCGTCGTCCCTCCGCCCGTCAGGTTCAGATGTAGCGATTGCAACTGCGGCACCCGGGCCAGCGGCGACAGATCCTCCAGATCACCCGAGGTGATCTGCAAATGCCGGAGCCGGGGCAGGTGCGCCAGCCAGGAGAGATCGCTCAGCGTGGTCGATCCCAGATTGATCCGTTCCAGCGCGGGGAAAAATGCCAGCGCCGCGCCATCCTGAATCTGGCGGCACTGAAAACTCATACTCACGTTCAGGGGAAAATCCGTGACCATGGGTATCATCTCTGCCGCGAGGGTCACGTCCTCTTCTTCGATCGGAGGCACCAGCGCGGGATTCAGATAATAGATCTTCATGATCTCCGACGGAATGAGAGGAGCCGAGACCACGACCCGCTCCTCTGGCGGCAATCCCATCCAGTGGGTGCGCGCGGCCGTATTGCAAAGCAGCCAGATCAGGTAGCGCTCCGCCGCCGTGCGGGCGGGGTCGAGGGCCCACTCGGGGAAAGGCGGGAGTTTGGCAGGTGGCGTCGAGTTCATGGCGATCTGGGGTAGGGGAGTGAGAGAGAAAGTGGGGAAAAGTCAGGAGAGCGGCGGACCGGGAAAAAAACGCGGGGGCCTGCCGGACGGGCGGTCCCGTCGCGTCGACCCAACAGGGTTAAGTCAGCGACCTGACCCTGTTGAATCGAGCGGGCGACCAGGGGGTCAGGCGCCCACCACCTTCGTCACCGTGGGCGAGGCGGAGCCAGCGCCGCCAGAGTTCATCGGCACCACATAGACCTCGATACTGCCGCCGGGAGTGAGATCTTTGATCGTGTATTCGAGGTCCTTGGGATCGGTCACATTCACGAAATCTTCGTCCGTGCCCACCCGCTTCAGGTAGAGGCGATAGTAGTCGGCGCGCACCGCGTAGGGCCACACGACCAACTCGCGACCGGTGCCTGCGGCGGTGACCGTGAGTTCGGCGACGCCGCCGGGCGGATTCGGATTTGCGGGAATGTTCAGGCCGAAATTCTCCCAGCGCGGATCATCGACCGCCAGCAGGCCATTCAGTTCGGCGATGGTGGACGAGACTTCGTCAAAGAGCGCATCCACATCCGTATCGCGCACCATTTTGCAGGTAGTCTGCTCCGCCTCGCGATCATTGATCAACGTCTTGGCGGTCTGCATGGCGGTGGACAGGGCCAGGGCCTCGGCGGCGGTGATGGCCAGCGGCGAACCTCCGGCCTGAGGCAGGGAGGCTTCGTAGCCGCTGTGAGTCACCAGATAGGCGCGGGCGGCATCGAGCAACCCGTGGCGGGCATCGTGACTGCGCGGCACGGAAGTGGTGCCGGGGGGAAATCCCGCGGCGATCCAGCCATCGTTGGACTTGGAGCCGTGAATGCCGGTCAACACCTTGCGGTAGCCGCTGAGCCAGGTTTTTACCGGGCCGTCACTGTCGTCGCGAAGCGCGGCCCGGGCATCGCTGGTGGCGTCCACGCAGTCACGGTAGCGCAGTTGGCTGCCCTGATTCGCGTCCGTGCCCGGATCGGCGGCGGGATCGCCGCCCAGTTTTTTGATCGCCGCATCCATCTGAGTGGAAGTGTGATGATGCAGCCCCACCGTGGCGCCAATGCTGAGTTGTCCGGCCAGAATATTGCGGGCCAGGGCGGTGAGGATGGTGCGGTTGTCGGGAGTGGCGTTGCTGCTCATGTGATGGGGTTTGGTTTTGGGTTTGGTGGGACTTGGAGGGGGATTGGGATCGGGATCGACATAGCCGGGGTCGCCGGGCTCCAGGAGATAGGCGGGAGATCCCCACCGAGCATTGGGATTGTCAAATCGGGTGCCATCGTCCCAGCGGATCGTTCTCATGCTTGGCGGCTGGGGGTGGCGTTTGAAGTGCGGAAAGAAAGCCGGGACCCAAAAGCGGTCGCAACAAAGCGGTGCCGGAGCCTCCGGAAGCCCGATGTCGTGACAACATTCCGGTGCCGGAGGGTCGGGTGCCCCGTTGTCGCGACAACATCGGGGTGCCGGAGGGCCGGGTG
>JAGROX010000065.1:0-189 GCA_020440025.1 Verrucomicrobiia bacterium
GCCAAAAAGAAGCGGGCCGCTGCCAAGAAGAAGACCGCCCCCGCGAAGAAAAAGCGCTCGGCGACCAAGAAAAAGGCTTCCTGATCGAATCAGATCAGGAAGTCGGAAGCCGTCTCCCCGGCTTCCCCTTGATTTACGAAATCCCGTGCTGTCGCCTCACCATGCGACGGTGCGGGATTTCTGCTTCCA
>JAGROX010000065.1:261-12732 GCA_020440025.1 Verrucomicrobiia bacterium
CAAAGCCACGACGATCGGCTTCAGCAAGAAGCGTGCGCATCAGGGCTGCGCCGACACCACGTTTTCGCCAATCGGCCAGTACCGCGACGCGACCGATTCTGCCGTGAGGCATCAGGCGCGCGGTACCAATTGCCCGATTGGAAGTGTCGAAAGCGAGGACGTGTTGGCAGGTTTCGTCCAGTCCATCTCTCTCGAGAGATTCGGGCACTGCCTGTTCCTCGACAAACACCGTGCGCCGCACCGCGAGAATGGCATCGGCATCCGGCAGAATCAAAAAATCGGCGAGCCGGACCGAGAAAGCTGAGGATGGGATAGGCATGACAGAATTTCCAGCCACCAATGAACCCGATTTTGTCCCATCTGGGAAGTAGAAGGGGTCTTTGGCCCATTCCTCAAAAGAAAAAACCCGGGCCGGCAAAAGAGCCGAACCCGGGTTTTCCTAAAACCGTAAAGGTCGTTGATGGTGTTCAACCTCAACCCGCGATTTCGGCCTTATGGAAGGAGGCCCAGTCATCGAGGTTGTTCAGGTTCACGGCATCCTTGATGGAACCGTCGTCTTCACGACCGGCGCCGGCGAGGATCTCGGCACGGGTGTCGTCGGCGTGGATGTATCCAGCGATGGCGCTGTTGAGTTCGTCAACGGCGTTCTGATCGAGGGAACCGCCCTTTTGCTCAAGGATCCAGGCTTCGAGCTGCACGTAGGTCGGCTTGGACTTCATGAACTCAACGAAGGCGTCTTTGTTCAGGCCGAGTCCATCAATGACCATGGAGTCATAACCACCGCCGATGCCGGGGTAGTCGGGGTGCAGTTTGCCCGCGTTTTCGAGGGACACTTTCTGCCAGAGGCGCGGCAGGTGAAGAACGCCGAGAGGACCGGCGACGCCGGAGCTGATGAGAGGAATAATTTGGCTCATATGGATTGTTAGTAGGTTTGAGGTTCAGACAGGATAGGTTGAATGAAAAGGCGGAATCGCCAAGCAGTCGACGTCTCCACGCTGGATTGGGGAGGTTACTATCGGTCACCCCAATGGGGCAAAGGTTTTTTGCCCTGATTCCAGTGATCCGGCGTTGGCGGATTTACGCACTTTCCTTGAACTCGGTCGAAGCCGTAGCCTGTCAGCATGAAATCCCGCCCCGATCACCACAACTCTCCCGTCCTACCAAGTCGTCGACAATTCCTCGCCAACGCGACCGCCGCAGGAGCGGCATGGGGCAGTATTGGGATTCTGACCAGCAAGAGCAGGGCCGAGGCACCGATGATCATCGGGCAGGGTGACTTCCGCTACGAAGTGGTGAAAGGCTGGGGAGAGCTGGATCCAGCGCAATATCCCGTCGCCAATTGTCACGAGATGGTCGAAGACGCGAAAGGGCGCATCATCCTGTTTCAGACCGACGTGAAGAACAACGTTCTCATCTACGACAAGGGCGGCAAGCTGTTGGAAGCTTGGGGGACCACCTACCCGGGGGCTCACGGCATGGACATCGTGAATGAGAATGGTGAGGAGTTCCTGTTTCTCACTGACACCAAGGTCGGCAAAGTTTTCAAGACGACGATGAAAGGCGAGGTTGTCATGGAACTCGCACGTCCGGATCTGCCGCAGTACGCCGATCCTGCCAAAAAATACGCTCCCACCAACGTCATGCCTTCCATCGATGGCAGCTTCTACGTCGGCGACGGCTATGGCAGCAGTTGGATCATGCACTACAGCTACGATGGCAAGCTGGAGAATGTCTTTGGTGGGCCCGGCAAAGGAGAGGCGAATCTCAACACGCCTCACGGTGGCATCGTTGATGTCCGGGACGGCAATAATCCGACCCTCATGATCTGTTCACGGGCCGACAATGCGGTGAAACGTTTCACCCTGTCGGGTGTTCATCTGGAAACAATTACCATCCCCGGTATGCGCGTCTGCCAACTCGCCGCGCGGGGAGACTATCTCATCGCACCCCATCTCGAAGGCTTGCTGTCGGTCATCGACAAGGACAACCGGGTGGTTTCCAATCCGGGCGGCAGTGCCCCGGTCTACGATGACAAGATGAAACTCGGAGCACTCAGCAAGGATGAAGGCCATAGTCCCTTTCAACATCCCCACGGGCTCTGGATCGATGGAGAAGAAAGCGTCTATGTCGCTCAATGGAACAGCGGCAAGACCTATCCGATCAAGCTGCAGCGGGTGAGTTGAGATAGTTGCTTCTAACCCTGTTGGGTCGTGGACCTAACAGGGTTGGGTTTGAATCACTTCTCTTCCCTTTCCTCTTTTTCCTTCTTCTTGAAAAGGGAGCCCACTTTTTCAAAGAAGCGCTTTTCTTCAGTAACGCTCTTGGCTTCGGGATCGGGAGTGGTCTGGGGGATGGCCGGAGGCGCAGCTTGTTCCCAGCCGCCACCGAGGGCTTTGATCAGGCTGATGCTGGCGATGTGGCGCTGACCGTTGACCTGGGCACTGGAGCGTTCGGTGATCAAGAGGGTGCGATTGGCTTCGATGACTTCGAGATAGGCGCTGGCGCCGGTTTCGTAGCGGGTCTTGGCGATCTCGGCTGCTTTGCGGGCGCTCTGATGGGCGCGATTGAGAGCTTCCTGTTGGGTGGCAAGATTCCGCAGGGCGGAGAGGCTGTTCTCGACTTCGGCAAAGGCACCAAGGATGGACTGGCGATACATCGCGAGGTTCTCGTCGTATTCAGCACGCACACGTTGGATGCTGCCGTGGTTCTTGCCGCCGGAAAAGAGAGGAATGTTGATGCTGGGACCGAGAATCCATTTTTGACTGGCTTCTTCGAAGAGATTGGTGAGATCGCCGCTGAGATAGCCGCCGTTGCCAATCAACCTCACGCTGGGAAAGAACGCGGCTTTGGCGACTCCAATCCGGGAGCAGGACGCGGCGAGTAGTCGTTCCGCCTGAGCTACGTCGGGCCGGCGTTCCAACAGATCGGATGGCGTACCGCTGGGAACGGATGGTGGCGATACGCCGACTCCCAGGGGATTGGGTTCGAGTTTGAATCCGGCGGCATTGGCACCGATGAGGATGGCGATGGCATTCTCCAATTGATCGCGTTGGATCTGAAGCGCAGAAATTTCTGCCTCGGCAGTGGCGACTTCGGTGGCCGCCTGTTCCTGTTCGAGATTACTCCCGGCACCTGCTTCGACGCGGGCGGCGGCGATATCGTAGGCCTCTTTCCTCAGGACGACCGCTTCGCGGACGATGGCCATTTCGCGGTCCAGGGAACGAATCCGGAAGTAGTTCGTGGCCACGTCGGCTTGGATACCGAGATGAATCTGATGAATGGACACGAAAGCGGCCGCAGCTCCGGCCCGGGAACTCTCCACTTCCCGTCGCACCTTGCCCCAGAGATCTACCTCATAGCTGAAATCGAGCGGGACATCGTAGCTGAAATCCTTGTAGCGCAACCCGCCCAGATCAAAGGCTGACGGCATGTTGGCCGAGGTGCCCTGGTGAGTGATGACCGGAGTGCCGGAAACCGAAGGGAAAAAATTACCCCGTGCGATCCTGGCGGAGGCGCGTGCCTGATCAAAGCGGGCCACGGCAGCCTTCAATTGCTGGTTCTCTTCGGTGGCCTGTTCGATCAGCGAGTTGAGTTTTTTGTCCTTGTAGATCTTCCACCAAGCCCCTTTGGGGGCGTCGTCGAGAGGACGTGATTCGCGCCAGATGGCGGCCCCTTTGTCCTTGTAGTCCGCCGGCACGTTGGTGGTCGGCTTCATGAAGTCGGGACCGATCTGGGCGCTGGCCGATGTGGCGATAAAAGTCAGAAAAATGAGGAAGCGCATGGGAATCGAAAGATGGGTGCGTTGATGCGGATGGTCCTTTCAATCGGAACGGAATCAAGCGGAAGCGGTCGAATCAGTCTTGGCGGTAGGCTTTTTCTTGAGGCCGATTTTCATCATGAGGACATAGAACACCGGGGTAAAGAAAAGTCCCAGAATGGTCACGCCTATCATCCCGGCGAACACCGCGACGCCCATGGCTCTACGCATTTCGGAGCCAGCGCCGGTGCTGACGGCGAGTGGATAGACCCCGGCAATGAAAGCGATCGAGGTCATCAGAATCGGGCGCAGACGGAGGCGGCAGGCTTCGAGAGCTGCCTCAAACGGGGTCAGGCCGTGGTCATGTTTTTCCTTGGCGAATTCGACGATGAGGATGGCGTTTTTGCAGGCGAGCCCGATCAACACGATGAAACCGATCTGGGTGAAGATGTTGTTGTCGCCTCCAACCATGAGCACTCCGGCGAGCGCGAACAGGAGGCACAGAGGCACGATGAGGATGATCGCGAGCGGAAGCCGCAAACTTTCATACTGTGCCGCGAGCACGAGGAAAACCAGCAGGATACACAGCGGGTAGATGTAGACGGCGGTGTTGCCGGCGATGATCTTCTGGTAGGTCAGGTCGGTCCACTGGAATTCGAATCCTGGCGGCAACACCTTTTTGGCGAGATTGGCAATGACCTCCTCACCCTGGCCGGAACTGAGCGGGGGAATGGGAGCGCCGTTCAGGTCGGCGGCGAGATAGCCGTTGTAGTGCAACACTCGGTCGGGTCCAAAACTTTCGGTCACTTTGACCATGGAACCGATGGGAACCATGTCGCCGGAGAGGTTGCGGGTCTTGAGGCGAGTGATGTCTTTGACGTCGTCGCGAAATTCCGGCTCGGCCTGGGCGATGACCTGATAGGTGCGACCGAATCGATTGAAATCGTTTACGTAGAGGCTACCGAGATTGATCTGAAGTGTTTCGAACAAGCTCGCCAGGGGAACGCCTTGCGACTTTGCCTTCTCGCGGTCTACATCGGCTTCCAGTTGGGGGACGTTGACGGTATAGCCGGAGTAGACCTGTTGGAGTTGACCGGTGCCATAGGAGGCGCCGACCAGAGCTTGGGTGGCTTGATAAAGTTCCGCATAACCGAGATCGCCGCGATCCTGGATCATGAGTTTGAAGCCTCCCGTGGTGCCGATGCCGTTCACCGGTGGCGGGGAAAGCACGAGCACCATGGCATCCTGGATCGCCATGAACTGGCCGTTGAGCGCTCCCGCGATCGCATCGCCGGAGAGTTCGGGAGACTCGCGTTCTTCGAAATCGTCCAAGCCCACGAAAACGATGCCGCTGTTCGGGCTCACGCTGAAGCCATGAATCGACAGGCCAGGGAAGGCGATGGCGTCTTTCACGCCGGGCTGTTTCAGCACGATGTCAGACATCTGGCGCATGACGGCTTCCGTGCGATCGAGCGATGCGCCATCGGGCAACTGGGCGAAACCAACGAGGTATTGTTTGTCCTGTCCGGGCACGAACCCATTGGGCACCATCTCAAAACCCTTCATCGTGGCCCAGACCAGTCCGCCGTAGATCAGCAGAGCGATGACACTGAAGCGAATGAATCGCTTTACCAGGCCCACGTAGACGCTCGACGACCAGTCGAAGAATCGGTTGAACGGACGAAAGATCCAACCGAATAGCACATCGATCAGGCGGGAAAAGAGGTCTTTTTTCTCGTGGTGACCCTTGAGCAATAGTGCGGAGAGAGCGGGGCTGAGAGTCAGAGAATTGAAGGCCGAGATGACCGTCGAGATCGCGATGGTCACGGCGAACTGTTTGTAGAATTGTCCGCTCAGACCGCTGATGAAAGCCGTCGGAATGAACACCGCGCACAGGACGAGGGCGGTGGCGATAATGGGGCCGGTCACCTCCTTCATCGCTTGCTGGGTGGCTTCGATCGGCTTCAATCCCTCGCGAATGTTTCGCTCCACATTTTCCACCACCACGATGGCGTCATCGACGACGATGCCGATGGCCAGAACGAGGCCGAAAAGTGACAGGTTGTTGATGGAAAACCCGAGCGCATGCATCACTGCAAAGGTGCCGATGAGCGAAACGGGCACCGCTGCCAGAGGAATGATCGAGGCCCGCCAGGTCTGGAGGAAGAGCAGCACGACAATGACAACGAGGACCACGGCTTCCAGCAGGGTGTGGATCACGGCGTCGATGGATTTTTCCACGAAAACGGTCGGGTCATAGGCGATGGCGAAATCTACACCCTCGGGAAATTTCTGTTTCAGCTCGGCCATCCGTTGCCGGACGTTCTGGGAGATCGCCAGTGCATTCGACCCGGGAAGCTGAAACACGCCCATGGCGACGGCGCGCTTATTGTTGATCAGGCTGCGCAGCGCATACTCGCTGGAGCCAAGTTCGGTGCGAGCGACATCCTTGAGCCTAAGCTTTTCGCCGTGAGGTCCCGATTTGACGATGATGTTGTCAAATTCGTGTTCTTCGATGAGTCGGCCCTTGGCGTTGATGGTGAGTTCAAAGGGAACGTCGGCAGCCGGTTGCTGGCCGATGGTGCCGGCGGCGACTTGAACATTCTGCTCGCGAATGGCGTTGACGATGTCACCCGAAGTCAGTCCGCGTGCGGCAGCCTTGTCCGGATCGATCCAGACCCGCATGGCATAGTCGCCGCCGCCGAAGAGCTGAACTTGGCCGACACCCTCCAGACGGCTGAGTTCGTCCTTCACATTGAGCGCGGCGTAGTTTCTGAGGTAGATCTCGTCGTAGCGATCATTGGGCGACAAGAGATGCACCACCAAGGTCATGTCCGGCGAGGACTTCACCGTCGACACGCCGAAGCGTCGCACTTCCTCGGGTAGTTTCGGCAGCACCTGGGACACCCGGTTCTGAACCTGCACCTGGGCATTGTCGATTTCGGTTCCCAGCTTGAAAGTCACCGTGAGCGTCATCACTCCGTTGGCAGTGCTTTGCGAGGACATGTAAAGCATGTTCTCGGTGCCGTTGATCGCCTGCTCCAGCGGGGAGGCCACTGTTTCCGCGATGGTCTTCGGATTCGCCCCGGGATAGGTGGCGGTGACGATGACCGTCGGTGGTGCCACCTCGGGATATTCCGAAATTGGCAAGCGGAAGAGCGAGATCGCGCCCAGCACGAAGATCAGCACCGAGAGGACGCCGGCGAAGATGGGACGGGTGATGAAGAATCGGGAAATGTTCATGGCCTGAGACAGGGAAAGGGAAAGCGATCAGCAACGCGACGACGGGGAACCCGATCATTCGGCTGCTGTGCCCTCTGGAGCTGGGGCGGGAGTTTCCTGGGCCATGACTGGCATTCCTGGCTGAGGGAGTCGGGCCTGTCCATTGACGATGATCTTCTCGCCCGCCTTGAGACCGCTGCGAATGATCCGTTTGCCGTCGATACTGGGGCCGATCTCGACCGGGCGATAGACCGAGAGGCTGTTCTCATCGACTCCGAGGACATACTTGTTGGCCTGATCGGTCAGAATGCTCTTTTCATCAATCAGCAGGGCGGGGTATTTTGCCGTCATCGGCAGGCGGACCCGGGCAAATAAGCCGGGAGTGAGAGCTCCATCAGCGTTCGAGAATTCCACTCGGAGCACCATGCTTCCCGTGCCCGCGTCGAGCCGGTTGTCAAAGGACTCGATGTAGCCTTGATGGGGGAAAGTCGTCTCGTTGGAGAGTTGTAGTTCCACTGGCACTCGTCCCTTGTCGTCGGTGAAAAGTTTGTTCTCCCGTTGCAGGGACTGAAGCTTCAGCAGGCTGTTTTCGTCGATGTCGGTGTACACATAGACCGGATCGACGGTGACGATGGTCGTCAGGATGGTCGTTCCGTTGGTCACGTAGTTGCCGGTCGTGGTCAGCGCTCGACTGATGCGGCCAGCGATGGGTGCACGGACTTCGGTGTGGGAAAGCTCGAGTTCCGCCGAGTGTTGGGTCGCTTTGGCAGCGGCCAGACCTGCCTCGGCCTGCAAGTGCATGGCCCGGCGCGCCTCACCCTGTTCGGGGGCGATCGCCTTGGCTTCAAGAAGGGCCGACACGCGGTCATTCTCGCTTTTCGCGGCTTGAGCAACCGCCTCGGCTCGGGCCACTTCAGCGGTGGCGCCTTCGAGTTTTGTTTTGAAAGGCCGGGGATCGATGACGAAAAGCACATCGTCTTTTTTCACCAGTTCACCGGCCTGGAACTTCACTTCGGTGATGTAGCCGGACACCCGGGGGCGCAGTTCGACGGTTTCGAGCGCTTCCACCCGACCGGTAAATTCCTCCCACTCGACGATTTCTCTTTCCTCGACCGCTTCCAGGGTCACCGGTGCCGGAGGCATTTGAGGTGGCGGCCCGGCGGCTGGTTGGTGACAGCCTGCGAGCAAAAAGGGCAGGGAAAGGATGAGACGTGAGTTCATGTTTCGGAATAGTTGACTAAATGGTCAAAAAATGATGAAGGGAAAGTCAAGATTTTGGAGCGAAACCGAGGATGGCAAAAAGGCCGGCCTCAAGTTCATCGAGCCGGCGTAAGTCATTCCAGATCCGAGCGTGGCCAAGGACGCCTTCGGTGTAGGCAAAGACGACCCGGGCGGTGGCGGCGGCATCGGGAGTGTCAATCAAGCCCTGGGTGTTGGCATCTCTGATCGCCGATTCGTAGTAGCAAACGTATTGAGCCAGAATTTCCTGAAGCTTTTTCCGCAATCCTTCATCGAGAGTGCTGATCTCTGCGCCCAGAGAGTGAACCGGGCAACCGAGCACGTGGCCGTGCTTTTTCATCTGGCTTTCCTGCTCATCCACGAGATTCTTCAGGCATAGGCTCAGTCGTTCGAGCGGAGGTCGAACCGGGGAGAAGATGCCATCCAATTCGGCCCGGTGGCCCTCCCAGGCGAATTCAATTCCCGCCAAGGCCAGTGCGGTTTTCGACTCGAAAAAATGGTAAAAGCTGCCCTTCTTGACCCCGGCGCGTTCGCAGATGGAATCGACGGACGTGCTCCCATAGGAACCGGTCCAGATCAATTCGATCACCGCCTCGATCAGGCGTTCTTTCGCGTCACTTACCCTAGCCATCTGGTGACCCGTTCGCTGAAACTAGACGATCGGTCAACTATTTTTTAAAAGTTGGGGGGCAGTGTGATTCTGTGCGGCATTTTTTCGATTTCTCGGAAATGCCTGAACTGCAATTGGCGCCGATAGGTGGAGGGGTGGTCGAAGTGGTGAAATTGACGTGGTCATTTGAAGGCAACCCGGTTGAATCGCCTCCCTGGCACGGTTAGGTTGGCGGATTGTTTTCGTCTCACTCCCGCTCATGATCCGCTCCGGCACCGCCCAGACTCGATTCCGCCCCTGTATCGACCTCCACGATGGGCGGGTAAAACAGATCGTGGGTGGCACGCTGGATTCGAAAACGGAGTCACTGAAAACGAACTTCGTTTCCGAGCAGCCACCCGCGTGGTATGCGGAGCTGTTCTCCCGCGACGAAGTGCGTGGGGGACACGTCATCAAACTTGGTCCGGGCAATGATGAAGCGGCTCGCGAAGCACTGGAAGCCTACCCTGACGGCCTGCAGATCGGAGGCGGAATCACCGACGAGAATGCAGCGGATTGGCTGGACGCCGGCGCTACGCATGTCATTGCGACCTCGTTTCTCTTCGATGGAGACGGTCGATTTCAGGAGAAAAGACTGGAGCGCCTCCTGCGGGCGACGGGTTGGATGCAGTTGGTGATCGACCTGAGTTGCCGCCGCCAGCCGGAGGGAACCTGGGTGGTGGCGATGAATCGCTGGCAGACTTTGACTGATCTGCCGCTGAATCACGCCACGCTGGATGCCTTGTCCGCATCCTGTGCCGAGTTCCTCATTCATGCCGCCGACGTTGAAGGCAAGTGTGGGGGGATAGACGAAGAACTCGTTTCCATGCTCGGTGCCTGGGGGAAAAAGCCGGTAACCTATGCCGGCGGAGCCCGTTCGCTGGAGGATCTCTCGCTGGTGGAAACCCTGAGTGGGGGAATGGTCGATCTCACTATTGGCAGCGCCCTCGACATTTTCGGTGGGTCGCTTGTGAAGTACGCCGATTGCATCAAGTTTAACCGCCGCCCTCCCGCAGATGCGGAAGCATAAGTTTTTGAGATAGAACCCGGTTCCGGCGACGCTTTCACCGGACTGTCTTGTCGTCCCGCCTCTGATCCCTTTTTTTCATGAAAATCCTGCCCCCGAATTCACGCTTCTCCCGTCATCACATTCTGATGACCGCCTCTCTGCTCGCCCTGCCGGGTCTGGCTTTTGCCCAACAGAAAAAAGACGAGGGCGTGCCTGCTCCGATTCCCTTGGCTCAAGAGACCAGTGATATCGCGACCGACTCCGCCGTGACGTGGGGCGTGCTCGACAATGGACTGCGCTACGCCATTCTGCCAAACGTCGAACCACCGAACCGCGTCAGCCTTCGTTTGTTTGTGGATGCCGGCTCGCTGATGGAGGAAGACAATCAGCAGGGCCTGGCTCACTTTCTCGAGCACATGGCCTTCAATGGAACGACAAATTTCCCTGCCGGTGAAATGGTTGAGTATTTCCAGCGCCTCGGCATGGCCTTCGGTTCCCACACCAATGCTCACACCTCGTTCAACGAGACGGTTTACAAACTCGAATTGCCGAGCACGGAGGATGCGCTGCTCGATGAAGGATTCAAACTGCTGCGCGACTACGCCGACGGCATGCAACTCGGAGAAAAAGAGATCGAGAAAGAGCGTGGAGTCATCATGAGTGAAAAGCGGAGCCGGGATTCGGTCGGCTGGCGCACCATGGTGGAGCAGTTGAAGTTCATCCTCGATGGCAATCTCGCGGGCAGTCGTCTTCCCATCGGGACCGAGGAGGTCATTCAGGGCGCGCCGCGCGAGCGATTCGTGGAGTTTTATAAAAAGTGGTACACCCCGGATCGCATGACGGTGATTGCCGTGGGCGAAGTGACCGTTCCCCAGATCGAAGCCATGGTGAAAAAGCATTTCGCCGACATGGTGCCTGCCACTACCAAGCAACCGTGGCCTGATCTGAGTCATGTGAACAAGCGCGGTCTCGCCGTCCACTTCCATCCCGAACCCCAGGCGGGCGAGGTTTCCGTATCCATCGACACCATTGGGTCGCGCCTCAATGCGCCGGACACACTGGCTAACCGCGCGCGTCAGATGCGAATTGGAATTGCCAACCAGATGCTGAGCCGTCGTATCAGCAAATTGGCGAAAGAAGAAGACTCACCCATTATCAGCGGATCCGCCTATTCCTACGATCTCTACGATCTGAATTTCGCAGAATACAGCGGTGTCGCCGTCGACTGCCAACCGCAAAACTGGAAGGCAGCCATGGCCTTGGCGGAACAGGAACTGCGCCGCGCCCTCGAACATGGCTTTACCCAAGCCGAACTGACGGAAGCGAAGGCCAATATTCAGAATAGTGTTGAGCTGGCCGCAAAATCCATGGCCACCCGCAAGTCCAGCGATCTGGCCAACCTCCTCGCCTCCCGTATTGGCGAGCGCAAGGTGTTCACCAACCCCGCCGATGATCTGGTCCGCGTGACCGAGATGCTCGCGGGCATTACCACCGAACAGTGTCAGGAACTGCTGCGCGAAATTTGGACTCCTGACAACGAAGTGCTCCTGCTGGTCACCGGCAACGTCGAGATTCCCGATGCCAAGGAAACCATTCTGGCTGCTTATCAGAGCAGTCAGGCGGTGCCGGTGGAACCTCCGGTGAAGGAGGAGGAAAAAGCGTTCTCCTATTCCCATCTGCCCGCGGCTGGGGAAGTCGCCGAGAAGACGGTGATTGATGACTTGGAAATCACCCAACTGCGATTCGCCAATAACGTGCGGGTGAATCTGAAGCCGACCGAGTTTGAGGACGATACCATCTACGTGAAGGCCCGCTTTGGAGGCGGCACCCTGACTGAGCCGAAAGACAAGCCGGGCATCGGTTTCTTCGCTGGTCACGTGTTTACTGAAGGCGGACTCGAAGAGCACAACATCGATGACATTCGTCGACTCTTCGCAGGCAAGGCGGCCAACGTCAGCTTCGGGGTGGATGACGATGCCTTCTCAATGACGGGTCGGACGACTCCCAAAGATCTGGGCGAACAACTGCTCCTGATGCGCGCCTATTTCACCCATCCCGGTTACCGGACCGAGGCGGCGGGGCAGCTCCAGCGGGCGCTCGATCAGTTTTACCAGCAGATCGAGACCACACCCGAGGGAGTGATGCAGGACAAAGTCGATCGCTTTGTTCACGGTGGTGACCAGCGCTTTGGCTTCCCCGCCAAGGAGGCGCTCGCCGCTCTCACCATGGATGATGTCAAAGCCTGGTTGGCCGAGCCCCTGGCCTCCGAGTATCTCGAAATCTCGGTGGTGGGAGACATCGATCCCGAAACCGTCATCGCCCAACTCGCGGCGACCTTCGGCAATCTCCCCGAGCGGGCCGCGAAAAAACCGCCCTACACCGAGGAGCGAAAAGTGACTTTCCCGCGGAAAGCCGATCTCGAAACCTTCACCTTCGAGACCACGATCCCGAAGGCCATGGCGCTGGTTTACTGGCCGACGCTCGACATTTTCGACATCGAGAAAACCCGCCGCATCGGGATGCTGGGTTCCATTCTCGATGACCGCCTTCGGCTCAAGATTCGCGAGGAACTCGGCGATGCCTACAGTCCCTTCG
>JAGROX010000386.1 GCA_020440025.1 Verrucomicrobiia bacterium
ATTTGAGGTCTCGCGGACGACATTTCCATAGCCCCGGAAGAATATAGCGGCCACCCGGACGGCCCGCGACCCGTCCCCGAAGCGCCTTCAACCCGGTTGACGCACCGGGAGGTTTCCCCCAATGCGCATTGAGGTATTCCGCCACCAGCCGCCGATAACTATGATGCGGCTCTTCCTCGCTGCAGAGGAGACATCCGCCATGGATGAGAGCGGGATCGAGCCCCTTTTCGATCTCCCGCTCTGCGCCGCTGCGGCGGAGCAGGTCCCCGCGATGAGGAGATCCCATCCGCGCGGCGGGCGTTCGCCCATCGAATCTTCTGAAGAATAACCGAAAATCAATTTCGAGGGTGACAAAGAAAAATTACCACCGCGATAGACGGTGAATGGCGTCGGTCAATTTTTCTGCAAGATCCTCGAGATCATCATTATGAAAAATCGCGTTCCGGGTTCGTATATCGAATGGCATACCATGCACGCTGCGGGCAACTGTGACGATCTCTTTGCGAAGAGCGTGCGCGTACCCTGCCTCATAAAATACATTCGGATTCTTTCCGTCAGTCAGAAATAACATCAACTTGCACCGGAGTATCTCGGAGAACATCTTGTCCAAGATCGATTCGGTGAAAGATTCACGATCGATACGAATAGGAATGTATCCCGCCTTTTGAATGGCAGGACCGATTGCATCATAATTCTCCTGATATTCCTTCGCAAATGGCATTGCGATAAAACATGTCTGTCGCGCCCGCATTTCAGAGAGATTCTCGATCAACAAATCCTGAAAAGCCGAGAAGTCGTCCACCCGGGAGATGAAGTTGTAACTATAAGGAAATTGCCGAATCAGGCTGTCAGAAATGTATCCGGAGTAGACCAGCAACGAGGCTTCACCATATCGTGGCAGCAGTTTTTCATACGCCTCGATGCCCCCATAAAGATTGCCGTGTTCGGAAATCGTTACATCCATTATCACGAAATCGAAAAACTTGTCACTTGCCAGCTCTACCGCCTGGGACGGAAACCGCACAAATTTGGTAATTGCATTGAATCGAGATTTGAGAAAAGTCCCGATCAGTCGCCCTCGTGGCACGTCGTCGTCCAGAATCAGAATCCGACTATCGCTTAATCTTTCGGAGGCTTCCATTGATCCAATAAATTTTAGGTTTTAATATCATAGTGATCCTTGCGCCGCCTAGCACGGAACAATTGGAGACTGTCATAGCCCCATCTAAAATGTGAATAACCGCATTAGTCAGCGAGATTCCACTTCGATTAGATGAACAGACTGAACCGGCAAACAATTCCGTATCCCCATTTTTGATCTGAGAAAACCCAGTCCCGTCGTCCTCCACAATCATGCGAATCGCGCCATCCAAATCCTCCCACGAGACCTTTACCTCAGTTGCACCGCCATGCCGGATAGAGTTTTGAAAAAGCTCTTTAAAGACCTGGCTCAACAATGAAAACGGAAAAAGAATCTCAAGATCCAAGCTGCTGGATCGTTCAATTGAAACTGATATCTCCGTCAAGGCATTGGCTGCCACGGAAACAGCTTCAGTGATCGACCCCAATTCAGCCCCCTCCCGAATTTCCACAAAATAATCTAGCACGCGTATCAAATCACGGCCGCTATCTTGAATGTATTTGAGACACTCCGCCATTTCGGTCGCATTAATTGCCGCGGGCTTCTTGAAGGGATTCTCTAAGTCACAATCAGTAGGTAACTCCATTGAAAGCAATTGCGCGAATCCTGAGATTGAACAAATCGGACCATGAAGTTCGTGGCGCAAAAATCTCAAAGAGTTAGAATATGATGCCATCAAATTAGCCACCTCTGACGGGCGAATATCAGACTCATCCATGTGCTTCAGCAGATTTGAAGACTTCTCATTTTCCGCTTGTTTCTTCTTGGCGACAGTAGAAGGCGACTTTCTTTTCGCCTTCCGGGTGCCGTTGGATTTCTTTGCTGTCTTTGCCATAGCGAGTTGATTTCTGGGTCTAGTCAATCTCCAACTCTGGAAGCCTGCGGACGATCCTCATCGTCTCCAGGCTGAAGGTGATGACGCGGAGGAAGAGCTCGAGGGGATACTTGGCGTTGCCCATGGTCTCGGTGGCCCAGAGGTCAGGATGATTTCGGAATCACGTACATGACCAACAAGGTGACGATGAGCAAAGCCCCGTGGAACAACCAGAGTGAGGGAGAACAGCAGACTTTCCACCAACCTGCCTTTTCAGCCTTTAGATCCGTTTTGTCCAAAGTCGAGGGATCCATTTCAAAATTGATCTGATCCTCAGGTTTGTCGGCGACTTTCCGGTAGAGAGCCCGGAACCCCCTTTCCTGAAACAGAAAAAAGCTGTCAAGGACCCAGAATGCTATGATCGGCAAAAAGACTACGACCGCGAATGACTGATTGGCCTCGCTGGCCGCCAAGGCGAAGATTGCTGCGACTAGGGTGACGGACCAACCCTTCACCATAAAGGAATTGGTGGACATCCGGGCAATGATGTTCTGGATGAATTCAAGATGTTTGAGTTTGTTCTCGTTCATTACCGTTAGAGTCAGGCTTTTGAAAGCATCTCGTAAAGAATATCAAGTGGATGTTTATGTCCCGGAAGAGATTCTGAGAACTCTGTAGCCCATTGCTCTAGATCGTCTGAATCGATTTGAGTCAGCGATGAAAAATCAACGGAGTACCTAAATGGAGGCAATTCCTTTCGCACTGAAAAATCTGCTTTCGCTTCCTTAAAAATTCGTCGATGCGCTTCAGGCTTCCGCTTCCGGAGTATTTGTATCTGCGAAAGTTCGTAAAAAATCCAAGGAGAGCTAACGGCGGAATCCAACCCTTGGGAGGTGGAAACAGAATTAGGGGAGCTGACAAAAATGACACACTCGCACTTATCAAGCATTCGGCTGATTGCTGTCGACAACATCATGTGGACATGGCTCGTGGTGCCGTTTCTCAGATTGTAATTGTAAGTTTTGGACTCTTCCTGCCAGCAGCAATCATCGTCTAAGTTTCTGAGCAAATCGTTCGAGTGGCCCCAAACACAGGAATCGATGAATGAGTCGAGTTTGAGTTCCGATTTCAAGAAGCCTGCTAGATTTAATGCGATATCTTCGTCGGTATGTGAATGAGAGATAAATACTTCTGTGTCTACTTCCGGAAACCACTGGTCTCTCAAGAATGTTGCATCTATTGCCTTGTTCTTCTCAAATGCTGAAAAGCTTTCTCTGGCTTCTTGAACGAGATTCTGTTGAATCGCTTTGCCCTCAGAAACCCAGTGCGTTGGCCATTGGAAATGTTCAAGTAAGAATGCGCGGTACATTTGATTTGGGTTGATAGGATTTTGTTCTTCGAACGTGCTGTCGCGTTGGAGTTGCTACTCGGGCAGTTCCAGCTTCGGCAAGCCATTGACGATCCTCATCGTCTCCAGGCTGACGGTGATGACGCGGAGGAAAAGTTCCAGGGGGTATTTGGCGTTGCCCATGGTTTCGGTGGCCCAGAGGTTGGCGTCGTTGACAATGCCGCTGGCTTTGTCGGTGGTCACGGCCTGGCGCTCCATCACCCATTCGAGGGCGGGCTTGCCGTTCACGACGTAGTCGTAGGCTTCGAGGGGGATGTTTCTGATCGTGATCTTGGGATTGTAGATCACGGTGGTCTTGTCGGCCACGCTCTTGCCGGTGTCGGGATCTTTGCGCTTGGCGAATTTCATCTTGGTCACCCGGTAATCGTCGGGCGTCAGCGCGTTGAGCGGGGTCTTGCCGCTGTCGAGGGTGGCGCCGGGGTGGATGGCGACGGTCTCGTAGTCGAGATGCCAATGGGCCAGCTCGCGCCCGGCCTGGGAGAAGGCGCGGAAATCGGCGAACTGCTTCACCGCGGGAATGCGGGGGAGTTCCTTGCCCAGGTTGTCGGCGTAGCGGCTGCGATACTCGGGGGAATGCAGCAGGCCGTAAATGTAGTAGAAGAGATCTTCTTTGGTGATCGCGGAACCTTCGCCTTGTTCGGGATAGGCGGCTTGAAAATGGGCGAGTCCGGCGTCGGTAATGGCGTCGCGGCGGGTGTAGGAATTAGGGCTGACGGAGGCACCTTCGGAAAACAATTCGCCTTCCCTGGCTTCATCGGTTTGTTCGTAAAGGTAGAGCGGAAAGTATTGGGAACCCACCATGTCGACGGCGTGAAGACTGGCTAAATGGTCGGTGATGAAGACGGAAAAAGCGCTACGGGATTCCGATGAAGAAAAACCCATCACAATATTCTCCGAGCCAAAGCCCGGGAAAAAGCGCGGCATCTGGAGAACCATCTCATTGAACTGCCGATTAAAATACAGCCATTGCTTATTGAATGGACGGTAGATACCGGGAGTTAGGCAGGCTGCCTCAAATTCAAACTGCTTACCGGCAGCCAATTCATTCTTCAATCCACGAGTCCATTTAATCTTCGTAGGATCGTTATCAATGAAATTGTCGATCTTCTGTTGTCGCGCCTTCTTGTCTAAGCCTGGATGCGCTTGGTCAAATCGAGCAACCTCATCATTGTAGAAACGGATCATCCGTCTCATGGCCCCAGCTACTTGTTCCTTAGATGGATTGTAACACCAAGCGTCCCGATTCGTGACAACACCGAGCGTGTAGGTCTCAAACACTTTCAGCGCGTCAGTTTTCTTTTCCCCAAGGACGACAAAATTGGAGAAAGATTCATCTCTTTGCTTTAACCAATCCGCATTTTCATTGGGAATAATTCCCTCCATTCCCTTTGCAACTTGAATACTGGAAATACTGCGGAATAAACGGATTCGCTCGAGTTTTTCTTCTCGCGATAAATAGTCTCCTATATCGTGGAGAAAAATCACTCCAGACTCCTGTGCTTCAGGATTTTTGATCAGCAATGTAATTGCGATCGGTGCACGGCTTCCACTACCAAATACCTTTCCTCCTTCTTTCCTTGAAAGCTCCCCTGCAGTTCTTTGGTTCCCCCGGAGATGAACAATGTGGATGCTGCTGAACTCGTCAGCCAAACATCTTCGCATACCATCGGTAGTACCAACTTCAAGAAAACTAGCATTGGTGACAAATCCGATGACGCCACTAACTCCGATTCGGTCACTGGCCCAACGGATAGCCCGAATGTAACTATCGTAAAGCCCTTTCGAGTTCGTCGCATTAGATCTGGCAGCGTAAGTGCTTGCGATTCGACCGTCTAAATCTGGATAGGCAACATTCTTGTTATTATCATTCTGGTTTCCCTGTCCGATTGAATACGGCGGATTCCCCATGATGACGCGGATATCCAATGCTTTCTGTCGCTTCCTTCGGTCGCTGTTATTGGTCATCAGGTCGCTGATGAGATCGTCCTTTTCATACATCTGGAAGGTGTCGGTGAGGCAGATGCCTTCGAAGGGCTGATACTTCCCGCCGACGATGCCGTGGTAGACGGCCTCGATGTTGATGGCGGCGATGTAGTAGGCGAGGAGGACGATTTCGTTGGCGTGGATTTCCTCGCGGTATTTGTGGGGGAGTTCCTCGGGCTTGATCAGGCCGCTCTGTAACAGGCGGGTGATGAAGGTGCCGGTGCCGACGAAGGGATCGATGATGTGGACGCCTTTGCTGCCGAGGGTCTGGCCGAATTCGCTCTGGAGGAGGTCATTGATGCTGTGGATGATGAAATCCACGACCTCGACGGGGGTGTAAACGATGCCGAGTCGCTCGGTCATTTTGGGGAAGGCGTTGCGGAAGAATTTGTCGTAAAGCTCGACGACGATCTTCTGCTTTCCCTCGGCGCTGTTGATGTTGGCGGCCCGCATCTCGACGCTGGCGTAGAATTTCTCGAGGGTGTCGGCTTCCTTTTCCAGACGATGCTCGTGGAGGATGTCGAGCACGAGCTGCATGGCCTGGGAGACGGGATTGTGACTGGCGAAGGAGTAATCCTTGAACAAGGCGTCGAAGACGGGCCGGGTGATGAGGTGCTGGGCGAGCATCTCGATGACTTCGCCATCGGTGATGGAGTCATTGAGGTCGTCGCGGAGTTCGTCGGCGAAGTCGGTGAAGGCTTTGACCTCGCGGGTGTTCTCCGGATTGGTGACGATCTGGGTGATGCGGGTGATGTGGGTGTTGGCGATCTTGGCGATGTCTTTGGCCCATTCGTCCCAGTAGTTCCGGTTGCCGCATTTTTTGACGATCTTGGCGTAGAGAGCGCGCTCCAGTTCGCCGACCTGAAAGGCGAGTTCGGCCTGGGTTTCCACGGGGTGACCGGGATCGGGGGTGCCGATGGTGTGCTGATCTTTGCCGCTGCTGCCTTTGTCCTTGGAGGTGCTGGTGGATTTTTTGGTGAGTTTGTCGGTGATGGCGATGACTTCCATCTTCTTGGTATCTTTGCCGATGAGATCCAGCTTGTTGATCATGGCATCGAACTGGTCATCGTGGGACCGCAGGGCCTGGAGGACTTCCCAGACGACTTTGTAGACTTTGTTGTCGTTCAGGGCGTCGTGGGGCTCCATCCCGGCGGGGATGACGACGGGGAGGATGACGTAACCGAGCTTCTTTTTGCCATCGCTGGTTCGCCGCATGACACGACCGACGCTCTGGACCACATCCACCTGGGAACTGCGCGGGGTGAGAAAGAGGACGGCATCCAGAGCGGGGACATCGACGCCCTCGGAGAGGCAGCGGACATTGCTGAGGATGCGGCAGGTGTTTTCTGGGGCCTCGGCTTTGAGCCACTGGAGTTTCTCCTCTTTCTGGGCGGCATTCATGGTGCCGTCCACGTGTTTTGCCTGGCAGAGCAGGGTGTTGTCGCTGCCTTCGGCGGCCTGGTAGGCGTCGACGACCTTTTGAAACATCCCGGCGATCTGTTTGGAGCTGACTTTGTGGGTGCGGGATTTGCCGCCACCGGGTTCGATGACCTGGCAGAAGGCGACGGCGCGGCGCATGGGATCGGGATCGTTGGCGAGATCCTCGGCGTTGAGCCCTTGTTTGCTGAGAGCTTTCCAACAACCGATGATGCGGGCGGCGTCATCGACTTTGAGCTGGTTGTTGTCGTCTTTGAGCAAATCCTGAATCCGGGCGCTGACGTGGGCTTCGTCGATGGTGAGGACGAGGACTTTGTAATCGGTGAGCAGCTTGAGCTGGACGGCTTCGGAGAAGGTGATGACGTGGAGTTGTTTCCCGTATTTGGTCTCGTCATCCATGGAAGCCAGCGCAGTGCTGTCCTTTTCGGCCTGGGCTTTGGCCATGTCGCCATAGATGCGCGGGGTGGCGGTCATGTAGACGCGCTTGGCGCCCCGGATGAACTCGGCGTCGTGGATTTTCTGGAAATTGCTTTCGGATTCCCCCTCGAAGGTGGCTCCGGTGGTGCGGTGGGCTTCGTCGCAGATGATGAGATCGAACTCTTTCAGTTCATGAAAGACCTGAGCGCGGGCGATGACGTCGAGCGAGTGATAGGTGGAGAAGACGACGCTCATGTGCTGGGCGTCGTGGCGTTTGGTCATTTCGACGGCTAGCCGCTTGGCATCGGTGGTGGCGGGATAGCGCAGCTCGTGGGCGAAGGTCTCGACGATGTCTTCGTCTTTCTTGCGCTTTTTTCCGACCTCGACATCGGAACAGACGGCGAAGGAATGCAGCGGGGTGACGCTCTGCTGGGTCCACTCGGTGAGGGTCTGGGAGAGGAGCGACAGGCTGGGCACCAGAAAGAGGACGCGCTTGCCTTTGCCGGCCATTTCCTCGGCGATCTTGAGACTGGTGAAGGTCTTGCCGGTGCCGCAAGCCATGATGAGCTTTCCCCGGTCGGCGGACTTCAGCCCGAGGAGGACATTGGTGATGGCGGATTTCTGATGGGGGAGCGGATCGTATTTCTTTTTGAGGACCGGCGGGGCGCTGGGCTGGTATTTGGCCCAATCGATCTGGCTGTTCTCCAGATCGAGGAGGTCGATCTTGTAAACGGGCGGTTGCTGATCGATGAGGGCGTTCTCGGCATTTTCGGACCAGTCATTGGTGGTGGTGACGATGATGCGCTGGGTGAACGGCTTCTGGCCCGAGGCGGTGAAGAAGCTGTCGATATCCTTTTTCTGCACCCGATGGGTCTCGGCGAAGCATTTGCACTGGATGGCGTGGTATTCGTCGGTGCCCTGGGTCTTGGCGACGAGGTCGATGCCGGTGTCTTTGGCGGTGATCCCCTGCTCTTTGGCCCAATCGGCGTAAAGCCAGACATCGGAGTAGAGATCGGCGTAGGTGGCCTCGTATCGGAAGTAGGTCCGGATGAGTTCCTCGAAGTAGGTGCCCTTTTCTTTCTCCGATTGGGCGGTGGCGCGATAGGCGGCGAGGATCTTCTGGAGTGGGGTCATGCGGGTGGCAGAAAGTGATTGGGGAATCGGGAGAGATGAACCTATTATCAGGGGAAGGTCAAGATGGGTAAACGGAGGGGCTGAACGGGAGGTGGCGCGTCGGGACGCCACGCCCTACCGGGTTGGCGCTCCGCCGGGGTCGGGCGACAAATTTGAAACCTTTCCCTTCACCCCTTCACCGCCACCCATGAGGGAAACGGATCGTCGGAGGTGACTTGGAATTGGCTGATGTGATCGGCCTGGGCTTGGCGGAAGGCATCG
>JAGROX010000066.1:0-834 GCA_020440025.1 Verrucomicrobiia bacterium
GATTCCGTAGTGCTCCGCCAATCTCTCGTTGAGCATCACGAAATCAGATTTTACGACATTCTTGATCGATAGATTTTCTTGGATCAGCGCCCGAAAAAAGGACCGGGTTTCTTCGATCATCGAATACTGGAGGTAAGAATCATACTCGGGAAATAATCGAGCGTCCGGTGCCGTGAACTCGATGTTTCGAAGATCGAGCCAGGCGTCGGTGAAATCGGTGACGAATCGTTCCGCATGTGGATGGGCAAGGAGGCGCTCCGTCTGCGCCAGCAATTCGCCGGGATCTTTGGACAATTTCCCTGCCCGCGCCGCGTCGAGCAATTTGTTGTCCGGCGCCGTTCGACAGAGAAAATAGGAAAGACGGGAGGCCAGTTCCCAATCGTCGAGAAATCCGGAGCTCTCCTGAAAATAGAGGAATTCGGGCGCACAGAAGATGGCGATCACCGACGTCTTCAGCGCTTCCTCGAAGGTGGAACCATCCTTCATCTCTGTCTGCATCAAGTCGAGATAAGGAGCGATTTGGGACTCGTCGACTGGCCGCCGGAAGGCCTTGCTCGCAACCCTCGCGAGGACCGCCTTTGCCTCCGCTGCGGGATCTTCCGACTGAATTTCATACTTGGGCACATACCAGGATTTCGTTTTCGTCGTCGGGTTTTCCGGTTCGACCTCCTGTCGATTCAATCCGTCAAAAATCAGGCGATGGCCGCGAGAAGGGAATTCCTCCAGCAAGGGCCCCTCCAATTCAATCCGTTGAATGGCAAGCCCTGGTCCTTTCCACTTCTTCGGCCCCAACTCTTTGAACTCATTTCCATCCGGAAAAAGATTCACAGGCTG
>JAGROX010000066.1:891-1535 GCA_020440025.1 Verrucomicrobiia bacterium
GGAGGCAGCGAGAAATACCCGAGCAAGGGTTGATCCGCCCCGCGTTGATAGGTTTTTGCCTCCAGAGAAAACGTCAGAGGCTTTTCAGACTGATAGGCGTATCCGGTGATTCGAATCTTGTACCGACCCGAGATCTTTGGACTGGCCTCACGGAGACTTCCGTCGGGATAGCCGGTGGACTTGAAAAACACCGCCGCCCCGTCATCTCGTTTCAGCCAAGTGTTTTCGAAGTGGCGTTGCTCGCCCGGAGAATCCACATAACTGGCCGAAATCACCCGGCTCTCCGGTGGACGAGTTCCCTTGGAAATCGCCGCATCGAGCACCTTGCTCATCGCGTCCAGATAACGCTCCATCTGAACCATCGAAATGTTCAATGCTTCCCCGACATTGTCGAAGCCATCCGCGAGGCCATCGACGGGAAGCTGCCGAACCAGATCCAAGCGCGTGCCAAACAGATCGTTGAGCGTGTTTTCGTATTCCCGGCGGTTGAGCCGGCGAAACACCGTTCCCTTTTCGACCTCAAAGGCTTGGATCAGATTCTCGCTCAGGTGATTCAAGAAAGCGGCCTGAAATGCGGTTTCCGGCCGGGATTCATCTTCTGGAGGCATCTTGCCTTGGTCGACCTGATCAAAGACGCGCACCCA
>JAGROX010000066.1:1639-6217 GCA_020440025.1 Verrucomicrobiia bacterium
AGAGCTTCATCGAACTCAGCCCCCATGGCCTGGATTCCCAACACAACGGTCAGCAGCGCCAATCGGATGCCCGCGTTCATGGTCTATTGCTCTGAGATCTTGCAGCGTGGCGGTACGTCTTTTTCTCGACCGCACCAGTCCCACTGATCACCCCAGTGCGGCGAAGGTTTTTTCGAGGAGCGCCTTGGTCAGTCTGATGCCTTCGATCTCGCCGATCTCGTTGCCCTCATACTCGACGCCCACGTGTCCGCGATACTCGGACTCGGACACAATCTTCATCATGTGAAGAAAATCAGTGTGGCTCTCTTCTCCCTGATCGTTGAAATCATGCGACTTGGCGCTGACTCCCTTGGCGTAGGGCATGAGGTCGGTCACGCCTTGATAGCGATCATACTCCAGCCCTCCGGCGTTCTCGGAGTAGATGGGATCGCCTTCGTAAAAGGCTTTGTCCTTGGCGTAGGCATCGGAGTCGCCGCGATTTTTGGCGACGTAAAAATTGCCGAAGTCGGGCAGGGTGCCGCAGTTGGGAGATTTCACGCCTTTCATCACCGATGACAACCAGGCTCCGTTGGAGGACAACCCGCCATGATTTTCCACGATGACACTGAGACCGTGCGGCTCGGCGAACTCGCAAAGGCGGCTGAGTCCATCGACACAGAGATCGCGCTGCTGTTCGGGACTGAGATTGCGATCGGACGCGGCATTGACGCGAATGGCGTGACAGCCGAGGAATTTCGCGGCTTCGACCCAGGCGAAGTGACCGGTCACGGCATTGCTGCGCTTCGTTTCGTCGGGATCGCCCAGATTGCCGACCCGGTCGCACATGATGAGGACATTGGTCATGCCAAGGTCGTCGGTGCGTTTCTTCATTTCGGCGAGATAGGCCTGATCTTTGGGTTGATAGCCGAGCTTATCGTTTTCCTCGTAGAAGAACTGATTCACCCACTCCAAGGCATGGATCCCGCAGACTTCCCGAGTGATCCTGGGGAACTCGAGGTTGTCCAATTCACCGCCCTTGAGAGCCTTGTGCAATGACCATTGAGCGAGCGAAATTTTGAAGCGGGCCTCGGCGGGCTTGCTCTCCGCAGCGGCTTCGCTTTTCTCTTTCTGGCCACAGCCCGAGAGAAAACTTCCCGCCATCAGTGCGGTGGAGGACTTGAGAAATTGGCGGCGAGGTGAAGAAACTGACATGGTTTGAACAGTGAAGGTGAAAGTCACTCAAAACGGACGCGCTTTGAGTGCTCCATTCTCCCGCGCAGGGCGGGGAAATGCAATGCCAATCCGGCCCCGCAACACGGGCGCTTAGGAGGACCGACGAAAGATCAGAGACCTGTTTTCCAGTCCTCTTTCGCTTCCTTGCCAAACCCGACCAGTTCCACGGCTTCCTCCTCTTCCAGATCCTCCTGAAGCGGCGCAAAGCGCTCGGCGCGGAACCCGAGTTCCTGCTTGATGGTGGAATGCGGGTCGTCGGGATTGTGA
Source organism: Verrucomicrobiia bacterium (assembly GCA_020440025.1). Lineage (GTDB taxonomy): Bacteria > Verrucomicrobiota > Verrucomicrobiia > Verrucomicrobiales > DEV007 > JAEUHH01. The sequence goes on from JAGROX010000066.1 coordinate 3,119, forward strand.
AGTTCCTCCAGTAATATCAAGATGTCGTAGTCGGCACCGGTGATCGAGATTTTGGCGTCGTCTCCGATGGTGAACTGAGGATTCGACCTCCCGGACCCCATGGCCCGGACGGTGTAGATCTGGTTCCGCTTGGGCAACTCTTTGAAGAGATCAAATACCCAAGGCTCGAAATGATCGTCGATACAGGCGACGCGTTGTCCGGTCTGAAACATGGCGATGAAATGGGAGTGTCGGAGGGAGACGAGGAAATAACACAATCCCATCGTTTTTTCCAGTCCCGCCCTCGCGAATGCGGCATCAGGCTTTGCCAAGGCGATGGCACAGTCCGGACCAGCGCTTCTGACTGTCGCGCTTCTGCACGGCCATGGCGAAGGCTTTGCGATCGCCGATCATGACGACGAGCCGCTTGCCGCGGGTGAGGCCGGTGTAGACAAGATTTCGCTGAAGCATGATGAAATGCTGGGTGCTGACGGGCATGACGACGACGGGGAATTCGCTGCCCTGGGATTTGTGAATCGTGATGGCATACGCGAGCTGGAGTTCATCCAATTCGCCGGGTTCGTAATCGACTTCGCGTTGCCCCTCGAACTGCACCGCGATGCGCGCCGGATCGGTGGTGATCTCGCGAATCACGCCGATGTCACCATTGAAGACTTCCTTCTCGTAGTTGTTGCGGGTCTGGATGACCTTGTCGCCAGCCCGGTAGGTCATGCCGAATCGCTCGATCTCGAACTTCCACGCCTCGGCGGGATTCAGTGCTGCTTGCAGCACGGCGTTGAGATTGCGAGTACCAAGCGAGTTTCGATTCATCGGCGTGAGCACTTGAATGTCGCGCAGGGGATCAAATCGATAGCGAGCCGGGAGACGTTCACTGACCACTTCGACGATGGTTTTCAACAAACTGTCGGGATCGGATCGCTCGAGAAAGAAGAAATCCGAATCTGCGCCTCCGGCATCGAGATCCGGCAGTTGCCCCTGATTGATGGCGTGGGCGGCAGTGATGATGCGACTGGCAGCGGCCTGCCGAAAAATCGCTGTGAGTCGAGACACCGGCACCGCGCCGCTTTCAATGAGATCGCCAAGCACCCTGCCCGGCCCCACGGACGGGAGTTGATCGACATCACCAACGAGCAGGAGGTGACCTTGTTCGGGAATCGCCTCCAATAGACGCTGCATGAGCGGCGCGTCGATCATGGAGGCTTCGTCGACCACGAAAAGCTCCCCTTCCAACCGGTGAGATCGACCTCGGGCAAAGCCTCCCTCGGGCAGGACTTCCAGCAGACGATGGATCGTCACCGCATTGGTTCCGGTACTCTCGGACAAGCGTTTCGCCGCCCGGCCCGTCGGCGCGCAGAGGACGGGTTTCACCTGTTTCCTCACCAAGATACGGAGCACCGCGTTGAGGATGGTGGTTTTTCCGACGCCCGGACCCCCGGTGATGATCAACACGCGTTGTTTTAGCGCCTCGGTGACCGCGTCACGTTGTTCTCGGCCGAGTTGGAATTTCGATTTGTTCTCGAACCATTCGATGGCTCGTTCCGCATCGATCTTCGGATGCCCCACAGGACGATTGGCGAAATGGCGGATGCGTTCGGCGATGGAAAGTTCGGCAGCGTGCAACTCGGGGAGAAAAACCAGTCTTTCCTCTCCCAAGGTTTCCTGGATCAGTTTTCTCGATCCCAACATGGAAGCGATCATTCCTTCGATAACGGTTTCCTCGATCCTGAGCACTTCCGATGCCTGCCGTGTCAGATCAGCGACCGGCAAGGCACAATGCCCATTGCTGCTGGCTGCCGTTTTTAGAACGTAGTCGACCCCTGCCCTCACTCGGCCCGGCGCGTCAGAGGCCAGGCCCAATTTCTGAGCGATCTGATCGGCAGTCTGAAATCCGATACCAGAAATATCCTCGGCCAGACGATAGGGATTTGCCCGCAACACTTCCACCGCCTCTTCGCCATAGGTCTTGAAAATCCTCAGTGCTCGCGACGCGCTGATGCCATGGCTGTGGAGGAAGACCATGATCTCGCGGACCGCGCGCTGCTGTTTCCACGAGTCCTTGATGCGACGTCGACGTTTGGCTCCGATGCCGTCGATCTCTTCCAATCGCTGCGAAGCGTGATCGATGATCTCGAAAACTTCCGCCCCAAATTTCTCGACGATTCGACGGGCATACTCCTTGCCGATCCCCTCAATGAGTCCGCTGGCGAGAAAGCGCTCGATGCCATCAAGACTGACCGGTGCCTCCGCTTGAAGACTGGCGGCGCGAAACTGGCGTCCGTATTGGCGATCGTCGATCCAATGCCCGGACGCCTCAAGTCGCTCTCCCGCTGTGACCGCCGGGATATTTCCGATCACCGTTTCCGTTTCTCCGCGACGCCCCTCCATCCGCAGCCGCATGACCGTGTAGCCGTTTTCGTCGTTGTGAAAGACCACCGATTCCACCTCGCCGCGCAGTTGAACGGAGGGAGAGTCGGTCTGATCTGGGACAGCGTCAGGCATGGGAAAAATCCGGGGTCTGGCAATCACTTTCATGCGATTTACCGACACACTTTACAACTGCATAAGCCTGACGCATATTCCCGCCCCATGCTCTCAGTTTTCATAGGAATTTTAACGGTATTGATGGTGGTAATAAGTATTTTACTTGTTCTCATCGTCTTGATGCAACGTCCGAAGCAAGAAGGCCTCGGTGCCGCTTTCGGTGGTGGAATGATGGACTCGGTCGCCGGTGCTCACACCAGCGATGTGCTTCAAAAAGGCACGACTTGGCTGGCGACTTTCTTCCTCGGCTTTGCGATTTTGCTCGCAGTGCTCAAGGCGCAAGAGTTGAAAGCCATCGACCCCGGCGAAGTGCTCCCCTCCGCTCCCGCAGAACCCGCGATTCCTTCGGCTCCGCCGTCGATCAGCGATCTGCCTTCGGCTCCCTCGCCCGCCACCGATGCGCCGGCAGCACCCGCTGGCGACACGCCAAAGGTCGAAGGCGAAACCAAAGCACCCGAACCAGCTGCCCCGGCAGCGGCGACCACTCCTGAGCCAGCGGCACCAGCTCCCGCAGCACCGGCGGACGAGAAGAAGGCCGATCAGTAGTCCGTTCTTCGG
>JAGROX010000067.1 GCA_020440025.1 Verrucomicrobiia bacterium
CAGCAACCTGCCATCTTTACCAGACAACTAATCACCCAATTCCCAGCTCGGCAGATAACGCGGCACAGCTTTTTTGACCTCTGGAAATTCTTGGATTACGAATCGTGTTGGGATTTCGCCCAATCGCCTCTCTGCCGGTTTCCACTCTGTCGACCAGCAGTTCCGACGATGAAAGTTCCGCGTCCATCGGTAAAGTGCTCCCGCACTGGCGATCTCCGGGTCAAAATCCATACCGTTGAGGCCGATTTGGCGCACCACGCTCTCCCTGAGCGAGTTGCAGTCACGACGAAGCGGCACCCGGCTCTCCGGCACCGCTTTGTTGTCACGACGAAGCGCCACCCGGCCCTCCGGCACCGCTTTGTTGTCGCGACGAAGCGCCACCCGGCCCTCCGGCACCGCTTGGTTGTCACGACGAAGCGCCACCTGAGGCTCCGGCACCGCTTTGTCGTCGCGACGGAGCGCTTCCCGAGGCTCCGGCACCGCTTGGTTGCGACCGCTTTTGGGTCCCGGCTCTCTTTCCCCACTTCAAACGCCGCCCCCAACTGCCAAGCATGAGAACCATCCTCTGGGGCGATGGCACCCGATACGACAATCCCAATGCCCGGTGGGGATCTCCCGCCTATCTGCTGTTGCCCGGCAATGCCCGCAACGTCGTTTCTCCGAAAAGGGTCGGACATGGAAATTTGACGCGAGACTAAGGGCAATCTCGCCGCCAACGCCGTTCGCGCCCGTCTCATGGCTGAGGATAAGGTGATTGCCAGAAGCCAAATTGACGCCTTTCCTGTAGCAAACTATGGTGACCGACGATGGACCTGAATCTGAAACCGAAAAAGGGAGCGAAGCCGATCTCTCCCGAGAAGCTTCTGACGCTGCGCTTGGAGAACTCGAAGCGCGCTTCGCGGCTTTCGAAGGAGGAGAAGATGGAACAGATGTGGCGGAACGGCTCCGACAAGAGGCCGAATCCCTTCTTGAGTGGGCCGTCGAAAGTGGTCGTGAAATCGACAAAGGATCCTTTGGCGCCTATGTCGAAGACTGGAAAGCCATCGGCGGCCAAAGTGAACACCACGTTCTTCTTGCGCCAGACGAAAGCCGGGTCCTGAAAACAACCATCCCGCCACATTTCGGCGCTCGCGGCAATGTGGCGGCCTACGTCCGCAATCTTCAATGGTCGAACCAGCTTTTCGGCGATGACATCCGGCTGGTTGGAGTGCTGGAAGCGGAAGCCGGTCCCATGATCGTGACCACGCAACCCTACACGGAAGGCACGGAACCGGAGATCGAGGAAATCCAAGCCTGGTTCCTCGATCAGGGCTACGAAAGCTGTGGATACAACCAATGGCGGCATCCGGAGACGGGCGCGGTCATCGCAGACGCGCATCAGGGAAACTTGATCAAGACGGAAGCAGGCGACCTGATCCCCATCGATCTGCAGGTGATCCAGCCGGGAATTTCGGAATAGCGGAACGGTTCCCGCTCTTTGGGTTCAGACCTCCGCAACAAATCATTCGGGTGCTCAGAAGGGGGAATCCCAAAAAAAAACGCTCAGGCAAGGGAGTTTGCTCCAAAATCATGGTTAGTTTCGCTGCATTTGCGGTGAAAGGAGCGTGGCCTCCGGAAGCGCTGGCCGGGGTGGTGACGACGCGATGCCTGCGAACAACGGCGCGCAAGGGACTGCACGCCCTACCTTCAAGTAAGGGACAATTGAACGCACGTAGGGCTGCCAGTCCCTTGGCCGCCGCGTCGAAGCCCGACTCCATCCGAGCCATCAATGTCCCAACTGACCGCCCCAACGCCTCGAGGAGCTCTCCGTTCACATCGATTCGCCGTCGCCAACCGTCAAACTTTCTTGCCCGACGCCTTTCGGAGACCCGTTTCCCTGCTCCACTGTCTCGTCACGGGGCTCCTGCGGCCTCTTGGCGCTCAGGATTAGCATCTTGATGTCCTGATTCATAAAAAGGCTACTGCCAAACATCGCAAAGAACATGACGGAAAGAAATCGGGGCATCTCTCCAATGAAACCCACGCTCTTTGAAAAAGAATGCGAGACCAGTATGACCAGCGGTAGTGAGAGCAGCATTACCATGAATCCGAGAAACCCGCCCCAAAAGGCGAAATCTCGTCGCTTTTGAAGCTTCTTGATCAGCGCCGCTCGCTCCACTTCGTCATTCGCCGCGCGTTTAAAGACTTCGTCTGATCTATTGAATATCATTTTCTTCGGCCCTCCTTACGGGTGATGCTTTCATCGCCACAGTTTTCGCCCGAGGCCCAGACTCTGTCGATTCGCGGTCGCGGAATCAAGAAAAACTCACTCACTCGCCCGCAGGCGACGAAAGCCTTTCCCGAACCGCCGCGAAGGTGGTCTTGAATCCGGTGGCGAAATCCTCGGAGTACCTGGCACCGCGATGTCGCCTACCCGACAGCCACCCCGCTCATTGGGAGGTGGATCGGTTCACCTGACTAAAACTGGCAGAGGAAGCTTCAGGTTTCCTTTTCGACCTTCTCCCGGTCGGCAAGACCGAGGTAGGGCGTGGCCTCTGGACGCGCCGTTTGGGGTGATGACGACGCGTTGCCTGCGAACACCGGCGCGCAAGGGACTGCACGCCCTACCTGCGGTCAACAGCGCCCAGTCGTGAAAGGGCCGCTCGCTTTGTTTTTGCCAGTCATCTTGGCCGACCAACGCCTCTACGGCATCGCTTTACGGTTCCTGAGAACGGCTGAGCGGAATGCCGCGCTTTGACTGGATGTCCTCAAGTGACAGGGACAAGGCACCGTCCTCGGAGATGGCGAAACTGACGGTCACTTCGGCGAGGTCTTCCTGAGCGGCGAAGGTCCCGAGCGCCTCATTATTGGCAGCTTTCGGGTCTTTTCCTCGCAGGACCCGGATGGTTTTTCCCGGAAAATTGATGGGGCCGACGGAGCCACCGCGAGGGATGGGCAGGATGGCGGGAATGACGGGATAGAGGGTGCCGTCGGAGGCTTCGAATCCGATGACGTCTTGTGGGTAGGTCTCTCCTTCCGGGAGGTGGCGAGGAAGTGAGGGAGGCGACGTGCTCGCCGGGGACGCCTGGATCTGATCGGTAACGATCACGGAAAGATCGGCGGCGGGTGGCTCGCTGCATCCGATGAGTAACCCGGCCGACAAGAGGCCGAGCGCGGTGGCGAGTAACATCGTTGTCCGTTTCATGAGGGCTGGTGACTGAAGGTTGGCGCGCCATCAGCGATGACTGAGGGCACTAGGGAATGGTGACTGAAAACGCCCCCTCAGAAAAGGCTTTTCTACTCACTTCACCTCCCTCACCATTTTTGGCCATCCCGCCCCCTCAAGGCTACGGCATGGGATACATCACGGGAGTGAACTCGGGTGACAGCTTCTCGTAGCGCGAGTGGAGAAAGGTCACGATGTCGATCAACTGGCGGACGGTCATGCTCTCGTTGAAGGGAGGCATGGGAGAGGCTTTCGCCCGACTCTGATCGTCTGCCAGCTTTGCCTGATACTGGGGAGAGATGTCGTGGTTGGGATTGATCACTGCGGTGACGAGTTCGCCATAGGTTTTCACACCCAGAATCTCCCCACCCAACACGTGACCTTTGCCGGTCTCGATACCGGGCAGTTCGGTTCCGACGACGGAATGGCACAGGTTGCATTTCAAGGAGACAAAGGCGGCCTGGCCTTGCTCGATGTCTCCGCTGGGCAGGACAAATCCCCGCCCCATGACGGCCTCTTTGTCGGCACAGGCGTTGAGCAGCAGGCAGACGACCGCCAAGAGGATCGGCGAGAGTCTTCGCAAACCCTCAAGGGTCGAGAAATGAGTCGGTGAAAGGGGGTTCATGGGATGAGATCAGCGTTGATTCATCCTCATGCTGACGAGTTCTCCCCGATCTGACTATGCAAGCGTTGGTCAAGATCGGTCCTCGCTTGTCGTGTGGCTATTCCGCCACTTGGGCCATGGCCAGCAGTTCCCGAAGTCGAGCCGGATCGGCCGCCGAGGTCTTGGCCACGAAGCCGCGGGCGTGGGCGAAGTGGACATCGTCGCAAGTTTCCACCCGGGTAAAGTCCATCCGCTGGCTGTCGCGATGGCGGGAAAGTCCGTAGCCGCTGCCGCGCCGGTCGGGGTAGACCATGGCGATGACGCTCTCATCTTTTCCTGACTGAGCGATGTAGCGCGGCAGTCCGGATGAGGGCTCATCGGGCATGGGATCGGTGCGCGGCATGAACAACACCTCGAACGGGCCGTGCGCGCCCTCGATGGTCCAGATCTCGGCGTGGTCGCGGATGTAGGCGAGCCGATCGCGCAAGGTCTCGATGAAGACGACGAGATCCTCGCCGACCATTTTCATGATGTGCCAGATGGGATTGGCCTCGGTGAGTTCCGTCTCGGCGGCAAAGCGGCGCAGCAGGGTGATGTCGATGGGTGAAATCAGTTGGGTCATCACTTTTCGGTCGGCTCCCATCCACTTGGCGGTATCGACCGGCCCGCGACAATCCAGCCACTCGGCGGGCTCTAGCCAATCACAATACTGACGGGCATCCTCGTAGAGTCCGAAATGTTGAAGCACCAGGCTCAGCGCGCAGACGGGCGCGTCGTCTTTGGGGAAATGATGATGATCGAAGTTGCTGCGCTCAGGCGCATGTTCGCCACCGACATCGACCACGGCAATCGTCGGATCGGCGAGATCCTCGGCCGTCGGTTCGCGACGGACGATGCTGACGGGATGATGATGAAGGAGCACGCAACAGGCGAGGAAGTCGTCTTTGTGGGCGCTACCGGGATGGGCGAGGATCTGGCGAATCGATGATGTCATGAGAAGGCCCGTTCCCTCTCACAGGATCGCGTGCGAGGCATCCCTTTTTTCCCTACGGAACAAAAGCCGACTCAAAGGTCATTCGCTCGCAGCACGGCGAGTTTTGCTGCCATCTTCGCTTTGAATTCGGCCACGCGATCGGCCTGCTCGGGCAACTCGGCCAGGTTGGTGTATTGCAGCGGATCCTTTTTCATGTCGAACAGCTCGATTCCTTTGGAAGCATCCTCCTCGTATTGCAAATAGGCCCAATCCCGTTCGCGGAGCAGAAACCCCTTCCTCATGGGCGCGACACTGAAGGCGGCATCGCGAACTTCCAAGGTGGGATCGTCCAACATCCCGGAGATGTCCTTGCCCTGAAGCCGCTCCTGTTTCGGCAATCCGCAGAGACTGGCCACGGTCGGATAGAGATCGAGCAACTCGACAAAGGAATCGCAGACGGCTGGCTTTTTGCCCGGCACGCTGATGATGAGCGGCACGCCCGCGGACTCGTCCCGCAGGCTGACCTTGGCCCAGAAATCGTGTTCGCCGAGATGGTAACCGTGATCGCTCGTGAAGATGACGATGGTCTTGTCCGCGACCCCGGAGGCTTCCAACGCCGCCATCACTTTCCCCACCTGGGCATCCATGTAGGCGACCGAGGCATAGTAGCCGCCGATCGCTTTTTTCTGACGCCGGAGATCCATCTTCATGTTCTCGCTGGTCTTGTAGTTGATGCCCGGCTTGGGAATGTCGTCCCAGTCGCCCTCGATTTTCTCCGGCAGGACCATCTTGTCGTAGGGCAGGAAAGGTTCGTGATATTTCCGAGGGGAAACAAAGGGCACGTGCGGGCGAACAAACCCGACGCCGAGCCAGAAAGGTTCGTCTTTGTGGGCCGCGATCAATTCCGCCGCCTTCACCGCGGTCTTGCCATCGGAATGGACTTCGTCGTCGCCATCCGCCGCCACGACGACAAAGGTGTTGCCGCCGATGACGGGTTTCTTGCCGTCGGGGTTTCCCTCCAGCGTCTCGCCATCGCCGGGAGCTTTCCATTCGGGGCCGGGGCTGTTGAATCGCTCGGTCCAGGAAAGGATGTCATCAGCGCCGTTGTAGTTGTCGTGATCCCGACCGTCGCCGCCGATTTCGATGCCACCGGGCACGCCCATGTGAAAGATCTTGCTGACTCGGGCGGCGTAGTAGCCGTGATTTTTGAAATGCTGTGACCAAGTGGCCCGATCACCGATCTGGGGGCGCGGATTGGTGTAGCCCAGCACTCCGGTGGCGTGCGGGTAGTAGCCCGACATGAACGACGCCCGCGACGGCCCGCAATAGGTGCCCTGGCAATAGGCCCGGGTGAAGCGAACGCCTTTCGCCGCGATCGCATCGATGTTCGGCGTCTGGCAGACCTCGTTGCCGTAGCAGGACAGCGCGGTGTAGGTCAGATCATCGGAAATGATGAACAGGACATTGTAGCGATCGGTTTTTTCGTCGGCTCTCAACGGCAAAGCCGAGGCGCTGGTGAAAATCAGAAGGCAGAAGGTGAACAGGGCGTGATTCTTCATGGCGAGCAGGTCGATTTTTCTGGATCGTGAGGGAGGCTCCGTCAAATTGCCAGCATTCATCCCCTGTCGACCGTCCCGCGATGACGCCGAATCGGGCACTCCTTTCTCCAACACCATGAAAACCATCAAGTGGGCCGTCATCGGCGTGGGCCGCTTCGGCAAAATCCACGCCCGCGTTCTCTCCACCCTTCCCGGCAGCGAACTCGTCGCTCTCTCGAATCGCAATCCGGAGCGATTGGCTGAGGCGGCAGCCGAATTTGGAATCGATCGCGCTTATACTGACTACCGGGAAATCCTCGCCGATCCCGAAATCGACGCGGTCAGCATCACAACCCATTGGCAGGATCATCACGAAGTCGCCCTGGCCGCGCTCGCCAGTGGCAAGCATGTGCTGCTGGAGAAGCCGATGGCAGCGACCAGCGAGCAATGTCTGGATCTGTTGCGGGCCACCGAAAGCGCGAAGGGTTTCCTGATGGTCGGACACATCTGTCGATTCGACACCCGGGCAACCCTCGCCAAGGAAGCGATCGCCGCCGGCCGCATCGGTCGCATCGTGTCGATGCATGCCCGTCGGAATCTACCCAAAGCCCCCGGCAGTATCCGGCTCGACAAGATCTCGCCCCTGATCGGCGATGGCATTCACGATGCGGATCTCATGATGTGGTTCATGGATGCCGCACCCACCGAAGTCTACGGCCGTAACGTCACCGTCGAGAACCATCGCTATCCCGATCTCGGCTGGGCAATGCTCCATTTTGGCACCGAAGCCATCGGAGTCATCGAGACCGTCTGGTGCCTTCCCGAAACCGTTCCCACCGTGATCGATGCGAAGATGGAAGTCATCGGCACCGAGGGAAAACTCACCATCGATTGCGCCGAAACCGGCTTGAGCATCACCGACGCTCAGGGAACCAAGATGCCCGACACCGTCTATTGGCCCATGCAACACGGTCGACAAATCGGAGCGCTGGAACGCGAACTCGCCTATTTCGCCCAATGCATCCGAACCGGCACCGCTCCGTCCGTAGTCACGCCCCGTGAGGCCGCTCGCGCCTTAGCCGTGATGGAAGCCGCGGGCCTTTCGTCCGAGAAACGCCAGCCCGTGGCGTTTGCGTTTCCTTAACTCTCCGTTGGCTGAATCAGCACAAAGGGCGACACCACGAGTGCACGGAAAGTCGCGCCACTCTCCTCCCAATAGGCCGCGTGTGGCTCGGATGGTGTGATGATGTCGCCGTTCCCGCGCCACACTTTGACCCGTTCCGCATCGTCGGTCGAAAAGGCTTCGCCCACCTCGGTGAGCACCAGAGACGGATCGACATAGATGAGGGCACCGTTTTCGAAATGCGACTTCAGATAGGCCCAATCGACCTCGCCGGTGTATTTCTCCAGTTTGTCACCGATGGACGAGGTGTCTTCGCCGAGAATGCCATATTTCATCGGTTCATTCTCGGATGATTTTGCGGGTTCGTGGTGGGCACTCATCTCGAAGGGACCAACGCGAGAATGCCGGTCGTGGCAAGCGCGGATCATCGCGAAAATCAATGGATCGAAGATCCTTCACTGACAAGACTGCCTATCAACTGGCGACCATCGCCATTCTCGGCATGAAGGCCATCACCGGCTTTGTCACGATTCGCCGGAACATCTGAGGCTTCACCGCCCCGCATGCAAGCGGCGGATCGACGCCCGCTTTCACGCTGGCCTGCCCCGAAAAATGTCGCCACGATGCCATGGTAGAAACAACCGACGATCCCATGCTTTTCCGTATCTCCCTTCTCGTTCTCATTGCCTCATTTCTCTGTTTCTCTCTCAACGCGGAAGTCATCGAAGGTGATGTCTGCGTCTATGGCGGCACCTCTGGAGGCGTCACTGCTGCCGTGCAAGCTGCTCGCATGGGAAAATCCGTGATCCTGCTGGAGCCCGGTCGCCATCTCGGCGGCATGACCTCCGGAGGACTCAGTGCCGTCGATATTGGCAATCCAAAGTCAGTTGGCGGCATCACCCGCGAATACTTTACTCGACTCGCCGGCAGCTACGGACGTGAACTTGCCTGGGACAAAAAGCTGAAAGGTGTTCCCACCGGTGGCGCTTTTGCCGTGGAACCCCACACCGCCGAGCGGTTGTTCGATGCTTTTGTGAAGGAGGCCGGAGTCGTCGTCCGGTTCGAGCAGCGGCTGGCCACGGTGAAAAAGGACGGCCCACGAATTCACGAGATCACGATGGATGACGGCACCATCATCCGGGCGCGGGTCTACCTCGACACGACCTACGAGGGCGACCTGATGTCTGCCGCGGGCGTCAGCTATACCGTGACTCGCGAGGCAAACACTCAGTATGGAGAGACTCTGAACGGCATTCAGTTCACCAAAGGCTACACGCCCAAGGTCGAATGGGGCGTGCCCGGCCCCAATGGGCGGCGACAGGATGGCAAGGGCCTTTGGGATCGTGATATCCCGCTCGATCCCTATGTCATCAAAGGAAACGCCAGTAGCGGGCTGCTGCCACTGATCGATCCCGGTCCCGTTGGTGAAATCGGCTCCGAAGCTCCCGGCGTCCAAGCCTACTGCTACCGACTCTGTCTCACCAACGTCCCCGAGAATCGAATCGAGATCGATCGACCAGCCGACTATGACGTCACGCGCTACGAACTCGTGGCCCGATTCATCGAGGCCTGCGTCGCCGCAGGCGATGACATGGATCTCCGTTGGTTTTCCAAATACGATCCCATTCCCAACGGGAAGTTTGATTTCAACACCGCCACCTTTGGGGGCAATCTGCCCGGCGCCAGTTGGCCGTGGCCGGAAGCGAACTGGAAAGAACGGCAGGAGATCGCTGCCGATCACGAATCCTGGCATCGCGGGTTGCTTTGGTTTCTCGGACACGACCCGAGAGTTCCCAAGAAAGTTCGCACTGAAACCCGGGCTTTCGGTCTGTGCCGGGATGAGTTTCTCGACACCGGCGGCTGGCCCCACCAGATCTACGTCCGAGAGGGTCGCCGCATGATTTCAGACTTGGTGATGACCGAATCTCATTGCCGGAGCCAACAAGTCGCTCCGAAAGCGATCGCCCTCGGCAGCTACGGCATGGACCTTCACGAGATTCGCCGTGTTGTGCATGACGGTGTCGTTTGGCGCGAGGGAAAACTCGGCGCGGGCGTTCCCAAGCCCTACCCCATCGGCTACGACGCCATCGTTCCGCGGAAATCTGAATGCGACAATCTGTTTGTCACTTTCGCCTTGTCCGCCAGTCACATCGCTTTCGGCTCCATCCGGATGGAACCGCCCTTCATGGTCAGCAGTCAATCAGCCGCGACTGCCGCATGTCTCGTCATCGATTCAGACGTCGCCGTTCAGGAACTGCCCTATGCCAGACTTCGTTCTCAACTCGATGCCGATGGACAGATCGTGGAATGGCGAGACGAGAGAACGGCAGGATTTCCGCCCCTGAATCCCTTGATCGGAATCATCGTCGATGACGAAGAGGCAGAGTTCACCGGAGCGTGGAGTCTCAGCAACGCACAACCCGCCATGGCGGGAAAAGCCTACCACCATGATGGCAATCAAGACCGGGGCGATAAGTCGGCGCGCTTCACCCCTTCGATCCCCAAGGCAGGCACCTACGAAGTCCGCATACTCGGGTGGGGTTTCCCGAACCGTTCCACGAAGACCAAAATCATCGTCCATCATGCCGATGGCCAAAGCGACTTCACCATCAACCAGCGAGAGCATCCCGTGACCGAAGGAGAAGTGACCGCCGTCGGCACTTTCCGATTTGAAGCCGGAAAAGGCGGTTCCATCGTCATTTCCAACGAAGGCGCCGATGGTTTCGTCAATGCCGATGGCGTCCAACTGATCCCAACATCAGCGGCGCCCTGAAATCGCGCAGAACTTAACAGGGTATGATCCGCGACCATACCCTGTTGAGTTGAATCAGCGACCGCTGACCAGCACGTAGGAAGGCGTGTCGCCCTCGGCCTCGATGCTCATGTCGAGATCCCAAAACTCGGAAACCTTGTAGAGAATCTCACGACGGGAAATCGAGTTCGATGTCAGATGAAACAAGGGGGCATCTTTGGGCAAACTGCGCGTGTCGTAGCGAATATCGGCAATCGGTGCCTGATCGAAGATCAACTCCGGGGTCATGTTCCGGTATTCCACCTCAAATCTCTCGTCCATCCACCGGGTCAGGGGCGCGTAGTCAGTCCTCAAAAACCCGGAGGGAATGATCATCTCAGCCGTGGCGGCAGCATCGCGCGTGGTATCGACCGGCTCAAAATCAGAGTTCGTCTCGCACGACGAAAGCCCCATTGCCAAGAGGCCACCAACCGTCGTCATCTGAAATAGTCCAAATCGAAAAAACTTCATGGGAGATGGAATTTAGACAGACATTTCCGATCTGTCTTGAAAAATTCCGACACAATCCGTTGGTAAGCGAACCGACTTCCCTTTCTCACCACCGCTTTCATGCCCTCCGAATCCGTTCCTTTTTACGACGAATCCAACCCGTGGATCACGCACACCTCGCGCGAGATCTACCAGAATCCCTGGATTCGCATTCGGGAGGATCAGGTGACGAACCCCGCCGGTGGCCGAGGCATCTACGGGGTCGTTGAATACAAAAACCGGGCGGTCGGCGTCGTGCCGATTGATGAGGATGGCTTTACCTGGCTCGTGGGCCAGTATCGCTACACTCAGGACACCTATGAATGGGAAATCCCGGAAGGCGGCTGTCCTGAGGGTGAAGATCTGCTCGAAACCGCAGCTCGTGAATTGCGCGAAGAGACTGGCCTCATTGCCGAGAAATTCGAGATGATCCTGGGCGAACTTCAGCTTTCGAACTCCGTCAGCAACGAGCGCGCCTGGCTCTATGTCGCCAGAGGGCTCACCCAGGCCGAGACCGATCCGGAGGACACAGAACAGATCTCCGTGCGCCGATTGCCACTCGCCGATGCCATTGCCATGGCCGAGCGCGGCGAGATTCGCGATGCCATGTCGGTGATGGCGCTATTGATGCTGAAACGGTAGCGGGCATGGCCAATGCGTGTCCGGAGGCCAAGCCCTACCCATACATGGTTGCGGGATTGCCGCCCCCTCCGGAATTCCCCATGATGTTTCCCGTGAACCCAAATTCCCATTCCTCTCCCCTTTCCCGTCGTCGCTTTCTCGCCCACTCGGGTGCCGCCGCTCTCTCGACCCTCGCGATTCCCGGCGCTGCTTTTGCTGCGGCTCCGTCCGCGACCATTCACGAGACAAAGATCATTTCTCAACAACCCGAGTATTACCATGGCTGGCCCACGATTTGCCGGCGGAAAAACGGCGAACTGATGCTTACCTGGTCCGGGAGACGCGAGGAACATGTCTGCCCTTTTGGCACGGTGGAAATGATGCAATCCCGAGACAACGGGAAATCCTGGACCTTCCCACGCACCCTCCTCGACAGCGCCATCGATGACCGCGACTCGGGATGCCTTGAAACCGCGAAAGGTTCACTGATCGTGACCACCTTCACCTCCTTGGCTTATGACGATTACTACCTGAAAAAAGGGAAGCACACCGAAGATCCGAAATGGTTGGCTGCCCATGCCCGGTTGCCAGACGACGCTGCCCGCGCGGCAGATCTCGGAGAATGGGCGATCCGCTCCACTGATGGCGGCGTCACTTGGTCGGCCCGCATCGATACCATCGCCAACTCGCCCCACGGTCCCATCCAACTCGCCGATGGTCGCCTGCTCTATCCCGGCAAGGCTCTGTGGGAAGACGGCAAACGAGTTGGCGTTTCGGTTTCAGAGGACGATGGCAAAACCTGGCAATGGCTGGCGGACATTCCCACACGCGAGGGCGACGACGCGACCGGCAGCTACCACGAACTGCATGGCGTGGAGTGTGCCAGCGGTAAAATCGTCGTCCAGATCCGGAATCACAATGCCGCCAACAAGGGTGAAACTTTGCAGACCGAATCAACCGACGGCGGCAAGACGTGGTCTGTGCCTCATCCTATCGGGGTCTGGGGCCTGCCTTCGCATTTGCTCCGACTCGCCGACGACCGATTGCTGATGACCTACGGACACCGCCGCAAACCTTTCGGCAATCAGGCCCGTGTCAGCAGCGACGAAGGAGTGACCTGGTCGGAACCCGTCACCCTTTCCGACGACGGCGTGGGTGGCGATCTCGGCTATCCGAGCACGGTGCAGTTGGACGATGGCTCGCTGGTCACCGTCTGGTATGAAAACATGGCCGATTCCCCGCGCGCCGTCTTGCGGCAGGCGCACTGGTCGCTGAATGCAGAATGACCTGCCTCAACTTTCGCGTTGCGCTGGCCACGGGAATGCCGTGATTGATGGACCATGTCCCGAGTCGATGAAGATGATTGCCTGCCGATACTCCGCGCCCTCGGCGACGAGAGCCGTTGGCGCATGGTTCGCCTGCTCGCCAGTGATCGAAAAGCAGTGACGCTGGGAGAACTGGGCGAGCGTCTTCAACTCTCGAACTACAACGTTTCCCGCCACATCAAAGTCCTTCTTGAGGTCGGCATCGTTACCATTCATCGCGAAGGTCGGTTCAAGTTTGTCACCATCACCCCTGCCTTCCGCAAGCGGCTCCAATCGCCCGAGGACACCGGATTTCTCGACCTTGGTTGCTGTCAGTTCGATTTCACCCCCGAAGCTTCCGAAAAACAGTTGCACAAACCCGCAACTGTTGCCAATCTCCCTCCCATGACCTCTCCAGCCCGTTACCTCATGATCGGCGGCTTTCTCGGCGCCGGGAAGACCACTGCCGTTGCCGCGGTCGCAAAGCATCTCGCCGATCAGGGAAAACGTGTCGGTCTCATCACCAACGATCAGGGGCGCGAATTGGTCGATACCGCCATGTTGCGGTCACGCGGGTTTGCCACCGAGGAAATCTCCGGTGGTTGTTTCTGCTGCCGATTCAATTCCCTCGTCGACGCCGCCAATCGGCTGTCAGAAGAAGCCCGCCCCGAGGTGTTCATCGCCGAACCCGTCGGCAGTTGCACCGATCTCGTTGCCACCGTCAGCTACCCCCTGCGCCGCATCTATGGCGAGCAGTTTTCCATCGCCCCGTTGTCCGTGCTGGTCGATCCCATGCGCGCTCGACGCATCCTCGGGTTGGAGGAAGGCCGTTCTTTCTCCGAAAAAGTCCTCTACATCTATCGCAAGCAATTGGAGGAAGCCGACGTCATCATTATCTCCAAGCGCGATCTCATCGATGCCGAGACCGAGGCCGAACTTCGCGCGGCCCTCGCCACCGAATTCCCCGACAAACGCATCCTCGCCATTTCCGCGCGGGAGGGCACGGGGCTGGACGAGTGGTTTTCCATTCTCGAATCTGAAGAACAGATCGCCCGTCCCGCCCTGGAGATCGACTACGATATCTACGCCGACGGCGAAGCCCTGCTCGGCTGGCTGAACGCCACCATTTCCCTGACCGTCGAGGACGAAGTCGATGCCGGTCCGCTACTGGAATCCATTGCCAAGGAAATCCAGGGTCGGCTCGAAGCCGACGAAGCCGAAGTCGCCCATCTCAAGATGACCCTGAGCCCTGACAACGCCTTCGCTGGTGAAGTCGCCATCGTGAATCTCGTTCGCAACGACTTCCGTCCCGAGTTGTGCCAGGAACTCGACGAACCCATCGAAGGCGGCCAGATCATCCTGAATTTGCGAGCCGAGTGCGATCCCGATCGCCTTTCCGCCATTGTCGGCGAAAGCATCGCCGCCCTCAGTGGTGACACCTTCCAACTCAGCCTCGATCACTTCGAGCATTTCCGTCCCGGTCGCCCTGTGCCGACGCATCGGGATGTGTGAGGGACGTTTTGAGATCAGCCGCGTTCAACAGGGTCAAGCTCCCGACCTTACCCTGTTGAGGAAATTGCGTCGCACGTAGCATGGGTTTTCAACCCGTGCCCTTCCCCGTAGGCTTGTCGCCCGCGAGTCCCGATGCACTGGGAAGCCCGAATCGCGGACTGGAAGTCCACGGGGACGGGCACGGAATGGGAATTCCATGCTACGCACTTTAGAATTCCGTTGCTCTCGGCCTGCCTGCGGGCATTTTGGCGAAGCCCATTATGAGCGACGTTTCTTCATCCCCCTCCTCTTCACCCTCTCCTTCCGACAAGCGCGACAGCAAGGATTTCATCCGCGAAATCATCGACGCGGATCTAGCCTCGGGGAAACACTCGGCGCCGGTGACCCGTTTCCCTCCGGAGCCGAATGGCTATCTACACATCGGGCATGCGAAATCGATCTGCCTGAACTTCGGCATCGCCAAGGAATACGGCAGTCGCTGTCATCTGCGATTTGACGATACGAATCCGTCGAAGGAGGAGCAGGAGTATGTGGACTCGATCCAGGCGGACATCCGCTGGCTGGGATTTGACTGGGGCGATCACCTGTTTTTTGCCAGCGACTATTTTGATCAGATCTATGCTTGGGCGGTGACGCTGATCCGCGACGGCAAGGCCTACGTGGACGATCAGACACCGGAGGACATCCGCTCAAATCGCGGAAATCTCACGGAACCGGGAGTGAACTCGCCGTTTCGCGATCGGTCGGTCGAGGAAAATCTGGCGCTCTTCGAAGCGATGCGTGCGGGGAATTTCCCCGACGGCAGCAAGGTGCTGCGGGCGAAGATCGACATGGCGCATGCAAACCTGAACATGCGTGACCCGGTGCTCTACCGCATTCTGCGGGCGCATCACCATCGCTCGGGTGACAAGTGGTGCATCTACCCGATGTATGATTTCACCCACGGACAGAGTGACGCGCTGGAGCACATCACGCACTCCCTCTGCACCTTGGAGTTCGAGAATCATCGACCGCTCTACGAGTGGTTCCTCGACAATCTGCCGGTACCGAGTCACCCGAGACAGATCGAGTTTGCCCGGTTGAACCTGAATTACACGGTTATGAGCAAGCGCAAGCTGCTCCAACTGGTGGATGAAAATCACGTGAGCGGCTGGGACGATCCACGAATGCCCACGGTGTCAGGAATGCGGCGGCGCGGCTACCCGGCGGAGGCGATCCGGAATTTCTGCGCAACGATCGGGATCACGAAGTTCAACGGCACGAATGACTTCGCCCTGCTGGAGAACGCGGTGCGCGAAGTGATGAACCGCGATGCCCAGCGGCGGATGGCGGTGCTGGATCCGATCAAGGTGACCATCACCAATTACCCGGAGGATCAGGTGGAGGAACTCGACGTGATCAACAATCCGGAGGATCCCAATGCCGGGACTCGAAAGGTGCCGTTCTGCCGCGAACTCTACATCGAGCGCGACGATTTCATGGAAGACCCGCCGAAGAAATTCTTCCGACTAGGTCCGGGACGCGAGGTGCGTTTCCGCTGCGCCTACTGGCTGAAGTGTGAGGATTTCGTGAAAGACGCTGAGGGCAAGGTGACAGAATTGCTGTGCACCTATGACCCTGAAACTCGGGGCGGCGAGAATCCGCCGGACGGACGCAAGGTGAAAGGCACTGTTCACTGGGTCAGCGCGCGTCATGCCGTTCCGGCGGAGGTGCGGGTCTACGATCGTTTGTTTGATCACGCCAATCCCGACAGTAAGAAGCGGAATTTCCTCGACCACATCAACCCGGCTTCATTGGAGATCCTGAGCGGTTGCCAACTGGAACCGGCACTGGCAGACGCCAAGGTGGGCGACTCGATTCAATTCGAGCGGCTGGGGTATTTTTGCGTCGATCCGGATTCCACGTCAGATGCGCGAGTCTTCAATCGCACGGTGGGACTCAGGGACAGTTGGGCCAAGGAACAGCAGCGGGGCTGAGAGATTTCGCCAAGATTTCACGGGGAGTTCATTCAGGCTTCACATTGGCGGTCCAATTTCGGATCGTCATGAAAATCAAAGAACTGCTACCTGCCCTCAAGCCCGGCTTGATCCTTGCCGCCATCAATCTGCTGCTCTGTGCCCTTTTTGCCCTCGGTTCCGCCGTGGCCATCGGCCTCAGCGCCGCTTTGCTGGAAATCTGGGAACTGCCAATACCTCTCATGCCCGCCATTATGCTAGGAGCAATTCCGGTCACGGTGATTGCCTGGCTCGTGTTTGCCATGCGAATCCAGCAACCACGCCCGGTTCGCTATGCCATTGCCGCGATTGGCACATCGCCTCTGCTGGCATTGGTGGCTTGCACTGCCGTGTTCGCCATCTGGTTTCTCACCCTGCCTTCGACCCCGGCGGCAGCGATCGTTAGTCCGCTGGTGATCAGTCTCGTCTCGGGAGTCGCGGCGGCGGTGTGCGCGGCTTGTGTGATCTGGATTCGCTCGGGAAAAGAGAATCCGGCGACCTGAGTCGGATCGCCGCTCGCTCTATCGGTGGCTTTCCTCCTTGGCCCGCGTCAGCGCGTCATGGAGTGAGCCGCCGCGACCGCCACGATCATCATCGCAGTCAGAGAGCCGACGCCGCTCGGCATCTTCCTCGGCAGCNGTGACGCATATCAGGAGGACGCCGCCAGTGAGAGTGCTGGCCGTCCAAGTGACGCGCTGCACCCAGTCAGAATCGACGACATCCCAGATGACCAGCACGATCAACAAAGTGATCAGCGTGATCCAAGTCAGAATGGTCCAAAAAGCGATGACTTTCATCAAGGGGCGAAAACGCATCACATTCATGCCGCCAGCCTAACGGAGATCGATCTCTCAGGGCAATTCAAAAAAATGCGCCGGAAATCGCCCGAGTGGAATCGGATAGGCCTGAAAATGGGCTGGCATCCCGCCTAAGTCCTCGCTACCTTGTCCCACCCTCCCCTGACACGGTTCCGATAAACCGCCGAAATCTCCTTTTCCCTTTCTCATGTCCAAAAACATCAGCGCTCTCTCCTTTCGAAAAGGTATCGAAAAGAACTACTTCGAACGCATGGTCGAAGCCGCCGAGCAGAATGGCACGGCGGAAACCGCAGAAACGGTGAAGAGCCTGGCCGAGGAGTATCTGGTGGGCGAAGCGGTGACACTGGGTGCGGTCTCAGCTTATGATTTCCTGAAGGCGGAGAACGAGGGCAAGAAGGTCTTCGTCTGCAACGGCAGCGCCTGTCTCGTGGCAGGAACCCAGGACGGACTCAAGAATGAGCTGGAGAAACACTTTTCCAAAGACGAAATCGGCCACATCTGCTGCCTCGGCCGCTGTCACGAGGGTGGTGCCTATCATCACGACGGAGCCAACTACTCGGGCAAATCAGCCGAGCAACTCGCGACTCAGTTTGAAGGCGGCGAGGCGGATGCCTCTGACAACTATGCCGTCGCTTCGACACTGGAGACGCCGGTGCTGACCGGAGCGTTTCCGGGAATCGACGCCTACTATGCGCCCTTCCGCCAGCTGCTGGCAGGTGGTGATCGCGACGCACTTTTCGAGGAACTGAAGACGTCGAAACTCCGCGGCCGCGGCGGCGCCGGATTTCCGCTGAGCTTCAAATGGCAGAGTTGCCGGGAGGCCGCAGCGACTCCGAAATACATCGTTTGCAACGCCGACGAGGGAGATCCCGGTGCCTACATTGACAAATATCTGATGGAGCACCAACCGCACTCCGTCCTTTATGGCATGATGGTGGCTGGATGGTTCGCAGGAGCCGATGCAGGGGTGCTCTACATCCGCCACGAGTATCCGGACAGTGTCCGCATTGTCGCCGAGGCGATTGGTGAGCTCGAGGCGGCCGAGCTCCTTGGAAACGACATTCTTGGCAGTGGCTTCAATTTCCGCCTGAAAGTGGTGAAAGGCGCCGGTGCCTATATCTGCGGCGAAGAGACGGCGTTGCTCGCCTCGCTGGAAGGCGCTCGTCCCGAGGTTCGCGTGCGCCCGCCTTTCCCCACGGTCGAGGGACTTTTCCGCAAGCCGACCATTCTCAACAACGTCGAGACCTTTGCCAACCTGCCCTTCATCGTCAAGAACGGTGGAGCGGCCTATGCGGCCATGGGCACCTCTGACTCGACCGGGGTCAAGCTGGTGTCGCTGGATTCGAATTTCAACACACCCGGTTGCTACGAAGTGCCGATGGGCACGCCGCTGCGCCAAGTCATCGACGAACTCGGTGGCGGGTTCAAGGTGCCCGTGAAGGCCATCCAGATCGGTGGTCCGCTGGGCGGAATTGTCCCGATCAGCCACATCGATTCCCTGACGGTCGATTTCGAGAGCTTTAAGAATGCGGGATTCCTCCTTGGTCACGCTGGCGTGGTGGCGATTCCGGAATCATTCCCGATGATTCAATACATCGAGCATATGTTTCAGTTCACCGCCGACGAGAGTTGCGGCAAATGTTTTCCCTGCCGACTCGGTTCAGTTCGGGGGCAGGAACTCGCAGCCAAAGCTCAGGATGGTGACTACCAGATCGATCCGAAACTGATGCGCGACCTGTTGCATACGATGCAGTCGACCTCGCTTTGTGCTCTCGGCGGAGGCGTACCTCTGCCGATTCAGAATGCGCTCCAGTATTTCAAAGAGGAACTGCAGCCGTTTTTCAGCGAAACACTTTAAGCTTCGATTTCTCAGGTCAGGCATTGACCGAATCAGCTTCGGCATGGTTGTTGCGGTGGCAACGTCGCGCCAACTCCGTCTCTTGATCGGGCTCGCTGATGCCCAAGCCCTGCCCTTTTTGGCCCTCGCTGAAATCTGCGCCCCATTCTTTTTCCTCCTCTTCCCCAGATGACCACCGATCTCGCACCGCTCCCGCCCGAGTTTGATCGCCCGTGGGAGGAAATCACCGAAGCGCTGGAAACCGGCGACTCTCAGCGCCTCTTGGCGGTGTTGGAGGAGCTTTCGGCCGAGGATACCCGGCGCGCCATCTCCCGGCTTTCACCCGAGCAACACCAGTTGATTCTCTCGCGCCTCGACCCCGAGGACGCCGCAGAGTTGCTCGAATCGCTGCCTGAAGCCCAGGCGGTCGAATTGCTGGAGGAGATGTCTCCGGAGGCCGCGGCCGACATTGTCGAGAACCTTCCTGACAACATCGGCGCCGATTTGCTTCAGGAAATGGATGAGGCGGACTCGGAGGCCGTTCTCGCCGAGTTGGACGATGTCGATGAAGCCGATCATCTTCGAGAACTGGCCAGCTACCAATGGGACAGCGCGGGTGGTCTGATGACGGAGGCTTTCGCCGCTTTTCCCGTGACCCACACGGTGGGCATGGTGCTTCAGGAACTGAGCGAAAATGCAGAGGACTATTCCGACCTCGACGTGCAATACGTCTATGCCGTGGGTCAATCGGGCGATCTACTCGGGGTGCTAAGATTGCGCGACTTGGTCCTGACTCCAAGGCATCGCAACATCGACACGATCATGATTCCCAATCCGGCCTCGGTGCAGGCTTCCGATGACCTGGAGTCGTTGGTGGAGATTTTCGATGAACGCGACTACCTAGGGCTTCCGGTTCTCAACAATGCAGGGATCATCGTTGGCGTGATCCCTCGCGAATCAGTGATGGAAGCGGCCGCCGATCACCTGACCGAGGATTACCTCCACTCCAGCGGGATTGTCGGCGGTGAAGAGCTTCGGAGCATGCCGTTGATGCAACGCTCCTTTCGACGCCTCTCCTGGCTGGCGCCGAATATCCTGCTGAATCTCGTCGCGGCCAGCGTGATTGCGATGTACGAGGACACGATCCAGGCGGTCATCGCTCTCGCGGTCTTTTTGCCCATCGTCTCCGACATGAGCGGCTGCTCCGGAAATCAGGCAGTTGCCGTGAGCATTCGCGAACTGACTCTCGGGCTAATCCGTCCTTCGGAATATCTCCGCATCATCTGGAAAGAAGGCCTCCTCGGCATCATCAACGGCTTCGTGCTGGGAGTCATTCTCGGCTCAATTGCCGGCCTTTGGAAAGACAACCTCTGGCTGGGGCTCGTCATCGGCGGTGCCCTATGGTTCAACACCGTTCTCTCGGTCCTGCTCGGCGGATTGGTGCCGCTCCTGCTCAAACGTTTCAAGATCGATCCCGCGCTCGCCTCCGGCCCCATCCTGACGACCTGCACGGACATGTGCGGCTTTTTTCTGGTGCTCAATCTCGCCAGTGCGGTACTGAGCCGATTGGCCTGAGATTGACTAACCTCGGGCAACGCCTGCCTTTTCGAACGCCGCTGACAGATTCCGGTAACAGGTTTTCGTGGCCGCGACCGCATCGTAGCTGGGATCGCTCTTCCAGATCTGACTGCTGACTTCGCAGCAAAAATCGCCGTGATAGCCTCCGGCATGGAACGCCCGAACGATCTCTGCGTGATCCTGATTTCCGCTTTCGCCCGCGAGAGCAAAGCGCACTTTCCCATCCACTTCGACCGCATCTTTGACGGCGACGTAGTTCGTCCATGGCAATGACGATTCTACCGTATCGGCAATGGTCATCGCCGATTCGCGGAACGCGTAATGACTGAAGTCGTAGACCATGCGAACCCGTCTCGGTTTACCGAGTTGTTCGAAAAGCCAGATCGCGTCCTCGGGCCGCGACATGGCGTGCCCCCGATGCGGTTTGATCGACAGGGTTCCCCGCTGATCGGCAGCGATCTGCATCCAGCCCGCCAAGCGATCACGAAATAGGTTTTTCTCACCTTCCCAGGATTTACCTCCCAACACCGTCTGAACCAGCGGCGGGGATTCAGCAAGGTCGTGAGCGAGGGCAAAAAGCTGCATCAACTGCTCGCTTTGCTCTGCATGCTTGGCGTCATCCGCCGATGGATGCAAATCCGCCATCAAGGCACAGATTCGTAGCCCGTGATCACTCGCACGCTTTTTCAAATCCCGGCGTCTCCCCGCATCCAGCGACTTGGGGTCGCCAGTGAATCCGGCAAAGGTGGTGATCTCGATCGCGTCGTACCCTGTCTCGGCCACGAGATCGATGGAATCATCCAGGGACAGCGACTGCAACCCATAGGTTCCGATCGCAAGTCCGCAGGTTTTTGCCTCAGCGGCAGTGAGAGGCAGAGGCATCGAAGTGGCCAAAGGAAGTGCTCCGGCGGCGGTCAAAAAGGCGCGTCGATTCATGATGCCAGCCTCCATGGAATCCCAAGTCCCGTCAATCGTTCACGCTCCGGAAACCACCCCTGATCCCGCCCCGGATAGCGTTGACAGGCCAAGGGACCTCAAGTTACAGTCCCGGAGCAGAAATTACCCTCCCCACTTCTCTCTTTCCATGGTCAGTCTCTCCACCCAAACAGTCGCCTATATCGACGGAAATCCGTTCGAAATGAAGGCCGGCGATACCATCCTGAAGTTCGTCGACCGCCATCATGGCCGCGGTCATGTTCCGACTCTCTGTGACGCGCCACAACTGGAACCCTATGGCGCTTGCCGGGTGTGTTCTGTGGAAATTGCTCAGTCTGCTGAGGGACCGCGCCGGGTGGTGGCCAGTTGCCA
The DNA here is from genome assembly GCA_020440025.1 of Verrucomicrobiia bacterium. Taxonomy (GTDB): domain Bacteria; phylum Verrucomicrobiota; class Verrucomicrobiia; order Verrucomicrobiales; family DEV007; genus JAEUHH01. Next base: position 21,696 of record JAGROX010000067.1, read on the forward strand.
TACCCCACTGACCGAAGGGCTACACATTTTCACCGAATCCAAGAACGTACGCGATTTGCGCCGCAACATCGTGGAACTGGTCCTGACCGATCACCCGCTCGATTGCCTGACCTGCGAGGTCAACGGCAACTGCGAGCTACAGACCGTGGCTGCCAAAGTCGGCATTCGCGGCGTGCGCTATCCCGAGGGGAAAAATCACCTCGATCGCACCAAGGATCTCTCGCATCCTTACATGACGAGCGATCTGAGCAAATGCATCAACTGCTCACGATGTGTCCGCGCCTGTGATGAAGTGCAGGGACAGTTCGTGCTTTCCATGCATGGTCGCGGCTTCGATGCCCGCATCATCAAAGGGATGGACTCAAGTTTCGAGGAGTCGGATTGCGTCTCCTGCGGCGCCTGTGCCCAAGCCTGCCCAACATCGGCCATCTCCGATGTGCATCAGTCAAAAGCGATCGAAGCGACCGAAACTACCCGCTCCGTCTGCACCTACTGCGGCGTGGGTTGCAATCTGGACGTGAAGACAAAGGGCAATGAGGTCCTCGCCATCACCGCTCCTGCCGACGCCGAGGTCAACCATGCTCACACTTGCCTGAAAGGCCGATACGCATTCAAATTTTACAACCATCCGGATCGGCTCAGGACTCCGTTGATTCGCTACAATGGTGAATTTCAGGAAGCCACTTGGGACGAAGCCTACGACTACATCGCCAAGCGACTTACCGAGATCAAAACCGAGCATGGTCCCGACTCCATCGCCGGCATATCGTCCGCTCGCTGCACCAATGAGGAGAACTACCTCATGCAGAAATTCATCCGGGC
>JAGROX010000387.1 GCA_020440025.1 Verrucomicrobiia bacterium
CAATTTTTCGGATTTCGGCAATCTTCTTTGGCAATGGGGCTAATCGTCGCGTTTGCTCGTGTTGACACCATGCGGGATCTGAAGGCGGAGGCTGGCCTGAGTGACAGCGGCATGAGCAACCGCAAGCGCAAGCTGGTTGCCGAGATGAGGGAGATGCTCGGGCCGGATTGTCTGGCGGATGCCGGTCGTGAACCGGCTTGGCGGTCGGACATCACAGCCCAGCGCGAAAAGGATGCGTGTCGCCATGAAATGGCTGGCATGTGATCCGGAAAACCTGCTTTGTCATTGACGGGGTGGGTTTTCTTTAGCTATCGCTTCCAGCATTTGGGGCGCTACCCAAAGTGGGTTTAACTCAACGTCACCTGACCTTGCGAGCCGTTAGTCGATTGGGTGAACGGTTCTTTCAAATCGATGAGCGCATCACCACACCACAGGCTCTCGATCTCGTCATCAAGGCCACGGATTGCGGGGCGATCACGCCCGGCCAGATCCCTGGATTACTGCAGGATTGGCTTGCGCCGCCGTCCTCCTCCTCTGGCATCGCCATGACGATACTCATTGGTGGTCGTCATGCCAAAAGAATTTATGGATCTGAGATGACCGGTCGCGATGCCCAAGTGCGTCAAGCATTTGATAATCAGGCCAGAGACCGCCGAATTGGCATCACGAGCCCTGAGGTCTTGGGCCACCTCTTTTGGTAGTAGAGCGGAGGATTGCCGGGCTGGGCTTTGGGAGCAGCTTCTGCCCCGTAATGAGACTCCAGAACTCCATGGAGGTAGTCTCGATTCTCGTTTCCGGGCGCAAAGTCCCGCCGGAATCTTCAGTAGCTCCCCGTGAAAGGCAGAAAATACCCCAATGGTGAGTCTGCCGGAAAGTGGGCAAAGGAAAATTCAGCCGAGTTTGAATTCAATGGGGAGGGGGGGATCAAACGCCAGAAATTCATTCCTAATAGGAACCGGAATCATTGTTTGCGTTGGTTGTGAATGGATTCAAGGGACGCCAATCGGGGCTGAAAGCTCTTTAGCGTCAAGGTAACGCCCTGGATAGTGGGCCCAATGCCCACCAGCACAGAGCCCAGGCCTTTGAGGCCTAGGAAACTGATGCATCGACTTTCCGCCCTGAGAGGGCGGCGGCGAGAGACCGTTTACCAGCGATTCAAGATTTCGCTGGCGACCTTTCAGGCCGCTCGCTGGTGAACCGCTCTCCCCCAGCCGTGAAGAGGCTGTCGCTAAAAAGCAATTCCGCAGCATCTCTTTCAAAAGCGTCACCGGGGGGGCGGTGTTGATGTCACTTTGCGCGGAGAGAGAAATAGCTGAAAGCATCCACGAAAAACGATGGCACTTGCCCAAACATGACCTGGAGGGCGGTGCTCCGTCTCCGCCCAGGCTGATGGAAGGGGATAGCGAGCGATCTTTGCCTCAGTCGAGAAACTTGGGTCCAGACAGAGCCGGACCCTCCAGAGGCTGGGTTTTCAGCCCGTTCAGCGTTCCCTCATCCTGACGCCAATGGGCTGAAAGCCCAGGGAAACCGGAGAAATATGTGGGCGGCCTCAAAGGTCGCAAGCAAGCGGCTCGATCATCATTGCTGGCGACCTCTCTGGCCGCAGTCTTCGATCCTCGAGCGTCACAGGGCTGAAGCCCTGTGCTTTGCGCTGCCGAACCTTTGGCCCGGTTCGTCCTCCGGATTCATTCATACCCGTTTGCTATCAGCATCTTGTCGGAGTGGAGATCTCCCAATCAAGTGCCGACTGCTCTGTTACGAGGAATCTGCCCGGGTCTCCCTATCCTGCTCTTTTCGTATTGAACCGGGTCATTGATTCTCCATCACCAGCTTGATGGCGTTGGTGAAGTCCTGGGCGAAGCTGTCAAGGTCGCAGAGAGGAGAGTTGGCGACGATATTGCGCATGGCTTTACGTTTTGCGGCGAGTGCTTCAGGATCTTCGACCAAGGCGGTCGCGATCTCGAGGTAGCGCTGTTCCGAATCCGCGATGGTGTCGGGCAATTCTGCGTTGGACAGGTGAGAGAAGGAGTGGCGACTGGCAAAGGTGTCGCCGGGAAGGGTAACCACGGGCACGCCCATCCAGATGGCCTCGCAGGTGCTCAGTCCGCCTGAGTAGGGTAGGGGATCGAGGGCGACGTCGATGCGCGAGAAGGTGGTGAGATGCTCGATGTGGTTGGACTGGCCTTCCATCTCGATGCGATCGGCCTCGATTCCCTCGACGGCCATCAGGCCAAGAACCCGCGTCTTGACGACAGGATCGTCCATTCCCTTGTATTTGAGGATGAGTCTCGCCGTCGGAAGGCGGCGAAGCAGTTTACCCCAGAGGGCGATGGTGGCGGAGGTGAGTTTGGTGGGGTTGTTGAGACAACCAAAGGTGGGATACCCCTGGTGGAGCATGGGGAGGGTAAAGATGTCCGGAGCGTAGGACGGCGGCTCGTAGGGGATGTAGTCGCAGGGAAATCGAAGCAGCGTTTCCGCGTAAAATTCCTCACTGCCGTCGGGCGTGTGAAAGTTGTCGGAGATGAGGTAGTCGATCGCTTCCAGACCGGTGGTGCCAACATAGCCCGCCCAGGAAAGTTGGATGGGAACTGGTTTTCGGGCGAGAACGGGGAGCCGATTGTTGTCGGTGTGGCCGGTCAGTTCGATGAGGACATCAAGTCGGGCATCACGCAGCTGCCGTTCCAATTCGTCATCCGAGAGTCCGGCCATTTCATGCCATTCGTTGGCACTCCCGTGGTTGCGGATGAGGAATTCATCGACCTTTTTCTGATCATTGAAGCAGACCGTGGTGAGATCGGCTGATTCCCGGAGTCTCTCGAGCAGGGGGGCCATGAAGATACCGACGGGATGATTGCCGAGGTCGGGGGAGAGGAAGCCGATCCGAATGGATCTGTTGCCGCCTTCGGTGTCATCGCTGGCACCGATTTCGTGAAGGGAGATTGGGGCAGGAAACCGTGAAGCCCAGGCGGTGTGGCGACGGTGGAGTTCGGGAAGATCGATGCCGGGCTGGTATTGGCTGGTGAAGAGGAGATTGCTTTGGGCGTTTTCGTCTTCGGGGTTGAGGGAAACTGCAATCCCCAGGTTGGCAAGCGCATTTTCGATATCGCCAGCCAGTCGAAGGCTGCGGCTGAGACGGACGAGGTGTTCTGCGAGATTGGGCTGCAGTTTGAGGGAGTTTCGATGGCAATCAATGGCCTCCGTAAATCGACCTTGATCCGAAAGGAGATTACCGAGGTTGACCCAACAGGAGGGATTACCGGGATCGAGAGACAGGCTTTTCTGGTAAGCCTCTTTGGCCCCATGGCCATTGCCGAGTTCCTGAAGAACGACACCGAAGTTGTATAGGTAGCCCGGATGATGGGGAGCCAGATCGACGGCATTGGCCATTTGCTTGGCGGCTTCCGCATGATCGCCGATCTGGTGGAGCAGGATCCCGTGCAGGTGGAGGGCTTCGGCGTGATCGGGTGATTCGGTCAGGATGGTCCGATAGAGCGAAGAGGCCGCTTCGAGTTGTCCGGACTGGTGGAGGGCAAAGGCTTCGTCGATGAGGTCGGCAGGAGTGTTGGACACGGCTGGGGCGGGGAGGGGGTGACTGTGAGAAAGCCCTTTTTCGTGTCGGGAGGTGCCGATGTCAATGGGAGTTGGACCGACCTGTTGGGGACGCTCTTCAAGGATGACCGATGGAATGATCGAGTGAAAACTCCGGGATCCTTTCCATTGGAGTAGGTCTT
>JAGROX010000388.1 GCA_020440025.1 Verrucomicrobiia bacterium
GTGGCGACGCTCACTCGTGATCAAACGGCAGCGGCGGGCAAGGATGGCCTGGCGACGGTGATTCCGATCTACGCCCGGTTTTCGGCCAAGGAACATCGCATTGTCGGCACGACGATCGACTATTTCCGGTTTCGAGGGTTGGCGGTGGAGGAAGGAAAGCTCATGACCCGTCTCGGTGATTGCGTGATCGGGCACTCGGTCGCGATGGCCGGAGGATTGAAAGCGGGCGATACCGTGGTGTCATCGCCCGAAGCGGTTTTCGATCTGGCCGGGGTGTATCCGCTAAAGATGCGGGTGACCGGCGTGCTGGCGCCGAGCGGAACGCCCGATGACAAGGCCATCTTTGTGGATCTCAAGACGGCCTGGATCATTCAGGGACTGGCTCACGGGCATCAGGATGCCCGTGAGGTCGATGAGTCGCAGGTGCTCGCAAAGGATGCCGAAGGCGCCGAGGTAAAACTGAATGCCTCGGTCGTGGAATACACCGAGATCACGGACGAAAACATCGGTAGCTTTCACTTTCACGGTGAGCCGGGAAGCTTTCCGGTGACGACGGCCATCGTGGTGCCTCGTGATGAAAAATCGCGGACGATTCTCATGGGGCGTTATCAGGATGTGGAGCGCAGCGGCGTGCTGCTGGTGGAACCGGCCAAGGTGATGGACGAGTTGTTCGAGACCGTCTTTCAGGTGCAGCGACTCGTAGTCGGAGCGCTGGCACTGGTCGGCACGGCGGCCCTGGCGATCTCGGTGCTGGTATTTCTGCTGTCGAACCGACTGCGCGCCCGGGAGTTCAGCAGTCTTCGGCAGATCGGTGCCGACCCGGCCACCATTCGGCTGTTGGTGACATTTGAAGGCGCCTTCGTGATTCTCGCGAGTGCCCTGTTGGCGCTGGGACTGCTCGTTGCCCTGCATCTCGCCGCGCCGGTATTGGTGCGGGCGTTGACGGCTTGAGCTTACTCGCCCGGTTTTTCCACCCGAGCGGTCGGCGCGGTGTCGAGAATTTCGAGGTAGGTATGCGAAAGGCGCTTTCCGGTTTCGGGATCGAAGGTTTCGATTCGCATCTCATCGACCATCCAGACGTCTTCCAGTTTTTTGCCGTGCAGCACTTCGAAGCGACGGGTGGCGCGTCCCTGAGTGTTGTAGCCGTTCATGCGCATCAGGCCGCCGCTGCCTTTGTCGACCCAGATATCGACCGTCGCATAGCGACCGTGGCCATCGGGGTTGCGGACTCGGACGACCCAACAATCGCGAGTCTTGAGCTTGTCTTCGCCCACGATCTTAGCCTCGGGCCAGTAAAGGAATCGCATCGAAAGGTCGTCGTAGGTGACATCAGTGCCGCGAATGCTCTCGCCGTAGCGCTCCGGCGGAACCGCCGCATCGCTGCCAGCGACGACTTCTTTGAGAAAGAACTGATCGTTGGCAGTATTGAGATGAATGATCTGAGGCGGATTGTCGAATTTGAAGCGGATATACTTCGGCTGCAGCGACAAGGTGAATGGAATCTTGGTATTCAGCCCCTGGCGCAACTGACCGACGAAATCCCGGTCGTAGAGTGTGTAGCTGTAGCGCACCAATCGCAGCACCTCGTCGGCATTGAGCTGATCCAGCGTCTTTTCGTCTGCGGCGAGCGGGCCGGAAGCGACGACAGAAAAGAGAAGCCCGGAGAGCAGGCGGCGGCGAGAGACGGGGGCGCGGAAAAACATGGGAGGGAATTGATTCGCAGGTTATGACGAACGAAGGTTAAGGTACATTCACTTTACGCCGGATAAAGCGGCAATCTTTCACCATGGAGAACTACAAACTCGTCATGCCGGAGCATCTGAACCAGTATGGGTTCCTTTTCGGCGGGCATCTCCTGATGTGGGTGGATGAAGTCGCCTGGATCGCGGCGACGCTGGCGTTTCCTGACTGTCGTTTCGTCACCGTGGCGATGGACAGCGTCGAGTTCAAGAAAGGGGTTCGCGAGGGCACCATCCTCAGATTCACCGTGGATAACTGTCGCAAGGGCCGGACCTCAGTGACTTGGGAGGTTCGTGTTTGGCGGGAGCAGGAGGAAATTTTTTCGAATCATGTCACGCTGGTGCGAATTGATGAAAACGGTGAAAAGACGACGTTGCCCAGCTGAAAGGGTGCAACTAGGGTGATTTTTTTCCATTCATGTCTGCCTCCGAACCCTCCATCGCCGTCGTCGGCTCCCTGAACGTAGATTATGTCGCCAAAGTGGGACGTTTGCCCATGCCGGGCGAGACCGTCGCCGCGTCTGATCTGGAGATCGTTTATGGAGGCAAGGGTGCCAATCAAGCAGTCGCGGCGGTTCGCCAGGAGTGTGCCGTCCGCATGATGGGTTCGGTGGGCGCGGATGACATTGGGCGCGCCTATCTCAGCTACCTCAAGAAGCAGGGGATCGATGTCAGCGGGATTCGCCAGGTCAAGGGCACGTCGACCGGCTCGGCTTTTATCAGTGTCGATGCGATGGGGGAGAATACGATCGTGGTCACCTCAGGGGCAAACGGATTGACCTCGCCGGACCAGATTCGCGCTCGTGATCCATTCATCGCTGAGGCCGATGCTCTCTTGGCTCAGTTTGAGGTGCCTCTCTCGGTGGTGGTGGAGGCCTTGCGAATCGCCAATCGGGCGGGAGTGTTGAGTGTGGTGAACCCTTCGCCGTTCCGCTCGACCTTTCCTTGGGCGTCGGTCGAGATCGATTACCTCATCGTCAACGAGAACGAGGCCGATGAAATCTTGGAAGATCTTCCGATCAAGTTGGATGCGGCGGTCGAGATCCGTGAATTTCTCAAGGGCATTCGAGTCAATGGCATCGTGGTGACGCGCGGCAGTGATGCGACGCTGGTCATTGGGCCGGACGAGGCATTTGAGGCACCGACACTGCCCGTGGTGCCGGTTGATACTGTCGGAGCCGGAGACGCTTTCGCCGGGTGTTTCACCGCCCGGATGGCGATGGGGGAATCTTTGCGCGACGCCGTGCTGGCCGCCAATTGTGCGGGAGCGCTGACTACACTGAGATCAGGTGCCCAAGCGGCAATTCCGGATCGGGATCGCGTGGATCAGCATCGGGATCAGTTGTAGTTTCCGAACCCCTTCTTACTTGAACATGGGGTCATCAGGATTGCCAGCGCTCAGGAGGTAGGCCAGCAGAT
>JAGROX010000389.1 GCA_020440025.1 Verrucomicrobiia bacterium
CATTGTTGCCTTTATAGAAAATCGTACAAGTCAATTTTTCGGATTTCGGCAATCATTTTTGGCAAAGGGTCTATCAGCCAGCACCCCGGCGAAACGTTCCAACTCGTTGTCCATCCCATCATCTGGCAGGCGGGTGAATGGACTGAGTCCGCCGGGCAGATATTGTAGCTCCTCTTCTGGTGGTCGATTGTTCTGAGCCAGAGCGCGACGGACGCCGCCCATGATCAGATCCACCTGGGCCGAGATGGTCGCCCGGAAGTTGTCTTTGATCCGTTTGCGCATCTTCCGCAGCGCGCCCTTGGCTGCATTGTCGGTGATGGCTTCTTCGAAATTCGCCAGAGCCGTAGAGGTCGGGGCGATCAACGGATTGAGCTTGGGATGCGGATTTTCCGTCAATCTGCCCAGATGATCAGTGGTTCCCGCCGCATACTGATTGATGCTGATCGCCGGAGTGAAGAAGGGGTTTCTGAAATAGGGATTTAGTTTGTTCATGACCGGCTGTTCATTCGGATTAGTCTGTTTTTCTCAAAACACCTCTGATAGTTCAAGAAAAAAGTGCAACAATTTTGGACATGTCCAGTTTCGCCTGAGATGACCGCCCAAAATGGTAAGCTCGGTGCCGATTGTTCCTAGTTGGTATGAAAAACGGCCGTCGGAAGCGTGTCTGAATTTTGGAAGTGCCAAAAACGTTCGTCGGAAGCATTTGTGAATTTCACAAGTGCCAAGAACGGTCGTCGGAGGCGTTTCCGAATTTCGAAAGTGGCGAAAACGGTCGTCGGAGGCGTTTCCGAATTTCGGAAGTTGCGAGAACGGTCGTCGGAGGTGTTTCCGAATTTCGGAAGTGACAAAAACGGTTGTCGGAGGTGTTTCCGAATTTTAGAAGTGCTAAAAACGATCGTCGTAGGTGTTTCCGAATTTCAAGGGTGCCAAAAACGGTCGTCGGAGGCATTTTCGAATTTCACAAACGGCTCAGCGATCTCGCGGGTGGCGTCCTGCGACGATGACTCATCCGCTCAGGGTGGTGATGACGATCTTTGGTAAATCCAGTCGCCAAGGGCTTCGACGCGGCGGCCAAGGGACTGGCACGCCCTACCAAAATCTGCGGTGCCTTTCCAACCGCATTTGAGCACTTACCCCCCCGCCGGGAATAGGGGGAAGGAGAGAACAAGATTCGTAGATCAGAAAAGTCACTACGACCGGAAACGACCGGGGCTTGAGTGACTCCCCTTGTTCGATTCGATGGCCCATCACATTGGGAAAATATGATTCCAAATCCATTGAACCCCAGAATAAAGAATGATGTATGACGCTACTGATGCAATTCCGATCATCAGGTCCTCCCACCAGACCAAAATTGTGAAAACACTCGCGAGTCCCCATGCCACCAGAGTGGCAATCCCGATTACCAAGGTTTCTCTAATGGTCAGCAACGCATCTCCCAAAGGCGCCCCATAGGAAAATGCCCCTCCAGATGGCAATCCATAAAAGAGAACATAACTCGGTATGAAGACGATAAGAATCGAAGTCCAATATTCGATATTCGTAGGATCTTTGAGGAACCATGCGGTCAAATAGTGCACGACAACAAATGCCCCAATCCAAGCCACTATATCGAACGCTATGTGAAAGGCTCCCATAGTTGAAGATCGAGCAACACCATCAATTTCTCTGCGTTCCGTATCCGATTTACTACTCAAAGGGTTTTCCAATTCCCCCCTCTCTCGGGCGACTAAACACGGCACCCGCGTTTCAGAGGTGTTTTAGTCCAAGGCGGCAGAGTTGGGAAGTCGAAAGTGGCCGATTCAGCGAAGGGGGATCCTTTGGCGGCGTTCCGCCGAGGCGCGTTGCGATTTTCTTTCTTTCGCCGGGTAGGGCGTGTCGGTCCCTCGACCGACGGGATCGCTGCAGCGCATGGTCAAACCTCGATGACATGAACATCTCCTGCATACTCGCCGGTGAGTGACCGGGCAAACTCAACGGCTTCCGCGATTGTCTCGTCGGGATGACTGGATGTCAGAATGAAATAAAGCTCACGAGTGCCATCGCCCACGACAATCTCATCGACAATGTCCTCAATCCTCGCGCAGTCCTGACCAACCACACCAACAAACGAAACGCCGTCACGAATGAACTCTGAGACGAGAGTATCGATACGAGGCTGATAACCACGAGGACAGTGCAGCACGATCTTCTTCGGGTGCGACATGATGTCTAGCGTTAGAGTGGGTGGACCGGCGGTGGCGAGCCTTAATTCAACGAGGGAGATAATCGTCGGGTGCATCCCACGGTTTGTTCGCTTGTTGGGTTTCGCGCGGCAACACCGCCACTGGATCGATGCCGACGCTGAAGGCAACATCACGCAAGCAGTCCCAATTCACAATATCGTAGAGCCGGTCGGTATCCTGCAAAAACTCCTCGACCTTCCAACCAATCGCTTCCTCGAATGCAGGGATTCCTGAGTAGGCTTCGGAAATGTGACTTCGAATCGCAGCGCAGAATTCGCCAGCCTCGATCGGAAATGGTGAGTCGCCTGACTCTAAACCGATCAAATCACCAATTCCAACACCCGTGACCAATGAGAGCTTTTGGACCTGCCGGATACTCAAAGTAGATGCCACCTCGTCGTCGTGCGATGCCAGATCCCATACGTGTGGAACCGTGATCCCCAAGCACTCTGCAATCTCGGGGAATACTTCCGCTGTGACTCCGGGCATTGGCATGGGACAATTTCTGAAGCGGACCGTGATGATATCCCTCTGTGTTTCCTATCTGATATGCCACGCAGAGGGTTTTCCAGGTTGAACACCCTCTCGGGCAAACGGCCACTGCACACGCGTTTCGGAGGTGTTTTAATCAACGGCGGCAAAGTTGGGAAGTCGAAAGTGGCCGATTCGGCGAAGGGCGATTCTTTGGCGGCGTTCCGCCGAGGCGCGTTGCGATTTTCTTTCTTTCGCCGGGTAGGGCGTGTCGGTCCCTCGACCGCCGGTGGACGGACGGCTCGGCGATCTCGCGGGTGGCGTCGTGCGACGATGACTCATCCGTTGAGAGCGATCTGGCCGATTTATGAGGCGTCCTGTCGCCAAGGCACTTCGGCTGAAGGGGAATGGGCATGCCTTTTCTTTCGGTAGGATAGGATGAGCCACCATAGTGGGAGGATTCCGCTTGCGATGGTGAGCGCCCAATAGGGAAGTGAAAGGTACACCGAAGATCGGTCGACTTTGAAACCGGCCCTTCCTTTGAGGGTCATGGAAAGGTTCGGTTTAACCGAAAAAATCGGCCTTCCATTATCGAAGGTGAAGAGACTTTCGTAAGGACTTATCCCTTCCTTCAGTAACCTGGAGAGATCTGGAAGACTCACTCCGGTGGCAGAAAAGCGTTGGCCCGAAATGGATACGCTCCCCCAGCCAGACGTGATGGTGATGTGCCCATGGCCAAAAACCGCGATCTGTCTCTGATACGAAAGCCAGATGGAAGAGATCCAAACAAGGATCATCGTCACCCAAGGGAGAAAGAGAACCGTTCCCATGTGTTTGCCCAACCGCATCATCGTCCTTCTGCTTTTTCTATCCGACAGGCTGTACAGAGGTTTTCTCCATCAGAACACCCTCTCGGGCAACCGGCCACGGCACCCGTGTTTCGGAGAGATTTTCGTCTACGCGGGCAGCGTTGGGAAGTCGAAAGAGTGGCCGATCCGGCGAAGGGCGATGTTTTGGCGGCGTTCCGCCGAGGCGCGATCTCCATTCGCTGGGTAGGGCGTGTCGGTCCCTCGACCGCCGGTGGACGGACGGCTCAGCGATCTCGCGATTGGCGAACTGCGACGATGATTCATCCGCTCGGGGCGGTCATGCGGATCTTAGGCGATGCGTGACGCCAAGGGCTTCGACGCGGCGGCCAAGGGACTGGCACGCCCTACCTCTCTGCCTCTCTCGGTTCCAAATCGGTGTCCGCGATATAGTGGACTCCGACGGCATGGGCTCCGAGAATCACGACCCTCAGGTATCCCACCGCGGTCATTTGTTTCACGACCTTGCCGGCTCTTTCGAGGATCACCTCATTTTCATTCCACATCACCGATTTGTCGAACCGCACCACAATCAAACCCTTGTGCTTTTCATCCTTCAGGAACTCTCTGATCTCCTCGTATGAAAGTTTAATCGGGGAGCGCACACCGTCCGTGATTCCGCCTAGCCCCAGGTCGAATCTTTCCTTGATGTCCCACCAGACAACCCGATCCGCCTTGGCTTCGATCGAGGAGATCACATTGTCTGCGGGCTGCCCATCTTCGGTCAGGGCAGGATAGAACCCCAGCTTCGGTTCATCGCCGACTGCGCGCGCTTCGATCAGGAGGAACGCGAGGCAAGCGAACTTAATTTTTTGTCCGAACCGAATCATGTTTTCTTTGTGTCTTCCTTCCCATTTCCGACAAAGCGTTTTAGTCCACGGCGGC
>JAGROX010000390.1 GCA_020440025.1 Verrucomicrobiia bacterium
AACTCAACGTCGCCATCCTCGGGCATCGTTTTATGGGGCGGGCTCATTCCAACGCCTGGAGCCAGGTCACCAAGTTTTTCGATCCCGCCTTCGAACCGGTGCTCAAGGTCGCCTGCGGTCGCGATGCCGCCGATCTACAGACATTCGCGGATCGCTGGGGATGGGAAGAGATCGAAACCGATTGGCGGAAGGTCATCGCCCGCGACGACATCGACATCATCGACATTTCTCTGCCCACGTTTCTCCACGCCGAGACCGCCATCGCCGCAGCCGAAGCCGGGAAACACATCTTCTGCGAGAAGCCTTTCTCCAACACCACCGAACAAGCCCAAGCCATGCTGGCGGCGGCGGAAAAGGCGGGAGTCGTTCACTACCTGAATCACAATTACCGCCGCTGTCCCGCTGTCGTTCTGGCGAAGCAACTCATCGATGCCGGGGAGATCGGCGAGATCTATCACTGGCGCGGTTGCTATCAACAGAGTTGGCTCATCAATCCCGATCACCCCATCGACTGGAAGCTTCGCAAAGCCACCGCCGCAGCGGGTCCGCTCTGGGATCTGGGTTCCCATGCCATCGATCTGGCTCATTTCCTGGTTGGCGACATCACCTCGATCGATTGCCGGATGAAAAACTTCATCACCGAGCGCCCCCTCGCCGAGGCACCCGATCAACGCGGCGAGGTCGAAGTCGAATGCGCCGCCCTCATGACCACCGAGTTCGCCAATGGCGCCTTGGGCACCATCGAGACCACCCGCTACGCCACCGGTCGACGGAATCGGCACACGTTTGAAATCTACGGCAGCAAGGGAGCCCTCACCTGGGACATGGAGGACATGAACCGACTCCAATTCTACTCACAAAACGACGGCGAAAAAGTTCGCGGCTTCCGAGACATCCTCGCCACCGAGCGTTGCCATGATTACGTCAAAAACTGGTGGCCTCCCGGCCACATCATCGGCTACGAGCACGCCTTCGTCCACGCGGTCGCCGATTTCCTCGATGCCATCGCCGCCGGACCGAGTGGTGGCGGCATCACCCCCGATTTCAACGATGGCGTCCGGATTTCCAAGGTGATGGAGGCTGCGATCGAAGCCGACACGACCGGCCGCCGCGTGTCGCTTGGATGAACAGTCTCACTGACCACGCGCCGCTTTCACCTTTTCAGCCAAAGTTCGCAGGGTGGTAAACACATCGCCTTCCATGGGATTGATCGGCACCACCACACCGCCGATGCCTTCGGCAATGGCCTCGGCGCTGTTGGTATCGAACTGCGGCTGCACGATGATCAACCGAATCCCATCCGCCTTGGCCTGTTCGATCAACTCAAACACCCGCTTGGGCTCAGGGCTGCGGCCGCCAACTTCGATGGCTTCCTGCTTGAGCCCGTAGGCTTGAGCAAAGTAGGCAAAGGCACCGTGATAGACGTAGAAAGCCTGCCCTTTCATCGGCGCCAAAGCAACGGTCAACTCCGCGTCGAGCGTGTCGAGTTCTGCGAGCAGTTTGTCCAAATTGGCATGAAAGAGATCATGCCCTTCGGGATCGATGTCCATCAGCGCGTGCTCGATGAGAATCGCCTGCTTTTTCAGAAGCGCAGGTGACAACCACACGTGGGGGTCGCCGAGAACTCCCGCGTCTTCACCTTCATCAGCATGTCCGTGATCATCATGCTCCTCGTGAGCGTGATCATCATCCCCATGATGGTGGTGATGATCGTGCTCATCCATTTCCAGCCGCTCGATGCCGTGGCCGACATCGATGATCCTCAATCCCTTGGCCCCCTCTTCCAATTTCTCGATCAATCGCCGCTCGAAAGGCATGCCAACCACGAAGAAAGCGGAGGCATCACCAAGAGCGACCAACTGCTTGGGAGTCGGCGAAAATCCATGCGGATCTTGCTCCGGGCCGGCGAGGGTCTCGACCTCGATCCGATCGCCCGCAATACGACTGGCCAATCCAGCGATGGGAGCCACCGAGACAAAAACCACCGGTTTTCCCGAAGTCGATCTTCCGGTTCCTTGGGAACCTCGGTCGCACCCCACCAATCCGAGGGTCAAGACCAGAAAAACACCAGACATCGCGGCGACTCGCAGGGAAAAAGGGGAGGGTTTCATTAACGCAACTAAATTGCATTTAGCACCCTGTCAACCCCACCCCTTGAGGAATGGCATTGACCATCGCAGGCGAAGCCTTATCTTTTGCGCCCTCGCGCCGGGCTCGCCGGATCTTCGTTCCGACCCGCCCCCATCAAACACTCCTCACCTTCACTCATGCGCCACTCCACCCTTCTCACGATCCTGACTGCCTCCGCTCTGCTGGGCGGGCATGCGGCAGTCGCTCAGGACGCGGCTCCCGCCGCCACTGAAGCAACTGCCAAACCCAAACTGCAAACGCTCGAAGAACGCTTTGGCTACGCCTACGGCTACCAGATTGCCAAGCAACTCAAACGAAGCGGCATCAACATCGACCTCGAAAAGTTCAATCAAGCAGTCAACGACGCCCTCGCCGACAAAGAGTCCGCCATGAGCGATGGCGAGGTGCAAGCCGCCTTCAGCGAAGCCCAAAAAGTGGCCGAGGCAGCCAAGGCCAAAGCGGGCCAGCTTTTCCTCGATGAGAACGGTAAGAAAGAAGGCATCACCACCCTGCCGTCCGGACTCCAATATCAGGTGATCAAAGAGGGCGAAGGTGCCAAACCGGTCGCCACGGACACGGTGAAAGTTCACTATCGTGGTACCCTGATCGATGGATCAGAATTCGACAGCAGCTACAGCCGGAACGAGCCCGCCAGCTTTCCGCTGAACCGAGTCATTCCCGGGTGGACCGAGGGAGTCCAACTGATGAGCAAAGGCTCCAAATATCGCTTCTTTGTCCCCTACGACCTCGGATATGGAGATCAGGGATCGCCACCCGATATCCCGCCCTACAGCACCTTGATTTTCGACATCGAGTTGCTCGATATCGGCCAATAATCTGATCGGGACAGGCATCGTCCCGACCATTCAACCCTGTTAAGTCGACGACCTAACCCTGTTGGGTCTGGCCCGTTGCTCGGTGCCCGCGGACTGATCGAATTCTTCAAACAAAGAATCTCGCGATTCGGCATGCAACATGCGAACCCAGAGCAGGATAACTACCTGATCCATGGGTTTGTTACCTCTGGAATCACCCCATCTCATCCTCCCACCCAATCTAGCGACCTTTCTCATGATGACAGAATCCGATCAACCGACACCGCAGCCTCCCCTCTATCCTACTGGCGTGGAAACGACCTTCGAATTGGATGGCTCTGTGGAGGGCTTGAAACTGGCGATGAGAAATCATCTCGTTCACACCTTGGCGGTGGATCCCACCATGGCGGCCCCCTATGAATGGTGGTCGGCAGTGTGTCTCACGGTTCGGGATCGCATCATGGAACGCTCCTGTGCCACTCGCCGGGTTCATCGGGGAATCAAGGTAAAACGCGCCTACTACCTGTCGCTGGAATATCTGATGGGACGGCTGCTGGAGAACAATCTGGTCAGTGCGGGCATGTTGGAGAATACCCGGACGGCGCTCGTTGAGATGGGGCAGGACATCGAGACCGTTTTCAATCAAGGCAATGACATGGGTCTCGGAAATGGCGGTCTGGGCAGACTCGCCGCCTGTTTCATGGATTCCCTGGCAACGCTGGATCTGCCTGCCGTGGGGTATGGCATCAACTATGAGTTCGGCCTTTTCCGTCAGTCCTTTGTCAAGGGCCGCCAGGTGGAATCTCCGGATGAGTGGCGGAAATTTGGCAATCCTTGGGAGATCGTGCGCCCGGATTGGTCTTTTGAAATTAAACTTTACGGAAGAGTCGAACAACAGTTCGACGATGTCGGTGAGAGCACCACGGTTTGGACGGACACTCAGTCGATGATCGGAGTACCGTGGGACATTCCCATCGCCGGCTATGGCTGCGGCACCATCAATATTTTGCGCCTTTGGGAAAGCCGTGCTTCCAAGGATTTCGACCTCGAGATCTTCAACGAGGGCGGCTACGTCGAAGCGGTCCGGGAGAAAGCTCTCAGCGAGACTGTCTCGAAAGTGCTCTATCCCAACGACGAGACGGAAAGCGGCAAAGAACTGCGACTGGTGCAGCAGTATTTCTTCGTGGCCTGCTCTCTGCAGGACATTCTCATGCGGCATCGCCGCGAGAACGGAGATCTGAATACCCTGCCCGACAAAGCCGCCATCCAACTCAACGATACTCACCCGGCAGTGGCGGTGGCGGAGTTGATGCGACTGCTCATCGACCAAGAGGGCATGGATTGGAATCAGGCGTGGGCACTCTGCCAGCGCACCTTTTCCTACACCAATCACACCCTGCTACCGGAAGCGCTGGAGCGATGGAGCGTGCCGCTGTTCGAAAAAGTGCTGCCGCGACACCTGCAGATCATCTACGAGATCAATCGCCGCTTTCTCTCAATCGATGTGGAGGCCAAGTGGCCGGGTGACGACGCCAAGAAAGCCGATCTCTCGATCATCGAAGAGGGCTATCCCAAGAATATTCGCATGGCTCATCTCGCCGTGATCGGAAGTCACGCCACGAATGGCGTGGCGGCTCTTCACACCCAGTTGCTGAAGAAGCATCTGTTCCATGACTTCGATGCCCTCTATCCCGGCCGCATCCAGAACAAGACCAATGGCATCACGCCGCGACGCTGGCTGAGAGTGTGCAATCCCGGCTTATCCAACCTGATCGATCGCAGCATCGGCGACGACTGGCCCCGCAATCTCGATCGCCTCCGCGACCTTGAACCGTTTATCGAAAATCCAAACTGGCGGGAAGAGTTCCGAGATATCAAACGCCAAAACAAGCAGCGATTGGGCGGCATCATCCAGAAACTCTGCGGGGTAACGGTGAGTGAGAACGCCATCTTCGACGTTCAGATCAAGCGCCTCCACGAGTACAAGCGGCAACATCTCAATCTGCTCAACATCCTCACTCAGTATCGCCGACTTCTCCACAATCCGGACCTCGATGTGGTGCCTCGCGTCTTTATCTTCGGCGCCAAGGCCGCGCCCGGCTATGTGCTGGCGAAACAAATCATCCACGCGATCAACGCCGTGGCTGACAAGATCAACAACGACGCCCGGATTCAAGACAAGCTGAAGGTCGCGTTCCTGCCCAACTATGGGGTCTCTCTGGCGGAGCGGATCATTCCGGCTGCCGACATCTCGGAGCAGATCTCGACCGCCGGCAAAGAAGCCTCCGGAACCGGCAACATGAAGTTGGCCCTCAACGGTGCCCTCACCATCGGCACCCTCGACGGTGCCAATGTCGAAATCGGCGAAGAAGTTGGGAGTGACAACATCTTCATCTTCGGTCTGACGGTCGAGGAAGTGGAAGCCCTCTGGAAGAATGGCTACAGTTCCATGGACTACTACTGGAACAACGAGGAGCTCCGGGAAATTATCGACTGGCTCTGCTCCGATCACTTCAGCGGAACTAGCGGATCTTTTGACAAGATTCGCAGCAGCCTGCTGGAAGGCGGCGACCCCTTTCTCGTGCTGGCGGACTACGACGCCTACGTGACGGCACAGGCTCGAGTGGACCTCGCCTATCGCGATGCAGATCACTGGAGTCGCATGGCGGCACTGAACACGGCGCGAGTGGGAAAATTCTCCTCCGATCGCACCATTCAGGAGTATGCCGATCAAATCTGGAACCTGGCACCGGTGTCGATCGGCTGAGTGACCAGCGGGTATATGCCGGACGAAATCGAATGGCGCGATTTTGCAGTAGTCAGTGGTCCGAGAATTCGGGAGGATACTGGTGTCATGATTTCTTTACCTCGCCATCCCTTCGGCCCTTTCCTAGGGATCGCTTTCGGCCTTGCTCTCATCCTGGCGACAGCGACCTCAGGAAGTGCCCAGTCTGAGGAGAAGGGCTCTTCTCTTGGCGATCTGCTGAACAAAGTGAAGGACCTCAAGGTTCCGGAATCAGTCAGCAATCTGCCGAACCAACTGACGGAGCTGAAGGAGTCGTATTTGGAGACTGCCAAAGCCGTGGACGATCTACGGTTGGAAGTGGCCGCTCTGCGCGAGGAAGTCGAGGCGCTCAAATCTGAAAATGACGAACTACGCGACGCCGTCGGCACCAAAGTCGCTTCCAACGACCGCAGCGAACTGCTCAAAGCGAAAGAAGTCAGTGCCTCCGAATTGACGAAGGCCTATCAAACGGATCGCGAAGCGGCCAGCAAGGAATATGGTCAACGCTATCTGAGAGTTGTCGGCGTCATCGAGGGATTCGAGACGGGAGTTCAAGAGATCATCGTTCTGCTCAAGACCGATTCCGATACCCGAGTGCGCTGCCATATCAAACGCGACGCCAGCTTTCACGCTGAGGTTCTCTCGACCCAGGGCCGGCTGGTCAACCGCAATGATCGCTCGACGCTGTTGAGCATCGGTCAACCAGCCTCCATTCTCGGCACCTGCGCCGGGATGGATCTCGACCTGAAGATGGAGAATTGCCGGATCGAAGGCATCTCCGCCCAGCGAAAAGATTGAAAGAGCTGCCACTCTCAGCCTCTGCCTTTCGCTCCCATCGCCTCATCCCGGCGGCAGATTGAGATTTTTTTCTAAGTCCCACTCGGGACGCTCAGCGGTAAGGAACGCTTCGCATACCTGAGACGATAAATTGCGATAATTATTGAAAATCAGAGCTTTGGCGATAGAATTTCCAAGATTTCCCCGTTTCCCGTCGAAACCTTGACCTTCTACTCATGGAGCTCCCAGAATCCAGTTCATTTGTGCTCGGCCTCACCGAAGAGGGCGAGCCTCAGCGTTTGAGTGAAGAATGCGAAACCTCCACTCGCTACATCGGCTTTGATCCCGACCACCATCGGCTAGTCGAAATCCATCGACTGGGGTCAGAGACGGGGCTGGGACCTCAGCGGGCGCGATCGATTCGCGAGCGCCTGACTTTGGCGGAGCGCCTCTACCATCCCGCGATCTCATTGGTTCTCGAATCAGGAATCGATTCCGACGAGCACCTCTATTGCGTCACTGAATTTATCGAAGGTGAACCCCTGATCGACTATCTCCAGCGTAACCCAGAACTTCCGAAACCTCTGGGCGTTCACCTGGTGCTTCAATTGTCCGAAATGGTCAGCTACTTGGCGGACTTCCCCCGACTCTTGGCCACTCTTTCACTCGAAGATGTCTCGGTGGTTTTGACCTATGGGCGACGCCTCACCCTTCGTCTGACTCATCTGGGATTTGATCGCAGCGATGTTCCGGTCTCTGACGCCGTCCTTGGCGCTCACTGGATCGAGAGGGTCGGTCAGTTGCTCCAGCACATTCTAGAAGGCCAACCGCTCCCACCAAAAACGAAACTGGCGACCATGTCGCCGACCGGTTCTGATCTTTCCGGTCCTTTGGGAACACTCATCACACGCCTGAAAAGCGAACCGGGAGCGGTCGCGATTCGCGAGTTGAAGGGACTAAAAACGGCACTCCTGAGAGCGGCCGGACTCACTGGCGACAATGATCACCATCTGCGACCTGATTTCGGCACGATTTTGGATTCATCCCTCCGGCCTCGTGGTCCCTTGTCACTTCTACTCGAGGACTCTAGCGAGTTCGAAAAAATCACTCAGGAACGGTGGCGATTGAAACACGACGGCCACCCCGTGGACGGCGACTCTCCTTTCGTGCTTCAAGCCCGCTCCCCCCGGAGCCCTTCAGCGACTTTGGGAGATCGTGGTGAGCGTTTCGATCTCGTTTTCCTGCCGCCTGAGCGACTCGTCGGAGGCACTCATCTGCCTCGCCTAAACCAGCAGATGGGACACAGTTATCTCAAGGAGCATCCCTCCATGGTTCGCACACGCGCCCTCATCTGCGACAGTGACTTCACCTTGATCGCCGCAGAAGGTATCAACGGATTCAGCCTCGTTTCTCTCATCGCCGAGCGAGGAACCCTGAAAGCGCACGAAGCCTGCATCATTCTCGAAGAAATCGTCCGACTGATGGCCCACTTGGAGGGAATCGAACTGGAACTCGACCACATCGATCCCTGGCGATTGGTTTTTCATTTTGATGCCGACCTCCCCGCAGAACAGATCAGAAAACTCTTCACCCAAACACCAGTGACCGGTTGGCCACCCATGACCACCAAGCTCCGGCCGCTCTCGACCACTGAATCCATGGTCACTCCCGAAGCCGGCGCATGGCGATATCTGCATCGTCGCCTGCACGAGAAATCGCTGCCAGCGCTGTTTGCCTGGATGCTGGAGGGTCACCATTTCGAGCAATTTCTGAGCGCCGGAAATGCCAACGAACATCCGTTGAGCGAGTCTTCTGACTTGGCGGACCTGCTCGAAAAAGCGGGCCGCCATCTCGACCCTGCTGACCCGGGACATCGTCAACGTTTTCTGGAACTTCTTCTCGAAGCTTCCAACGAGCCGTCATCTCCTCAAGATGCCAAAGACGAGGAAGAGGAGATCGAATCCTATCCGACCGATGTCGAGCCCAACGCAGCGTCGTCTCGGCGCCGTGGTTGGCGAATGCGCAGCCCTCTATCGGCTGCCTGAAGAGAATCACCTCTCCAATCCCGGAGGCACGTTGCCCGTCACCGGTGTGCTCGAGCCGCCCGTTGTTGCGGGTGTTGTCACAGGCGCCGGAGCAGGAGCCGGCGGCGGACTGGCCGTGGTATTGTAGGCTTCTGCCTGAGCTTTGGCGATTTCTTCGAGGACATTGGTCAGATCATCCAGCCAGTTCGAAACCTTCGGGTGCTCGGTCCGTTCTTTGACAAAGGAAAGCATTCCGGCAATTCCCTGCACGGCATCCACATTCAACGCCATGTCGCGAAGACGCCCCCACTGCAACCCCGGGAGGGTGTTCTCCTGAAAATCGAACTCATCATAGGCACGAACCAAGCCTCCGGCGCGCCCCTGTTGAAGTTGGCGATTGCGATTCTCTGCCATTTTTCGATCATCCCGATTTGTTCCTTTCGCCTCCAAAGCAGCAAAAAAACGAACCATCTCCGTCTGTTGGGCGATCCGGCGGTCCCACGCTCCAATCAGGCGAGAAGGATCATTGCCCCGGAGATAGGGCAGGATGGTTTTGTCGTACATCCCGCTGATGTCGAACGGCACCATCTCCCAGGATTCGTTTTTCGACAGCAACTCCTCCAGTTTGTAGGCCTTCGCGAAAACGGAGTTATTGACCCCTTGCAACAACTGTTGCCCCGGGAGTTCGGTGAGTTGCGAAAGACCATCCACGTATGCAAGCAATGAGGGAAAGACATCCTTCAACTCGTCCGCCTCGGCTGCCTCACAACTCAGGGCCA
>JAGROX010000391.1:0-3731 GCA_020440025.1 Verrucomicrobiia bacterium
CATGGCAATCAAACTGAATGCGGCCTACAGCAAGAAGCTGGGGCTGCCGAATTACTCCTCACACTCCTTCGCGGCATCCGTCGAAGTCGAGCTGACCGATCCCGGCACCATCGCTGCGGAGACGGCCCGGCTCTATGCGACCCTGCAGACGAGTGTAGACAACGAAATCCGTCAGGTCGGCTATTTGCCCGGCGCTGACGACATCCACCGGAACCATCCCCCGACCAACGGCAGCAATGGCTCCCGCAACGGCAACGGATCGCCGCGTTCCAACGGGAATGGTAATGGTAATGGCAACGGAAACGGTAATGGGAACCACCATCCGGATTCCTGGCGATGCAGTGACAAGCAGCGCGATCTCATCAACCGGCTCATCAACGAGAACGGTCTGGATCGTGCCGAGATCGAAGACTTGGCCCAACAGCGCTTCCGTTGCGGTCTGACCACACTGAATCGTCTCCAAGCCTCCGGGATCATTGACGAGCTGCTGGAGAGATTCAGCGGCAACAACGGCAATGGTCGCGGTCGGCAGCCGGTCGGAAATGGAGGTGCCCAGCGATGAGCACCTTCACCGCCCAGATCTCTGGTGCTCCATACCTGCGCCTGCTTGATCCGCCCTCAGAGCCACCACGCGAAAGGTCGACACCGTCCCCGGATGCGATCGCTGATCTGAAATACGTGTCCGCGAGCCGGTTGAAGTGCTGGCAAACCTGCCGGCGACAATATTACTACCGCTACGTTCATCGGATCGAAGTGCCGTTAGCGCCGACGCTCTATATCGGCACGCAGGTCCATGAAGTTCTCAAGCGCTGGAATCTCGCCCGTTGGCGGGGTGAAGAAATCGGGCCGGATGAACTCTGGTTCGTCTTCTGCCAGAATTGGGATCAGGACCAGTTGGGGCAAAACATCGCCTGGAAACATGACAACGAGGAACAGGCCGCCAAACAACAAGCGTGGTCCATGTTGGATCGCTACTTCGCCGAGTGCCCGGTCGCGGCTGACGAGAACCCGCAAGGCGTGGAGGTGCAGATCGAATGCGATTTGAGCCGTCACGGGTTGCCCCCACTTCTCGGATACATCGACCTCGTGCGCGGCAATGGCCGCATCGTCGAGTTGAAGACCCAAGCAAGGCAGGTTGATCCGGTGATGCTGGCCCACCAGCATGAAACTCAGCTCGCCTGCTACGCGTTGGCCTATCGGTCAGCAACGGGCATGCGGGAATCCGGATTCGAGATTCACAGTCTGATCAAGACCAAGGAACCGCAGATTCAGGTGACCCTGCTCGATCCCATGAGCCCTGCTCAGGAAACCGCGCTCTATCGCCTGATGGATGCCTTCCAGTCCGGGCTTGAGCATGAGGAGTGGATCAAGTCACCCGGTCAACACTGCGGCTGGTGCGATCACTTTGATCGTTGCCACACGTCGTCCACTTCGGGCCTCTGAACCGCCGCTCGATCCGCCGCTCCCAACACAACAACCCACAACACCGGGGCCGGTCTCTTCTTCGCGAAGGGTCCGGCCCCATTCATTTCCCACCCAACCGATAAACCAACCTTCCCATACCAACCTATGAAATTGAATCATCCATCCCTGATCAAGCAGGCCGCGATGCGTGTCTTCCTGGCCGCGCTCACCGCCGCACTCCTGGCGACTCTTGCCAGCTGCGACAACCCCAATCCAAACGAACCAGGCTTTGATGCCCTGAGTTCGCAGATCAACGCGCTGAGCAAATCAGTCGCCGATTCCAGGGAACAATCCGACAAGCTGGCCTTCTGGCAGATCGCGGCGGCCTTCCTCATTGTTGCATCCGGCTTCGCCCTCATTGGCGGGGCGGCACTCGGTTCCATGGCTCGCCGGGAAACCAGAGCGGCCCAAGAAAAACCCGAACCCAACCTCGGCCATGGCGACCATGAAAAGCTTCGATGAATTGCCCGACGGCGAAGAGTTCGAACGCCTCTGGAAACAGCGCCGCATCAGCAAACCGAAACCCAATCTGGAACTCACCCCGGACAGCTGGGTGGAGCGTGGAGCGGAAGTCGTCGGCTGGTGGCTCGCCCGGCTGGAGCATTGGCTCAGTGAAAGCGGCTGGCTCCGTGCCTGGCTGCGGCTCTGCCTCTGGCTGTCCATCGTGCTGACGGCGGCTGCCATCCTCTTGCTCCCGGCCGTGACCAAAGTGCTCACCGAAATTGCAACCTCGTCCCAGCTGGTGACCACGATCATCGGTCACGTCATGACCACCATCACGGCCCTGCCGCCGGTGCTCATCAGTCTTGGGGTCGTTTACCTCGGCTGGGTGATCGCCAAGCGTCTTTGGACGCGTCGTCGTTCCCCGTCCTACCGCCACGAAGATCAATGGCAGTGATCTCACCTCAACCCACATATCACCACCTTATGAAAACACCACCCATCCAGATCCGTGCCGGAGACCTCAAACCAGCGGTTGCCGGTCTTGGAAAACTGATCCCGCGCAAAGCGGCGCTTCCCGCCCTGCAATGTGTGAAAGTTGAAGCGCTCCGGCGCGACACCCTTCGCCTGACCGCATCTGATTTGTCGATCACGCTCGCATTGGAGTTGCCGGCGACCCTGGAGAAGAAGGTCGAGCCCTTCCTCATCCCGCTGGAGCGCCTCCGCGAAATGACCCGACAGACTCGGGCGGACGAGAGTCTCACCATCGGTCCCACAGTCAAAGCACCCCCAGTCGGCGAGTTCCCCGAGGCAGCCACATTTCGGGCCTCGCCCATCGAGTTGCCGGAATCGGCATCCAACGGACTGCTCCGAGCCTTCGCCTGTGCCTCGCACGACGCCACCCGGTATGTGCTACAAGGCGCGTTCCTCGATACCAGCGGCAAGGGGCCCAAAGCTCACCGCATCGTCGGCACCGACGGCCGGCACTTGTTCAGCTCGAACTCGCTTCACCTGCCACAAGTAAAGTCACCGGTCATCCTGCCTGATCACAAACTCTGGCAATGGAAACCGCTCGCGGAATCCCGGCCATGGACCTTGCGTATTGGGCAGGAGAAAAGCGGCGCCGTGCCGTTTCGGATCGAGGGACCGACCTGGTCTGTCACCGGAAACACGATCGACGGCAACTACCCCAACTACCGGCAGGTCGTGCCGCGGTCCGAGGAATTCAAGACTCGGGCGACCGTGAGTGACGCGGCATTGGAGGCGATGGCCCGACTGATTCCCCGATTGCCGGGGCGGAAGCTGGCCAACTCTCCCGTAGGCATCCACCTGGAGAAAGGCCACCTCGGTCTGCTCGCCCGGGAAGCCAATGATGAGCCGTGGGTCTTGCACCCGGTCGATTCGGTTCAGTGCCATGGTCCGGATCTGTGCACCTTCGTCAATCGCGACTACCTGCAGAAAGCGGCGGAGTTTGGTCTCGGCGAGATCGCCCTGATCGATGCCTTGTCGCCGGTGCAGCTCAGTCGTCAGGGCGACCTCATGATTGTGATGCCCATCCGGGCGACCGATCCCGAGCGCATCGAGAGACCAAAGAGTGAGTCCGCAGTGAAGCTCCTGCCAAAGACTCGCAAGAGTCCTGCGGCAACTCGGTCCAAGGCAACGGCGGCTCCTCAGAAGAAGTCCCAGCCGACATCCCGGCCGAAACCCCAACCGGCACCCAAGCAGTCAGATCCCATCGATGAGGTCGAGTCGCGCATTGCGGAAGCCAGCGAGGCGCTTTCGTCGGCCAGCAAGCAGCTTGCCTCTGCCACGGGATCGCTCAAGAC
>JAGROX010000391.1:3746-3887 GCA_020440025.1 Verrucomicrobiia bacterium
CGGGAGGAACTGACGGGGCTCCGGTCCCTGTTCTCCTCGATCAAGAAGTTCGCCACTGGTTCCAACTGAACCGCCCCCCCCCTCAAAAATAAAACACAAACAACAACCACGGCACGGAGGCCCGGCTCATCGCGAGTCGGG
>JAGROX010000391.1:3964-4631 GCA_020440025.1 Verrucomicrobiia bacterium
GACCTCCTTGCGGTGCTCACGCGCGAGGGTGTCCTCATCAACGCCAGCGTGAGATACCCGCGCTTCCACAAGAAGCTCAGCCCCGCCGATCTCGGACTCGAACCCGAACAGGTCAGCGAACGACTCATGAGCCTCGGCCACAAGCGACTCCTCCCGAAGGAAGCCCTCGCCGAACTCGCCCTGGTCGAGAGTCGAACCCATGCCATCATCGAAAAAGGAACCTTCCCGTTCCTCGGTGGTATCGGCCACTTCCTGCCCAATGCCAAACTGGTCGATGTGCAGGAACGATTGAATGCTCAAGACATCTGTTTTCGGCAAGCCACCGAAAGGTTCCTGGACGGCTATCGCGACCTGCGAACCCATGCCCTCGCCGAATGGCGTGAAGCGACCCGGCAAATTGCGAAAACCCACGACGAAGCCGAACGGCTGTTCTCCCAGATCGAAGGGTCTTTCCCGCCCAAGGAACAGCTCGAACGCCGATTCACCTTTGACGTGCATTTGTTCCAGATCGCCGTTCCCGAAGATCTCGGGATGGAACTGGTCAGCTTTGCCGAACAGCAGGAAGTGCGTCGTGCCCGCCATCAAGCCGCCGATGCTGCCGCCCGACAGATCAGGGCGGGTGTCGAGGGTTTCGTCGGAGAGTGTGTCACCGAACTGCGCCATCAGA
>JAGROX010000391.1:4809-5889 GCA_020440025.1 Verrucomicrobiia bacterium
CGCAGCGCCGAAGACTACCGGCAGAATCCCTCCGCGACACGGTCACTCGAAGCCGGTCTGAGCCAGCTCCGCGATCAAGCTCGGGACCTCGCCACTCGCGACGCCCGGGAACTGGTCGAGCGCTTTGGCCAGGTCGGCCGCCGCAAGCTGCAGATGGCTGGGTGAAGGTCAGCCGACTGATTCATGGCAGGATCGGCCTAACAACCGATCCTGCCTCGGTCGCGTCGGTCGACTGGGGGCTTTCAATTCTGGAGGGGCTAATTCACTTTCAATCGATCAATCAACCCAAGGAAGAAATTCTGTCCCCACAGCATCACGGCATCCGCATCCTGAACGAAAGGAAGAACATCACCTTTGGCCTGATCAAAGTCGATCCCGGCAAACCGGGTCCGCAGCAGGGATTTCAGTTTGTCTTCATCAAGGGCCGCGTTTCCATCCCAATGACCGGTCTGCTCCATTCGCTTTTGGAGATGACTCAGGTGCACTGGAATTCCTTTCCCGAGATACCAGATGAAATCATAGAAGTCTCGGCCCTTCACCCGCCCCTTCCAGTTCCGGCAGAGCAAGGCATGCATCTTCCCGGCAAAGAGACAGGAGGGAGTGAACAGCTTCACCTGGAACGGAATGGGCAACAGGAGCGTTTGCACCTCATACTCAGCTCCCTGTGGCGGGTCTGTATCCAGCTCCATCTTAATCTTCAGCTTTTGTCCGGCAGGGAACCGGTTCTCCAGTCCCTCCGGCACACCGATTTCAAGCAGGTTGACCCGTGTATTGCCCTTGATAAAAGCAGAGTCGATCGCCGTCTCGGTCCGCTTCACTTTCCGTTCCACCTCGAAGGCAAAACCGAAACTTGCCAACTCAGCTCTGACTGCTTCCAAATGCGATGACAGATCGAAATCCGGGCTGGTCTTCAGCAGAGAAAAATCCAGATCTTCGGAGTAGCGAGGCAGACTGTGAAAAATCCGCAGTGCCGTTCCCCCATAGAAAGCCGCGTGCTCATAGAACTTTGACCGCCACAACCCCAGCAGCGCCAATTCCTGAACGATCTCCCGAAGGGCATTCTCCCAATCGGCAGCGGTA
>JAGROX010000392.1 GCA_020440025.1 Verrucomicrobiia bacterium
TAGCAGCTAGGTCTTGCCATTGCACCTTCATATGCCTCAAGACCGGACCGCATTGCAGAAACTGCCGATTGCTGAACTTCTAAAGCTGGATTTGAATCGGCATTGGAAGTTTCACCACCGCCACAGGTTGCGATGTAGGCGGTTTCAGAATCTGGAAGATTCGAGAGGCTGTATCATCGAGTCGAGCTACCAGGACCAGATTTTGTTCTGGGATCGAAATCGGGGTCGGAAATCGGTTTTCGAGGTGTACGCCAAGAAATTCCTGATCATCTAAAAAAATTTCCCACTCTATAGCTAAGAAAGCGACGAGATATTCTAATTATCATAAATTTCCAATTCACAATAGGTGAAATTTCAACTGTCAATAGATCTGAGCGCATTTCAAACTCGCAAAACCCTCTTAATCAACGCGTAGTGGAAGATTTAGCGTAAGTCGAAGGTTGGCCGAACCTTGGTGACGACTTCACGGGAGTTTTTTACGCTTTGTTTGCAGATGCGGCGACCGCTTTCGATCTATTAGAGCATCCAGCAAACCACCGTTGAGGTGGTTCTTGAGCTCAAAAAACCGGCATACCCCAAGCTCAGTATCCCTCCAAAGAGGTAGTTTGAACTAGCTCTGAAGTTACCGAACTGTAAAAAAAACGCACACTATAATGGTCTGTAGCCTGCACCTCCATTTTCTTCTGGCTCTCCTCCGGAACCGCACCGAAGAAAAAGTAGGAGCTAAACAAGGCGATGTCGGCTTGACAGCCTCCAACGCCCTGCTCCGGTTCCCTTCGCCCAGACGGCCGTGAGACGGCCGTCTCAGGAGGAGATCGGTAGGTCCGGCCACATTTCACCCGGCCACTCGATTCCAGGAACCCGGCACCTGCGGCGAAGGAGGAAAACGGTGGCCTGCCCGGGCGAAGGCTCACAACGGTGCGGCGCCCGCCGCCGCCGGCCACTTCGAAAAGCCGCTGAGAGCCCTCCTGAGCGATCGGCGGGTCATTTGGCTGTCCTGATATTCCGAAAGGTGGAAGAAAGATTTCAGAGCTCCGTGGAGCTCAGGAGAGCTATGCGCATCTTTATCCCCGGGAATTTCGTGCAAATTCCTACCGCGCCCCGGATCGGAACGACTCGAGATAGTCCGTCATCGGGTGGGTCGGATCGAGCTTCGATCCATATTTGCTCGGCAGAAAAACGGTCCGGGCGAGTTGTCTCATTTCCGCTTTTGCCTTCTGCTCGGTCCAGAATCCAGATGCCGACGGCACTGCGGAGCGACCAAGGCGAGCTGTATCACGTGCCGTTCCGTAGGGATTGTCACTGCGTGTCCCGGCATACACGGCGGCTCCGAAGACGGCGAGGTTGGCGAAGGCTTCGAACCGACCTCCGGACTGGTTCGCCGCCGTCATCCCCCGGTCGATCTCCACGAGCAACTCCACCTGCCGCCGGAGATCGTAGCGCGAATTCCGTTTCATCGCTTCTCTCCACGGACGGAGATGAAATTGGGCAGGAAGTCCTGCCGCACTGATCATGGCGTTGAAAGTGACTTCGGCTTCGTCACGAACACGCGGGTCCCGCCAGTTCTCGGCCTTGTAATAGTGACCTCCCGGGAGGTAGTCGGACACGACGATGTCGGTTCGAGGTCTCGGCGGGTTCGCCTTGTGATCGTAGTCACCCTCGAGGAACCAATTCGTGTTCCACTCGAGCCACCCCTCCCTTTTCAGGTCGTCCCAGAACAAGAATCCCAGGAGTATGAAAATCGTCAGGCCCGTAGAAAAGCAGCTCTTGAGCGAATTCATGACAAATTGACTTTTCCCGATGGGACTTCTCCGTCACCGGCTCAGTTCCTTCATCATGGCCTCCATGGCGGCTTCCCTGACCTGCCGAACCTCTTCTTCCGACACGCCGAACGCCTTGCTCTGTATTCGATCGGATTGTTTCATGCGTCGCTCCAACTCCGCGTTTTGATCGTAATCACGGGGCAGTGTCTGCTCCGCCGAAATCGGGCTGAAGTCCCCTGAAGAGGAGGGAGACGAATCTTGAACAGCAATGGTTTCGGTCTCGTCCGCTCCAGACACGGGCGAATTCGAAGTCATCTCGGACGTTTCTGGTTCGTCGGCATTCGCGGAATCAATCTGCGGTTTCGGTTTGAGGGCGATGGCCACCAGGCCGCCTACGACGACGGTTGCCGCGATGCCGGCGACCGTGGGCCAGAGCCAAGCGGGAGGCGTGCCCCGCCCGGACTTCTGCCCGGCATTCGAGCCCTTCTTGTTTCGAGAACCCGCCATGACGGTCAGAATCACGGCAAGGACCAGGAGGAGGCCGACCGCAATTCCACCAGCGATCCATCCAATCGAGTACCGAGACGCGGTCACGGCCGGGGCGGCCTGCTCGACGTCTTCGCCCAATGATGAAGGGGGAGGGTTGGCTGTCTCTGTTCCCGGTTCGTTCCCCTCTGGAGCGATCTCGATGGGATTTCCGGGGATCTGCACCGACATTTCGGCCGTTTCGACGGGAGCGATCGCGTCGAGCTTGTCGAGCAACACGGTGATTTCGCTACTGAGTCCGGACAGACCGATGACCTCCTCCAAGGTCGTTTCCTGAGTATCGGCGAGGTCGAGAACATGTTCCTGGATTTCGGAGGGAAGCCCACTGGTCTCCGACAGGGCCGCTCGTAGATCGCGTAGTTTCTCGATCAGTATCGGTTGGGTATCCACGGCTTCATTCATCCGAGCTCTCTGGATACTCGCTTCGCGCATCGCCTCGTCGTATTTCATCGATGCGAAGCGGCCTCCGGGAAAGCTCTCAAGGTCGGCCATCGCAGAGGCTCCTCGCAGGATCGTTGCAAGATCCTTCCGGCAGTCGAGGAGGAGAAGGCGGAGCGATCCCGGATCCACCGGTCCACTCGAGGAAATCTCCATCGGTGCCGATGCGGGGAGCTGGTTCGATGTTTCCAGAGTCCCTGCGGCCGCGAAACCAGCGGAGTGCTCAGCAGTCACCGCATCCCCGGATTCGTAAATGCGATCGACCATATTGGGGAAACTGTCCGATTCCGTGACAGGTGGTTCAGCTACGGCGGCGAGATCCTTGGACTTCTGGATCTGGGTGCCACTCGAAGTCGTGTTTAGCCGATCGATTTGGTCATCGGACAATTTGTCGATGGGAACCGAGGCGACTCCTCCCGAATGCATGATGGAGACCATGCCTTCCCGAGCCGAAGTAAGTCTCGCTTCGGTGTAGCTCCTTCCGTCTACCGTGAGGTCGGTTGTCTTCGGCGCGGAGGCCTCCACCTGTTTCTCGTAATTGCCCCGTGACATGAGGCGTCCCTGCACAAGTACGTTTCCGCTCTCGATGGTCTGAACCAATCCCTCGATCCTGGTGGCCAGGGGCTCCAGTGCGGCTTTTGCTCGCTGATAGCGTTCCTGCATGGAACGGAGGGAAGCGGCTTCCGACCGGAGCCTGCCGACGCCGGCGTCGTCCACAACCGTCAGACGGCCAAGGTCGGTTGGGCGAACCAGTTCCTTGAGCTGGTTGTTCGTCACGCGAACAGTTCGGCCGTCCGAGGTCGTGACGTTGGTGACAAGAGGATGCCGTTCCGCCTTCACGAAGGGCAAGGCGATAGCGATCTCGTCCCGGGCGTGGTCGGTTTCCGTGTAGATGATGATCCCCGACATTGGCTCTTCGCCCTTGCCGGGTGAGATCGAGGCAAGAACCAGGAGTGGGATGATCCATCTC
>JAGROX010000393.1 GCA_020440025.1 Verrucomicrobiia bacterium
CCGAGCGTCCTACCTCCTCACCCGCTGGAGCCCAAGCGGGACGCGGCGTCATTCAACTCCCACCCGCAGATGCCAGCGCCATCGGTCGGAAAATCTGGGAAAACGAATGCAGTGGCACCATCGAGGGCCTGACCAGCTGGAATACCGGGGAAGATTTCGCCTCGCTCGGCATCGGTCACTTCATCTGGTACGTACCCGGCAGACCGGGACCTTTTGAGGAGAGCTTCCCCAAATTAATCGTCTACATGAAGCAGAGGCAGGTGGCGATGCCCGGCTGGCTCGCCCAGACTCGCGGTTGCCCCTGGCCTGATCGTCAGGCCTTTCTCGCTCAGCAGAATTCCCCCCAGATGCGCGAACTGCGGCAATTCCTCGCCAATACCGTGCCGGTCCAGACCGATTTCATCGTCCAACGGCTCGAGCAAGCCCTGCCAAAAATGTCAGCCGCCACGCCCAAGCCCGAGGACCGAGCCCGACTGCAGTCGAATTTCTACAAAGTCGCCCAATCGCGGCAAGGGGTCTACGCCCTGATCGACTACGTGAATTTCAAAGGCGAAGGCATCAAACCCGAGGAGCGCTATCAAGGACAGGGTTGGGGACTCCGCGATGTCCTGCTGGAAATGCGGGACACCGGAGGAGGCGTCGCCTCAGCCGTGGAATATGGCGAAGCGGCGAAACGAGTCCTGCAACGCCGGGTCCGGAATTCTCCGCCCGATCGCGGAGAAAACCGCTGGCTGCCGGGCTGGATGAATCGCTGTGCGACCTACCAGCGAAGCTTGTAGTTCCCAGTCCCTACTCTTTCGGTGTTCCCAGGTCTTCCTGAAACATGGTTGCCAAATTCGCGTCGTATCGCAGATGCACCAGACGCCACTCACCGGCGCCCGGATCGTAGAAGGTGAACTCGTTGGTGAACGGCTGACGCTCAAAGTGGGCGATACAGCGAACAATGAGCACTCGCTCCGTGATCGACAACTCCTTCACGATCTTGAAATCGACAAAGCCACCCATGCCGGCAATCCGCTGGGAAAAAGCATCAGTGACCTGCTGAACATCGGATTCCTGTACCACGGGATTCGAAAGAAGCATTTCCTTCAGCCCTTCACCGGCACGGTTCTGTTTGCACATCGCATAGAATCCCGTGACCTGTTGTTTCGGCGATAGTTTCGGAGCCGGGCGTGCCTCATCGGCAGGTTTCTGATCCTGAGCGAGAAGGCTCAGGTTGCCTGCCAGCAAAAGGGTGATCACGGCGGCGAGGAGCGATGTTCTTTTCATAAGGGAGCGATGAAGGTTTATTCGAAATCGAAAGGGAGCCATTTTCCCGGCAATCAAAAGGACGACTCCGGGAGCGAGCGGGCAGCATAGAACGAGGCCCGCGTCCAAGTCAACCCGCTGGACCAACTCCTCTCAGCAATCCATCGAGTCCCGGAAAATCTTGCCGCCCGCATCGATTTACCCTATTCTGACAGAGTCACTTTTCCCAGTTCCCTGATCATGAAGGCCTCCCCTACCGCTCATGGCGGCGTTGCCCCGTTTTTCGCCGCCTTCGTTCTTTCTTTTTCCTGCGCGATTCCGATCCCGTCACTCTGGGCCAACCCGGCCGACGGCGTGGTCACTTTCGGCGGAGCCGAGTTCATCGGCGGCAATGGGAATCTGACCATTCGTCAGACCACTGAAAAGGCCATCATCAACTGGGCCGACTTCTCGATCAGTCGTGGTGAATTGACGGAATTCATCCAACCCGGCAGCAACGCGGCCATCCTCAATCGAGTCGTGGGCGGCAATCCCAGCGCCCTCGATGGCGCGCTCAAAGCCAACGGCAAAGTTTTTCTCATCAATCCCAACGGCATTCTCGTGGGGCCCTCTGGCGCTATCGACGTGGGTGGATTGGTACTGAGCACGCTCGATATATCCGACGAGGATTTCATTTCCGGTCGCGACATGCTTTTCAAGGGCACCAGTGGCGCGAGTGTCGTCAACTACGGGAAAATCAGCGCCATCGAAGGCGACGTCTTCCTCATTGGCAACTCGGTCGCCAACTACGGCACCATCGAAGCCGCCAACGGAACCGTCGGCTTGGCTGCCGGGAGTGAAGTCCTGATCACCGCCGAACCGAATCGTGAGGGCGAACGCGTGTTCGTGAGAGCCGCCGCCGGCCCCCGAGGTGCCAACGGTGTGGAAAACAGCGGCACCATCGAAGCCGCCGCCGTGGAACTGAAAGCTCACGGTAATCTCTACGCACTGGCCATCAACAACTCCGGATCCATCCGGGCCACCGGCACCTCCCGTCGCGGGGGAAAGGTCTTTCTTCGCTCTCCCGGCGGCACCACCACCAATACCGGATCCATCGAGGCCACCGTGCCCGGTAGCGCAGGAGGGCGCATTCTCATCGAGTCGACCGATCTCAACCTCGGCGGTTCCCTTTCCACCGATCCCGAGGGCGACATCACCCTGCTCTCCCGCGTCAATCTCCTCCCGGGTGCCACCATCGGCGGACAGAAACTGGACGACCTCCTCGTGGACATCAACAAGCCGGATGCCTTTGTCCCCACAGATGAAATGCTCCGCGAGGGCGGCGGACAAGCCTTCGGCACCGATGCCGCGATCGATCGCAAGACCGGGAAAATCATTCGCGGCGGGAGATTCGCCGACGGTCCTTCTGAAGTCGTTTCGAGCACCAAAGACGGACGCGTCGTTATCGGCATGCCCGGCGTGACCAACGAGTCGGTCGTCAAGACTCCCGAAATGGCTTCCATCAAACCGGTCAGTATTCCTCCTGTCGTGATTCAGGACGACACCAATCGTCCGACCAAGGTCGACCCGATGGCCGAGCCCGCCAATACCGGCACGGCCTCGCCCGCTGGAACAAACACCAAGCCACCGGTCCCGGTCGAAGCGCCCACGCCTCCTCCAGGCACCGCTCCACGGCCCTGATTTTGGTCCCGTTAAGATGGATTCAACAGGGTTGGGTGAGCGACTCAACCCTGTTAGGTGTGATTGCGGCGATGGCAATTGAGGAAGTTTTTCGTTCGCATCCGGCACGGGCGGTGCGAAAATCAACTTTTCCGAAGTATTCGTTCGCTCATCGCACCGCATCATGGCCAAGAAAGCCATTCCCCGTTTTCTCATTCCCGCCCTCGGAGCGTTGGCACTGACCGCCGCCTATCTGGTCCATTCCAATCGTAACGGCGGCTCTTTTTTGACTTCACCCAACGCAAAGGGTGAAGCGGAAACAGCCGAGGCTCCTCTGCCACCGGTCGTGGAGCCCACCGGACCACCTCCGCGTCCCGATGCCGAATTGCTGAAGAAGTGGGCGGGCACGTCGGTCCCTGAAATTCTCACCGCGCTGAGGCAGGATCCACCCGACGCCTATCCCCCGCCACCACCGCCATTGACCTTTCCCAAGATCGAAGGCATCGACCCGTATCTCCCGCGATTCGAAGCCAATTCGTCGGGAGACTCGTCGACGCTGCCCGCCTTTGATGACGCCGTCATGCTGGATGGCTCGCTGATCCTTTCCACCGATGGCGCTCCCCTGATCGATTCGGCGATCACCGGCATCGGTGGACGTCGTTTGCTCCCGGCGGATTTCGACCACGATGGGGACACGGATCTTTTCATCGGCCGGGGCAAGGAACTCCCCAGTTCCCTTCTCCGACGAGGCAAGGACGGTGGCTTTGAGGATGTCACCACTGCGGCGGGATTGTTGGAGTTCCTCGATCTGATCGATGCCGCCTGGGTGGATTTCGATCGCGACGGACGACTCGATCTTTTCACCGTCTCCCACGCGCCCAAAGCGGGCGATCCCTCGGTCCTCCAACTTTTCCACAATCTCGACAACAATCGCTTTGAAGAGATCAGTGGCGAACTGGCGCTAACGGTGGACGGACCAGTGGGCGATTTCTTGTGGCATGACGTGGATGACGACGCCTATCCCGATCTGTTTCTTTCGCTAGCGGGCGACCCGGGAACCCTGCGTTTGCTGGCATCGGTCCCGGCGCAAAACGCAACCCGATGGAGTTTCACCGACGCCACCGCGACCTACGGGCTGGTGGATGCCATTGGCGGCGGACCGTTGGCGATTGGGGATTTCAATCAAGATGGCCAAGATGATCTAGTCACCACCGCTAACGGAAAACTCACCCTGCTGGCGCGAACTCCCGCTGATTCGGGCTTTGCTCCCTTTGCCGATGTGACCGAAGCCTTGGAATTGGGCGGCGTTCCCCTGCCTGGTGATCTGTTGTTCGAGGATTTCGACGGCGACGGATTTCTCGACCTCGCCTTGATCGGTGGGACCAACGAGGCCCCCGCCAGTCGAGCCTGGTGGAACGTCGGCGGCCTCCGCTTTCGCGAAATCCCCGGGGCCGCAGGACTGGCGACTTCATCTCCCCTGCAACGCCTGATCCGTCTCGACTCGGACGGCGATGGCATCGCGGAGATTCTGACTGCGGCCGGCTCGGGATTTCACGGTCAGCTTTTGACCGCCACCACCGAAACCATTGCCGACAATGCTCGGCTCGTTTTGACCCTGAACGGAGATGAGGCATCCAATCGGAATGGCTTTGGCGCCGTCGCAACCGTGGTGGTCCGCGATGAAAACTGGACACTTTCGACCATCGAGCGCCAAGTGAATGAAGTCTCGGAAGTCATCGGACTGGGAGCAGCCAAACAGATTCAATCCATCAAGATCACCTGGCCTGACCTGACGAAAACCACCACCGAGTTGGGAGAATTTCCAATCAATCAGCAGCTGGAGATCGGGCCGGATCCGGAGAACGCAAAGGCAACTCCCCTGGCGACTCCAGAGATCTCCACCGGAACGGCGTCTCCCGAGACGGGCAGTTGATCGCAACGCGAAGGCCCCATTCATGGAAAGCAATCTCGCCATTCGGGAGGCCCGTCAGGACGACATTGCGACGATCCGTGACCTCGCTGATCGCATCTGGCGAGCCTCTTATCCGGGCATCATCAGCGAGGAACAGATCGCCTACATGCTCAAATGGATGTATTCGGCGGAAAAGATTCGCGAGGAAATGACGAACGAATCGATTCGCTACCTGATCGCGAGTGAACAGGATTCGGGAATCGCCTGTGGATTTGCTGCCTTCGGCCCCGGCGAGGAAAGCCATGAAGTGTTTCTCCACAAACTCTACGTCCTGCCCGAGTGTCAGCGTCAGGGAATCGGCACGGCGATGATGGCGGAGATCGAGACCCTGTCACAAACGATGAAAGCTCAAGCCATTGCGCTTCGGGTCAATCGGGGGAACACCAATGCGATTGGCGCCTACGAGAAATTCGGTTTCCTCAAAACGCGGGAGCTGTGCAGCGACATCGGCGGCGGGTTTGTGATGGATGACTTTCTCATGACGAAGCCACTCACGCCGTCGGATTCCTGACATTTTTCTGACAAAAGCCTTACGGCCTCCTGACAACTCATCCCGCACCTCATGCGAAGATGACACTGTCATGAAACTATCCACCTTACCCGTCATCCTCGCAGCGATCTCAGTCGCCGCCTCTCCCATCAATAGCTCAGCCTGCTTGCCGGCTCCTCCAGCCCCTGGCTCACCCGTCACGCTCTCGGTCACGACGGATCGTCCCCTCCTCCAACGAGATAGCGGCCTTCAGGAATTGACTGTCCGCATCGATGTCCGCGGAGTTTCCAATGAACAGAAACTCGAACGCCAGCCCCTCAACTTGTCGGTGGTTCTCGACCGCAGTGGATCGATGCGCGGAGCCAAGTTGGAGCAGGCTCGTCAGGCGGCTGAAATGCTGGTGGACCGGCTGGGGCCGGATGACTATTTCTCCGTCGTTACCTACGACACCGAAGTCGATGTCCTCATCCCTCCCCAGCAGCTGCGAGGAAACCTCGAATCCCTGAAACGGAAGATTCGACAAATCGAAGCGGGTGGCAGCACGGCTCTCTACCACGGCGTCGAAACCGGAGGCCGCCAGTTGGCCGAGTTTTTTGGAAAGGAAAAGATCAATCGAGTTCTGCTGCTCTCCGATGGCATTGCCAACGTCGGCCCCTCGTCGAATCGCGAGATCGCCCATCTCGGTCAGGATCTGGCCCAAGATGGCCTCTCCGTGACCACCATCGGTGTCGGTGACGATTACAACGAAGACCTGATGACCGCGCTCGCCG
>JAGROX010000394.1 GCA_020440025.1 Verrucomicrobiia bacterium
AAGGAGACCATCCGGCGCTGGATCAAGGAAGGCGCGGTCTGGGGCAAACACTGGTCGTTCGAAAAACCGGTCCGGCCCACGGTTCCGGACCACGCACCGCACCCCATCGATGCTTTTGTGAAACAGAAACTGGCATCGGAGAATCTTTCCTTCTCCCCACCCGCAGAGGCGGCGACCCAGCTTCGTCGACTGAGCTTCAGTCTCACCGGGCTACCTCCGACTCCGGAAGAGATCGAGTCTTTCTCCCGCGATCCCTCGCCGGAAGCGTGGCGGCAAAACGTGGATCGGCTCCTGAGTTCCCCCCATTTCGGAGAACGTCTCGCGATGTGGTGGCTCGATGCCGCCCGATACTCCGACACGGACGGATTCCAGGGCGATGCCGAGAGGACGAACTGGCCGTGGCGGGACTGGGTGGTCGATGCCTTCAATCAGAACATGCCCTTTGATCAATTCACGATCGAACAGTTCGCCGGGGATCTTCTCCCGGACGCCACTCCCGAACAGATCCTCGCGACCTGCTTCCATCGGAATCACATGACCAACGGCGAAGGCGGGCGCGATCCAGAGGAATCCCGCATCGATTACGTGATCGATCGCGTGAACACGACCGGAACCGTCTGGCTGGGGCTCACGCTCGGATGCACGCAATGTCATACCCACAAATTCGATCCCATCACTCACGAGGACTACTACCGTTTCTCCGCCTTCTTCAACAGCATCGAAGAGAATGGCAAGGCGGGATCGGCGGCCGCTCCCTACTTTGAATATCAGTCCCCGTATGCCGCACGTTCCCTCTCGGAGATGGAAACGCATGTCGAGACGCTCAAGCCGCTCGAAGCAAAATCCCGCGCTGCCGCTGAGAAGCGTTTCAATGAATCGATTGCCGGCAGAATCGCCAGTCTTCCCGAAAATTATCGAGCCTGGTCTGCGATCCCGCCGGCATCGGTCACTTCGGTGGAAGGAACGGAGTTCATTCTCGAAAAAGACGCGATGGTTCAGACCTCCGGCCCCACCCCGCGACAGGATGATTACCGTCTGACTTTGGATGGAGCTGCCATTTCCGGGCGGATCACCGGATGGAAGCTGGAAGTATTCCCCCACGAGAACCACACCGATGGCAAGCTCTCACGCGGAAGCAATGGCGAGTTCATCCTGACAAACGTCAAACTTCTCGCACGGAAAAAGGGACAATCTCAGGATCGGGACATCGATCACCGCGGAGCCACCGCAGATTTCGAACGGAAGGCGGAGAAAAGAAACTATGGCCTCATCAAAGACACTCTCGACGACGACCCGCGAAACGGCTGGACGACCGAGTCAGGAGACGCACTTGCCCCGCATACCGCGGTGTTTGAACTGAAGGAACCGTTCACTCCCGCTTCTGACGAAGATCTCATCTTTGTCCTTCTCCACCGGTCCACCGAAGGCAACGCGAACATCGGACGGTTCCGGATTTCATTGACCTCCGAAGCCGGGGAAACTGTCCGCAGTATCACGACGTCGCCCTTAGAAGAAGCCGCCGGAAGCGCGGAGCTGGATGCCCCTCTGCGGAAACGCCTCTTTGAGCAGTTCCTGATCGACGACGCCGAATATCAGAAGGATCTGGCCCGACTGAACGAAGCCAATCGGCAACTTGCTGAACTCCGCAAAGCGGCCGGAAAAACAAAGGTCATGGTCCTCGCCGAGAGACCGGAACCCAGAGAGACGAACATCCTCGAACGCGGCGTCTGGGACGCGAAGGGCACCGCAGTAAAACCCGGCGTCCTGCCGGCCATTCTGCCGCTTCCGGAGGATCAATCCCGAACCCGCCTCGATCTCGCAAAGTGGATCGTTTCGCCGGACAACCCTCTCACCGCGCGGGTCACCGCAAACCACCTCTGGCAAATCATGTTCGGCAGCGGCCTGGTCCGGTCGCCCGAGGATTTCGGTCTTCAGGGGGAAAAGCCGACTCATCCCGATCTGCTCGACTGGCTTGCCGTTGAACTCGTGGAACACCACTGGGATCTTCAGCACATTCTCAGACTGATCGCGACGAGTGATACCTATCGCCAGAGCAGCAACGTCTCGCCGGAACTTCTCGAGCGCGATCCTGACAATCGCTTCCTCGCCCGCGCCCCGCGCTATCGACTCCCCTCCTGGATGATACGGGACAGCGCCTTGCAAGCCGCCGGTCTGCTCAATCCAGCGATTGGCGGACCTCCGGTGAAGCCGTGGCAGCCCGAGGGTGTCTGGGAGGAAATTTTCATGGGACGCTACACCTATCAGCCCAGCGTCGGCCCGGCTCAGTATCGACGCACCCTCTACGCCTATTGGAGAAGATCCAGCTCCCCGACCTTTCTTTTCGACAGTGCCCA
>JAGROX010000395.1 GCA_020440025.1 Verrucomicrobiia bacterium
TCTACGGCGAATTCCTCGTCAACGCTCAGGGCGAAGACGTAGTGGCCGGCGTCCGCACTCCTGATCCGGTTTCCAAGATGGCCAAGGCTCTGCCTGGTGCGTTCAAGGACCTGATGAAGGTGCGCGCGATCCTCGAGAAGCATTTCAAGGATGTCCAGGACGTCGAGTTCACTATTCAGGAAGGCAAGCTGTTCATGCTGCAGACCCGGAATGGAAAACGCACCGCTGCTGCTGCGCTGAAGTTCTCCATCGACATGGTCAAAGAGAAACTCATCGACTGGAAGACCGCCATCGTTCGCAACCCGGCCGATCAGCTGGAGCAACTCCTCGCCCCCGTCTTTGACGAAGCCGACGTGAAGAAGGCCAAGCAGATTGCGAAGGGTCTCCCCGCCGGTCCTGGTGCCGCTTCCGGCAAAATCTATCTCAACGCCGATCGTGCCGCTGCCGCTGCCGAGCGTGGTGAGAAAGTACTTCTGGTTCGCGTCGAAACTTCCCCGGAAGATTTGCGTGGCATGATCGCCGCCGAGGGTATTCTCACCGCTCGCGGTGGTGTTTCCTCTCACGCCGCTCTCGTGGCTCGTCAGATGGGTAAAGTCTGCGTCTGTGGCGCTGCCGGTGTGGACGTCGATTACCACAAGAAAACGGTGAAAGCCGGTGGTGTCACCCTGAAGGAAGGAGATTTCCTCTCCATCGACGGAACCGCTGGTACCGTCTACGAAGGTGAGATCAAAACGGCTCCGTCCGAGATCGTTGCCGGGCTTCTCTTCAATAACAAGAAGGCTCAGCAGACCGAGAAGTTCAAGAGCTACAACCAACTCATGGAATGGTGCGCGAAAGCCACCAAGATGGGCGTCCGCACCAATGCCGACACCCCCGAGCAGGTGAAGCAGGCGGTGGCATTCGGAGCGGAAGGCATCGGCCTGACCCGTACCGAGCACATGTTCTTCGAAGGTGACCGCATCGACGCCATGCGCGAGATGATCCTGGCCACCACCGAGGAAGACCGTAAGAAGGCTCTCAAGAAACTTCTTCCCCACCAGCGGAAAGACTTCTTCGGCATCTTCAAGGCACTGGACGGCAAACCCGGCACCATTCGTCTTCTCGATCCGCCGTTGCACGAGTTCCTCCCGCACTCCAAAGATCAGCAGGCGGACCTTGCCAAGAAACTCGGCGTGAAAGCTTCGGACATCGAGCGTCGCGTGGAAGAACTCCACGAGTTCAACCCCATGCTCGGTCACCGTGGTTGCCGTCTTGCCATCTCCTACCCGGAGATCGCCGAGATGCAGGCTCAGGCCATCTTCGAAGCCGCCGCCCAGTGCGTGAAAAAAGGCATCGAAGTCCAGCCCGAAGTCATGGTCCCGCTCGTCGGCTATGCCCGCGAGTTGGAACTGCAGGTGGAAATCATCCATCGGGTCGCCAAAGAGGTGATGGCAGCCAAGGACGTGAAGTTCAAGTATCTCGTCGGAACGATGATCGAAGTGCCCCGTGGCGCCGTGACCGCCGACGAAATTGCGAAACACGCTCAGTTCTTCTCCTTCGGCACCAACGACCTCACTCAGACCGCTCTCGGCGTCAGCCGTGACGACATGGGATCGTTCCTGTCTTCCTATCAGGAGAACGACATCTATCCGAAGAATCCCTTCGCCAGCCTCGACCAGGTCGGTGTCGGCCAACTCATGGAAATCGCTGTGGCCAAGGGCCGCACGACCCGTCGCAACATCAAGCTCGGCATCTGTGGCGAGCATGGGGGCGATCCGGATTCCGTGAAGTTCTGCCACAAGCTCGGTCTCGCCTACGTGAGTTGCTCACCCTACCGGGTGCCGGTCGCTCGCCTGGCTGCCGCTCAAGCGGCATTGGAGAAGTGAATCGAAACTTCTGACTCGTCGGAGCGTCGATTGACGCTCCGGCCCTGATCAATATCGAAGAAGGCGGTCCGGATTTCCGGGCCGCCTTTTTTCGTCGTCATCAAGTCTGCATTCCCCATCAGACAACCACACCACGAAACCTTCCCATTCAACGCTTAGGCATGATGCCTCTCCAGTACATACTCGACTCACGATCCGTTTCGATGTCGCCGTCGGGAATATCATCCGGATCCATTTTGGTCACATGGCCACCGATGAAGGCAGCGATGATCCGTTTGCCATCATAACGTTCTTCAGAAGCTTCCATGATGAGCCCCAAATCCTCGGCCATCACCACATTCTTGTCAGAACAATCGATATAGAGCATCGCTGTCGCGGGATCAAATTTCGAGATCTGCTTTTCGCTGAGGTAGGGATCAGGGAGATTGCGAAGCACTGCCATCTCGTCATACATGAGGTTGGCGTTCATGGCGAAACTGTTGCGATACCAGTCACGCTCCTGAGGATTCCTCACGGTGGCGATACGACTCTCAAATACCGTTCCCACAAGATGCTTTCCGGTGTCAGCCAGGTTAGTGGCAGCGCCCACACTGGGTGCCGTAGCGTTTCCATCGGCATCCGTGACTGGCTCTTCCATGTATACGGCAGCGAACACCACACCATTCAACCACATCCCCTGTTCTCCATCGGTGTTGAGATCCCAATAGAGGGGAAGATCCACCTCATCCCCTGAATATTTCGGAGATGGCAGTTTGTCACCATGATCAGCCGCCCAAGTCATCGTTGCTTTGGTGATCTGGTTCAGGTTGTTGATGGTATGAGTCTCCTCCGCCGCCCGCTTTAATTTGGCAAAGACCGGAAATGACAGGGCACCAAGTAGCCCGATGATCATGACGACGACCATCAATTCGAGAAGGGTGAAGGCGCTGTCGCAACGACGGGCCGAAGATGAGAAAGCTTTCATGTTCTGTGCGTTTGAGGGGGAGAGTGCAGGAGAAAAACGATTCCTACAGGCTGACAGCATACCGGAAATCAGCCAAAACCGTCAAGCTGCCAATCCTCAAGTTCAAATATTCCGAGACCTCAGCGTTCTCGAAGCCAGCCAGCGGATGTCGCGAGACGATTGAGGTTGAAACCTTCCCTCTCTCCCCGATAGCTTGTTGGCATGAATCTGCGCCCCTGCTCCTTCGCGTTCCCGATCCTCCTCCTCTTCATCACTCTCTCGCTGAGTTTCAGTGAATGGACCTCTGCTCAGGAGAGGCCCAATGTCATTCTCGTGATGACGGATGATCAGGGCTACGGTGATCTTTCCTGTCACGGAAACCCCATTCTGAAAACGCCCGAGCTCGACGCCCTCTATGCCGAGAGTGTACGGCTGACCGACTACCATGTGGCACCGACCTGCTCGCCGACTCGCTGCGCGCTGCTCACCGGGCACTGGACCAATCGCACCGGCGTCTGGCACACGATCGCAGGACGCTCCATGATGCGACGAAACGAGGTCACCGCTGGCCAAATTTTCTCCGATGGCGGCTACGCGACCGGCATGTTCGGCAAGTGGCACTTGGGAGACAACTACCCGTTTCGTCCCGAGGATCGGGGCTTTCAGGAAGTGCTGAGACACGGCGGGGGCGGGGTCGGTCAGACGCCCGATTACTGGGACAACGCCTACTTTGACGGCTCCTACTTTCACAACTCCAAGCCGGTGCCAGTCGAGGGTTTTTGCACCGATGTCTTTTTCGACTACGCCAAGAAGTTCATCGAAAAACAGGCGGCAGCGAAAAAGCCTTTCTTCGCCTACATCGCGACCAACGCGCCCCACGGGCCCATGCATTCTCCGCCGGAATATGCCAAGCCTTACGTGGATCAGGGCCTGAATACCGGTATCGCCAATTTCTTTGG
>JAGROX010000396.1:0-2522 GCA_020440025.1 Verrucomicrobiia bacterium
TTGATGCTTTTGAATCCATATTTCCACGGCACCACCAGCCGGATCGGCGCGCCATTCTGATTCGGCAACGTCTTCCCATACAACCCGGTCGCCATCAGGGTGAGCGGATGCATCGCTTCGTCGAGTCGCAAGCCCTCCACGTAGGGAAGTTCGATCCCGGCATAGATGGAATCGGGCATTTG
This sequence comes from Verrucomicrobiia bacterium, assembly GCA_020440025.1. Taxonomy (GTDB): domain Bacteria; phylum Verrucomicrobiota; class Verrucomicrobiia; order Verrucomicrobiales; family DEV007; genus JAEUHH01. The sequence continues at coordinate 183 of JAGROX010000396.1, forward strand.
GCGAATGTCGTGATAGGTCTCGAAGGCGACATGGGTGGCCTGACTTTTCGGTTCGACCATCTCCAGCAATCGCGCCAGCGGGAATCCAACCCAGGGAATCACCATCGACCACCCCTCGACACAGCGGAAGCGATAGACTCGCTCCTCTGACTCGATTTTCAGCAGATCAGCCATGGAAAAGTTCTGCGGCTTCTCCACCAGTCCGCCGATCTCCACGTTCCAAGGATCGGTCACAAAGTTCTTCGCCTTGGCCGCCACCGATGACTTGCTCGTCGAGAACTCGTAGTAATTGTTGTAGCCTGCGATCTGTTCGAAGGAGTTGGGCTGATCGTTCGGAAGCAGGGCCGACTCCCACGCGGTGGTTTCCCCGGTTTCAGGGACGGTTTCGATGGCCGCTCCGATGTTCTCCACCTCTGGCCGAGGTTTGAAGGCCCGATACAGCCCCGCTGTCGCGAGCGTCGTGCCGCCCCAAATGGCAGACTTCATGATGAAGCGCCGGTTCCGATAAGTTGCCTCGGGAGTGATCTCGTCTGGGGAAATGTCAGGGTCACGACTCATCAATCAAAGACGATGGTTTTCAAAAGGCAGGACGCAAGCGCAAAGCAAGCCGGGAAAACGGCACTTTCGTCTCGCAGTCAGTCGCCACTGGAGCGAAAGAACTTACTTTCCAATCTCAAATGACTGTCCTCGAACGTCTTTTCTCCATCGGCAGCGTCCGCAAAGCCATCTGGCAGCGCTGGTATCCCTACCTGACCAAACGCCTCCGCGATGCCGACGTCCGTTTTCTGAATTACGCCTTCGAATCGGATCCGCCGGTGGGACTTTCCCTCCTGCCCGAGGACGAAGCCGACCGCGTCTCCATTCAGCTCTACCATCACGTCGCCTCTCAGATCGAACTGTCCCACCGAGACGTGCTTGAAGTCAGTTGCGGTCACGGCGGCGGAGCCTCGTGGATCACGCGAGCGATGATACCAAAGAGCTACCTCGGGCTCGATCTCAATCCGGTGGGAATCGCCTTCTGCCAGCAACGTCATCCGCTGGATCGGCTCACCTTTCGCCAAGGAGATGCCCAGCGACTCCCCTTCGCTGATGGCTCGTTCGATGCCGTCATCAATGTGGAAGCTTCGCATTGCTATCCCGACTTTCCCAGATTTCTGACCGAGGTCTTTCGGGTGCTTCGACCGGGAGGACATTTCCTCTATGCCGACTTCCGGTTTCGACCAGAGATCGAGGCCTGGGAGAACGCCATCGCCGAATGTCCGATGACCGTGATTGACGAGACCGACATCAGCGAGCCGGTCCTGCGAGGGATGAATGCCAGCGCCCAGAGTCGACTGGATCTCGTCGAAAACTGCCTGCCGCGATTCTTGAATTCTCTGGGACGGGATTTCGCCGGAGTTCCGAATTCCTACGTCTATGACGCCCTCAAATCCGGCAACCTTTCGTATCGCTCCTGGTGCCTCCAGAAGACCTGACGAAACGCCTCACTCTCAGCCATAATTCCGGAAGAAAAATTCCGAGGTCTGCTTTTTACCATTTTGGGAGCGGATCTCAATATCCGACAAATTTTTCCGAACCCTTGATAATAGAGGGATTTTTCCCCGCCTTTTTCCTCCGACTAATAAAATGCCCGATCAACCCTCCGACTTTTTTCTCCGACTTTTAACTTGGCAGGAAAACTGAAATGAGTCAGACTTTTTCCCTCATGTCCTCCCAGCCCTCTCCGTTTCCTTCCGCAAAATCGCCTGCGGAAATCGACCCGCAAAAGGCTCTTTCCGCTCTCGGCAACAGCCTGCGTTGGGAGATCTTTCAGATGTTGGCCGATGGCTCATCCCTTCACGCCAGCGAGGTCGCCAATCGATTCTATCGCGACTTTGACGGCATCAGCAAACACCTGAGAATTCTCCGTGCGGCGGGCATCCTGAAATCCCGCCGCGCCACCGACAAGCGGGTGGAAAAATATTACATCCCGGCCGAGTTCCGTCGCATCCCCGGCCAGATCGAGCTCGGGTTCTGTGTCCTCCGAGTCCCCACGGCCAAGCCGGATCAGGCACCTGAGCCCAAACCACAGATTCGCAAAGAAGCGCCGGTGATTGACGAATTTGAAGACGAGGAGGAAGAGCCCATCGAAGGCTTCGGTGCCATGTTGGTAAAAACGGCCTCCCGAGGCTCGATCTGACCGCCCGATCAACGCTGCGTCTGAATTTTTGAAAACAAGCTCTTCCAAGGGCGATTTTTGGGAATCATAGATCGTCGAAAACCAACCAAGGGTCGCCCCCTCCCCTTTAGCCGCCAAAAAGGCATTGGCTTTTTCGTAGCATGGAATTCTGATTCCGTGCC
>JAGROX010000396.1:2552-2896 GCA_020440025.1 Verrucomicrobiia bacterium
CCTGTAGCGTGTCGCGAGCCTTGAATCGCGGGCTACAAGCCCACGGGGACAGGCACGGGTTGAAAACCCATGTTACGAAGACAAGACTCGCCCATTCGACAGCGCGACAGAGTCTGCTTCTGAACTTTTGGAATTAGCCCCTCATTCGGTAGGGTCAGGTCCGCGACTTAACCCTGTTGGGTCCGCGACCGATCGCGCCATTGCAAAACGGCTCGGGACCGACATCATTTCTTTATGAACTCCTCCCATTCTTTTTCGCGTCTGTTTCTCGCAATCGCTGCCATGGGTCTTTTGAGCAGTTGCGCGGGTGCCAAGTTCAATCGGGATTGGAATCAGGCGGTCGC
>JAGROX010000068.1:0-17742 GCA_020440025.1 Verrucomicrobiia bacterium
CCCTGCTGGGCGCCGCGAAGCGATTTGGGCTCGCCGGTGATCAGGCTGAGGGTGTGCTGAAGCGCTTGGGCGCGTGAGGGGAACTGAGAGGCAATTTCCACCGCCCCTTGGAATCACGGAGGCAATGAATCAACACGAAAAAGGAGCGCGACGATCCCTCGTCGCATGGAGGAGCAAGCGAGATGGCCACAAAGGTTGGCACTCTCGCGGCTACCTCCCTCATTTTGACGACCCTGGGTTGATTCAATCCGTAACCTTTCGGCTCGCCGATTCTTTACCGCAGTCGAAGCAGCACCTCCTCGAGCTTGATGATGATCGCGAAAAGCGCCGAGAAATCGAAAAGTGTCTCAATGCTGGCTGCGGAAGCTGCTGGTTACGTCGATCTGATTTGGCTGAGTTGGTTGAGGATGCGCTCCTGTATTTTGACGATGAGCGTTATCGGATGCTGGCTTGGATCGTGATGCCGAATCATGTGCATACCGTTTTCGAACCTGCGGAGGGAAATTCCCTCGGTGAGATCGTCGATAGCTGGAAGGGGCACACCGCGAGCGAGGGAAACGCGATCCTGAAGCGCAAGGGCTCCTTTTGGGCGAAAGACTATTTCGATCGCTACATCCGCGACGTGGAGCATTTTCGAAGTGCGGTTCGCTACGTGCATGGGAATCCCGTGAAGGCCGGACTGGTGGATGAGGCGGAGAGCTTCAGATGGAGCAGTGCGTGGAACGGAAGGGTAAAAGAACCTGTAAAGAAGGCTGATTTTCATGGGAAGTTCATCTGACATTTCTGAAGGCGACGAGGATCGTCGCGCTCCCGTGGGAGACCAACTCGAAGGCGGTGCCTACGAGATCATCCGGAACCGTCTCAACGCTCACGGGACGGAGTTGCGGACTCGGTTGGGAAAACTCAACACGGAACGCCAGGAAGTTTTCGGGGCGGTGGAGCCTGCCTTGCTCGCGACGGAGCGGGTGTCGACGGCGCACAACTGCACGCCGCGCGACATGATCGCCATCGGTGGCGGGCGCTTTCTCTTTGGCTACAATGTCCAGTTCGGGCTGAAGGTGACCACGTCGCTGGAGGATGTGTTCGCGGCTTATCAATACGATTCCGCTAGCCACACCTTCGCCGATATCGGCTTGGAATTGCTGAACGTGGGCAGTTTTGCCGAGGATTTTTCTTCCCTCTACAAGTACTACCGCGAGACGACCTTCGTAAAGTTTCGCAAGATCGGCCCGCACCTCTACATGGCGTTCCGGATCGGGAAGTCGGTTGACGACCTGAAGTGCTTCAAGTGGTTGATTCGCGATGGGGCCCTGGAATACGTCGGCAACCGTTTCGATCACGAATACGGCTTTCCTCCGCAACAGGAGTTCGAGTGGAAACGGGCGCACCGCGGCATGTATCGCGAGGGGGCTTTCCCCCACATTTCCATCGAGGACCGGCTCTTCGTCGAGACGGTTGGAGGCGACCTCACCATCAAGATCGAGGACAACACCGAGAGCGGCGAGGGCATCTATGAGGAAGATGTGACCAATCGTGATCAAACTCTCGATGACGCCGAAGTCTTCTATGCCGTGGTCGGCAGCCTGATCCTGCTCAAGATTCTGCCATACCAGGAAAAGCACTATCGCTATCTGGTCTACAACGAAAAGGTTCGCAGTGTCACCCGGATCGATTCGATCGCGAATTCCTGTGTGCTCTTGCCGGAGGATCACGGGATCATTTTTTCCGACGGCTATCATCTCCAGACCGGCGAGACCAAGCGTTTCGACAGCGGGCTGACGAACATGATTTTTGAGCGCCGGATCGGTTCGCCGAACGGGGAGGACTTTCTCTACGTGTTCTACAACCGGCTCTCCGGGGTATACGTGCTGATGTCCTACAATCTCATCAGCCAGACCGTCGACACGCCCATTGTCTGTCACGGCTACTCGGTCTTTCCCGATGGGGAAATGATTTATTTTCGGGCGGATGACGAGCCGCAGAAACATCACGCGCTCCAGGTGTGGCGGACGCCGTTCATGGAGGGCGAGTTTCGAGTGGCGGAACAGACCGACAACTACCTTTTCAAGATCGGCAACGCCGACATCGTTCGCTGCATGGCCGAATGTCACGAGGTGCTGAACCTGCTCGGCAAAGAGGATACCTACGCCGATCTCTACATCGATCTGGCCAAAAAGACCGGTGCCATTTCGGATGCCTATTTCTGGGTGGGTCAGGAGGCCGCGTTCGATCTGAAATCGGTTCTCGGTCAGATCAAGGGAGCCGCCGATGCCGCCGTCGCCGAGTTCGATAAGGTGCAGCGACTGCGCCAGTCGACTTCGGCGGAGATGAAACGCGTCTCCACCATGGCGAAGAAACTCGCCACGGCTGGACGCAACACGCGGCCCGACGACATCATGGGATTCGTCCACAGCCTCGCCGGACTGCGCGAGGTGAGGGGAGAAATCATTTCGCTGCGGGATCTTCGATACATTGATCTCGAAGCCGTGGCAGCGCTGGAAGCTGACGTCACCGATGCCACCGGATCGGTCTCCCAGCATTGTGTCGAGTTTTTGCTGAAGCCGGAAGCCCTCGTGCCCTACGAGGCGCAGGTGGCGACGCAGGAAGCCCGCGTTGCCGAGGTGACCAAAGTCACCGAAGCCGAGTCGGTTGCGGAAGAACTCGACAAAGCGGGCGGGGAGTTGGAGATGCTCATCGATATCGTCAGCAATCTCAAGATCGCGGACTCGACTCAGACGACTCAGATCATCGAAAACATCTCGGCGATCTACGCGACTCTGAACCGGGTGCGGTCGGCCCTGAAGAACCGGCGCAAGGAACTGGCGCGGTCAGAGGGCGTGGCCCAGTTCGGTGCCCAGTTGCGGCTGGTCAACCAGGCCGTCATCAACTTCCTCGATCTCTGCGACACGCCCGACAAGTGCGATGAGTATTTGTCGAAAACCATGGTCCAACTGGAGGAGTTGGAGGGACGGTTTTCCGATTTCGACGAGTACGTCGAACAGCTCATCGAAAAACGGGACGAGGTCTACAACGCCTTCGAAGCGAAAAAACTGGGACTCGTCGAGACCCGCAACAAGCGGTCGGGTTCCCTGGCAAAATCGGCCGAGCGAGTGCTGACGACCATTGGGCATCGACTGGCCGGATTTGAGACCCTCAACGACATCAATGGCTATCTGGCCGGCGATCTCATGGTCGAGAAGGTTCGAGACATCATCGTCCAACTCACCGAGCTCGGTGACACGGTCAAGGCCGACGACATCCAGACGCGGCTGAAAACCGCCCGCGAGGATGCGGTGCGTCAGCTCAAGGATCGACAGGAGCTTTTCGTCGACGGGAAAAATATCATCCAGTTTGGCAATCACCGATTCTCCGTCAATCAACAGGAGCTGGAACTTTCCATGGTCCCGCGCGACGACGGGATGGCTTTGCACCTGGCGGGTACGAACTATTTCGAACCGGTTCGCGACGAAGCCTTTCTCGCCACGAAAGAGGTGTGGGATCAGGAGGTCGTTTCGGAGAATCGCCACGTCTATCGGGGAGAATACCTCGCCTGGTGCCAGTTGCGGGAGTGGGAAGCCCAGGGCAACGGGGCTCTGGACGCGTGGCTGGCCCTGGATGACAAGGCCCGACTGGAAAGCGTGCAGCAGTTCATGGCGCCGCGCTATCGCGAGGGCTACACCAAGGGCGTGCATGACCGCGACGGCGTGACCTTGTTGGCGAAGCTGGCGCAGGTGCATCGCGACGCGGGTTTGTTGAAATATTCGCCGACGGACCGGGCATTGGGGTTGCTCTGTGAAGCGAGTTGGGACCGCGAATTGCCCGAAACCATTCGCCTGATGCGCAAGCTTTCCGCATTTGGCCTGATGCGGAAAAGTTTTCCCGAGAACGGTGATGAGGCCCAGCAGAGTTACGTGGACGAACTGACCCGCGGCGTGTCCGCCTTTCAACTGGCCCAGACGATCGGGGTGCCGGGAGTGGCCGAGGCGGATGCGGCTCAGGCGGCCGAGTATCTGTTTTTCGAGCTGATCGACCCGACCGACATGGTCATTTCCCCGGAAGCGGCGGAGTTGTTGAAAGCGTTTCAGCACACCCTGACCACGAAACGGCTCGACAAGAAATTCATGGCCGCGCTCCTCGAGCTGGAAGGCGATGCCGTGGCTCAATTCGAGGTGACCTGCGACTGGATCACCGGATCACACCCTGTTGGGTCGTTGACTCAACCCTATCTGGTCGAGGCGGCGGTGCATCTGATTCGCGATGAATTCGAGATGATGGCTGTGAAACACGTCGAGACCTCAGCGGTGTTGGAAGGACTGCTCGGCGATCATGCCATGATCGATCAGGGCCGCTACGCATTTGACTATCTGACGTTTACGCAAAAGCTTCGCCGCTTCACGGCGGAGGCAGTGCCACGCTTCGAGGCCTACGAAAAGCAGAAGGTTTCCCTGATCGAAGCTCGGCGCGAAGCGATGCGATTGAGCGAATTCAAGCCAAAGGTGATGTCCTCCTTTGTCCGCAACCGTCTGCTGGATCGCGTCTATCTCCCGCTGATCGGCGACAACCTGGCCAAGCAGATCGGCACGGCGGGCGCAGATACTCGGACGGATCGCATGGGGCTGCTGTTGCTGGTGTCGCCTCCGGGTTACGGGAAGACCACGCTGATGGAATATGTGGCCAATCGGCTGGGCATTACCTTCATGAAGATCAACGGCCCCGCCATCGGGCACGATGTGAAATCGCTTGATCCCGAGGACGCTCCCAACGCCAGCGCGCGCGAGGAGATCCACAAACTGAACTTCGCTCTGGAGATGGGTGACAACATCATGCTCTATGTCGATGACATTCAGCACACCCATCCCGAGTTTCTGCAGAAGTTCATCTCACTCTGTGACGGGCAGAGGAAGATCGAGGGCGTCTGGAATGGGCGACCCAAAACCTACGATCTGCGCGGCAAGAAAGTCTGTGTCGTCATGGCGGGAAATCCCTACACCGAGAGCGGTGGAAAATTCCAGATTCCCGACATGCTGGCCAACCGGGCGGACACCTACAACCTCGGCGACATCATCGGCGAAAACGGTGGTGACTTCGAGGCGAGCTACATCGAGAACGCGTTGACTTCAAACCCGGTGTTGAGCCGTCTGGCCAGTCGGAGCCGGGAGGATGTCTATGCGGTGATGAAGATCGCCGAAACTGGCAGTCGCGAGGGCGTCGATTTCGAGGGCAACTACAGCATGGAAGAGATCGAGGAACTCGTCTCGGTCATGAAAAAACTGATGCGGGTACGGGACACGATCCTGCGGGTCAATCTCGAGTACATTCGCTCCGCCGCGATGGAGGATGCCTATCGGACCGAGCCCGCCTTCCGTCTGCAGGGTTCGTATCGCAACATGAACCGCATCGCGGAACGCATCCTGCCCATCATGACCGATGGCGAGGTGGAGGAAGCGATTTTCTCACATTACGAAAACGAGGCGCAGACCCTGACGACCGGGGCCGAGGCGAACCTGCTGAAATTCCGTGAATTGGAGAAAGTTCAGACCGAGGCCGAGGTCGAGCGTTGGGAGGACATCAGGCGGAAGTTCAATCGCAATCTGCTGATGGGCGGGCGCGGCGATGACGATCCGGTGACGCGCGTGGTGGGCACGCTGGCTGGTTTCACCGAAGGGCTTGGAAGGATTGAAGGTGTGCTATCCAAAGCGGCGACGCATCAAATGCAGCCCGCGACGCTGGCCGACGTGACCGTGGAGAAACTCGAGCGTATCATCGCTGAACTCAGGGCGGTGCCGGTGAGTGTGGAGATCAAGGTGGTTCCTGTCCACGAGGGAGACGAGGAAGCGCCGGCCAAGTCTCCCGAGAAGTCTGCGGCGAAAAAGAAGCGCATCAGCGGCAAGGCCCAAAACCTTCCGGTTGATGTGGAGGCGACGGTGGAGCAACTCGATGCCGAGGAAGGCGTGTGATGCCACCCCCCAAAAAAGGCAGACGCGGAAACCACGTCTGCCTTTTCGCAGAAAACTAAGCTGAAGGTCAGGTCTCAGTAGTAGAAACGCAGACCGGCCATCACGGACTGGTCATCTTCGCTGAGAAGACCGGCCACCTTGAAGGCCACGGTTTCGGTGATGTTGGCGACGATGCCCACGTTGGTTTCGAAAAGGTCTTCACCGCCTTCAAAGAGGACGTAGTAGACATTGGCGAACAATTCCATGCCAGGGGAGAGGCAGTAGCGGAAACCCGGGCCGACGTATCCGCCCCACTCTTCGTCATCGTACCCGTAAGGGCCGTCGAACTGGCTGTAGATGCCACCGGCTTCGATGTTCAAATGGAAACGCTTGCTGACCGGAATGGCGTAGCCAAGTCCGGCAGTGGCACCGTAAAGATCGACGTCGGCGTGATCGATTGAAGAGGAGGACCAGTCGGCCGAACCCGTGAAGTAGACGTTTCCGGCGATGCCTTTGGAGAAGTTCACTCCTGCACCGTGACCATCGGCCATGCTGTCGAAGCTGGTGTAGATATATTGGAGATCGATGAAATCATAGGAGAGGCATTCCACCTCAGGAGCCGGAGTCGGGACAACGGCGATTTCTTTGGCACCCGAACCTGCAAAGGCGGGCGTGATTCCTACCGCAAAAAGAGCAGCGGCGGCGAGCGAGTTCAGGTGGCTTGGTCGGTTCATCTCCTTGGTATGGCTTGGGTGGTTTGATCAAATCCCGAGGGTTTTTCAGGACGGATTTCCGCGAAGGATAAAGCGAAATATTAATTTTGTCAAATTTTCCATAAAAATTGATAAAAACAGCAGGGTGGTGGGCGGAGTGGTGATGGGCCGAGCGCGGGGCATCAAAGCCCGAATCAAGTGAACCGCAGAACGGTTTCGATGCCGTCGCAGTCAGTGCATGGCACCTCGGGGCGATCGTAGGCGGTGCCGCAGCGAGGGCATTCGGCGATGCTCTCGTCTTCATCCGTTGGACTCGGAGATCGTTCCGATTCCGGATGATTCAAGCGGGCGAGAGTCTCTTCAAGTGCGGGAGCGAAATGGACCTCGTGAAAAATCTCGGCAACTCGGTTCTGGAGATTTTCACCGATCAAAGGGATGGGATGGCGGGCATCGCGATTCAGTGAGCGGGCCAGCTTTGCCAGTTCTTCGCGCTGTGAGAGGGCTGCGGCGATGGCGAGCGGGTGTGATCCGGCGAGGAATCCTTTTCCCAGAAGATCCAGACTTCGGATAGTGTAGTGAGGAAACAACACGGCGAAGAGAAAATGCTGCCACCGCTCGGTTGCCAGTTTCGGATAGAAACGTCGATGGAGGCGGGCGAACTCGATCGCGATCTGAAGCATCAACACCCACACCATCAGAAGGATGAGGAAGAAACGCGGTTCATCGTGGAATCGCCAATAGGCGAAGGGGAGCAGGAAAAAGACACCGAAAAACAGCAGGCTCGCGCTCAATCGCATCGGAGCGGTGACGCGTCGAAACAGGGTTGCCCGACGCGAGGCATTCCTTTCGCAAAAGCGACGCCTGACCAAGCGAGCGATCGCCATGGAGCGTTCGGGCGCTGGGGTCTGGCGAAGAGATTCCAGATTTCGAGCCAAGAGCGTGGTGGCGTGGCGGGTGGCGCACCAGGCGTAGCGTTGGCCGTTGATCCAGAGCGCATGTTCGCGGGCTTCGATGCGCTCGATCGAATCCCAGGAAAGGTATCCGGTACCCGGCAGAGGTCCGAGCGCCGAACCAGGGTTGGGGTTTTCTCGGGAAAAAGGAGCGATGCCTTCTTCGCTTAGGGAGATCGGCCAAGCCTCACTGACAAACACCGAGCCGAAAGGCGGCAGGGGATTGAGAACGGCGAATCCTTTTCGCAAGGCATCGAAACGAACCGCAGCGCGCTTGACGAAAAACCGTGGTCGCCAAAATGACACCAGTGCGTAGGCCCCCGGCGAAAGCCAGACAAGGCAATCGCTGAGGTAGATCAGAACGAAGACGAGCAAAAACGCTTCGCCGTCGGTCATCGTGGTGCGCCTGCGGTAGGGTGAGTGAGCGGAAGGGAGTCAATCATTCGCCCCGTCCGAAGAGTCGTTTGAAGGCATTGATCACACCCGCGAAAAGGGCCGCGATGCCGAGAAAGACCGCCTTGCCACCTTTGGCGATGATTTTGAAAAGGCCGGCGAACAATCCCGTCTTGGCGGCAATGGCGGCACCACCACCGGCAATCAGCGCGGTGAGTCCATACTTCGCGATCTTGTCTCCGCTTTGGTACTCGGCATAGCGATGTCCGTTGGTGTAGCGATATCCGGCAATCAGGTCCTGATAGACGGGGAGAACGGCTTCCAAGTCCTCTGGGTTGCAGATCAGGACTGATTCCATTACGCCGTAGCGACCGAGCAGGCGGGTATTGTAGTTCACCGTTTCGCCGCCTTCGCTGCTGAGCAGGTTCAACGCCCACTCCAAATTGTTGGTATCGCTGTTGTAGGAGGGCTCGTGCGCCCATCCCGTGATTGTCAGTTCATCGAGTCCTTGGTCAACGCGGTAGCGATTGGCCTCTTTCTGGTTTTTCTTCATCCCGCTGAGCAATTTCGACGAGTCGATGGAATCTTTCTCGTCGTCCTTCACATAGCCACTCTTGTCGAATTCGAAGAGCACACACCATTCTAGGCCCTCGGGAGCGATCAGACCGTATTCCCGATCACTGGCGGGATTGCCGTAGGTCTCCATCAACTGGGCCGCGCCCTTGGGCCCGGTGAAACGAAATCCGGAGGGAATGTCGATCTCTGCTTCTCCTTTCAGTCTTCCCACGCCGTCGCGCTGCCATCCGAAGGATTCGATGTGATCCATGAACGCTTTCTGATACTGCTCATCGGTCATTTCCTCCCCGGCCGGGGTGGCATCCTGAGCCCACGACGGGACGGAGGAGGTGACATTGAAAACGAGGGCCGCCATCATCATGATCGCGGCGTGATTGGAGCACGTGAGCAATTTCATAACCCGCCGACTATGCCGTCTTCCGGGGCGTCCTGCCAAGCCACAAGTTTCGAAAAGTGAAAAAAGATTGTCACCGGCTTCCGGGATTGCGTGCTTGTGTCGGATCACCGGCTTCGGGAATGATCCCTGTTCCGTCTCCTGCCATGAAAAAGTCTCGACTCTCCCATTTTCTAACCCTTCCGGCTCTGTCGATTGTCGCCTTTGCCGTCGGTCTTCCCTCTCGACTCGCCACGGCTGCCGACGCTTTCGAGCTCGGGCAGGCAAATTTTTCCGAGCGCCCCGGAGGCAAGGAAGCGGATTCCATCGTTGGCGATTTTGTGCTGAGAAACGACAAAATCGAAGCGGTGGTGTCCGGCAATCTTCCCCTTCGTCGGGCGAACATGAGCACCTTTTACGGCGATGGCGGAGAAACTCCCGGTTGTCTCTACGACATCACCCTGAAGGGAACGGCCAACGATCAGATCACCATTTTCACGCCGTCCAACCAACGCGGACCGGTCAACTACGTTCGCGTCGCCAATGACGGCGCCGACGGGAACGATGCCGCCGTGGAAGTCTTCGTTTCCGCGGCGAAAGCGGGCGGGCTGTCTCGTCATCACGAATACCGGCTCAAGGATGGCTGGCAGGGGGTTCTCATCGTGTCGACTTTCAACAACGAAGGCGAAAAACCGGAGGCGGTGAAACTCGGTGACGGCTGGACTCAGATGCGGAGCAAGGGCGCGGTTCAGGGAATCAACTGGGCCGACGCCATTGATCCAGCTGATAAATGCGGTTATGCCTTCGCCTGGGTCGCGGAAGGTGCCGCCAAGCCGCCGACCGCAGGTGAGGTAACTCTGAAACCGGGGGAATCACTGAAAGTGGCCCGCTTTTTCGCCGTGGGAACCTCGCCTGCCGAAGCCGTTGGCATCGTGGCTGCTTATCGGGGCGACGAAACGGGAAATCTCTCCGCCACCTTGAAAGACGAGGCCGGCGCCCCGGTGACCACGGCCCGTGTCGTGGTTCGGTACGGTGAAAAAAGTACCCTCGTCGCCTATCCAGATGACAAGGGGGTGGTCACTTCTCCGGTGTTGCCGGGCAAGACCCTGATCTCGGTGGAAGACATCGGCCGCGACTGGATCGAGGACATGATCGATGCCGCTCCCGGCCAAGCGGTGGAGAAAGCCTACGCCTTATCCAAGGCTTCCGCAGTTGCCTTCACCGTGACCGACGAGGCCAATGTGAGCATGCCGTGTAAAGCGCAATTCAATGCCATCGGTGACACGCCCAAGGTGAATCTCGGGCCGACGGATCGCGCCCGTGGTTGTGTCGATCAGTATCATTCCGAGTCGGGCGAATTCCGAGTTCAGTTGCCTCCCGGGAAATACGAAGTCGTCGTCACTCGGGGACCCGAATACAGCCACCATCGCGAAGAGATCGATCTGAAGCCCGGTGAGACGCGACCGATCAAGGCGGCCCTGAAACACCTGGTGAACACGACCGGTTGGATCGGGGCCGATTATCACGATCACTCCACTCCCAGTGGCGACAACACCTGCGGCACCGACGACCGGCTGATCAACTTGGCGGCTGAGCATATCGAGTATGCGCCGACCACCGAGCACAATCGACTATACAATTGGGCGCCGCACATCGAGCGACTCGGGTTGATGCCATTCCTCTACACCATTCCCGGCATGGAACTCACCGGACGCGGCGCGCACTTCAACAGTTTCCCGCTGGATCCCGATCCCACCCAACAGGATGGTGGCGCGCCGGTGTGGAATGCCGACCCCCGGATCAACGCCATCACCCTGAGCAACTGGCAGAAGTCGGAACCGGATCGCTGGATTCATGTGAACCACCCCGACATGGTGGAAAATTTTGTGGATAGAAATAGTGATGGTCGCGCCGATGGCGGTTACGCCTTCTTCGGCGGATTGATCGATGCCTTGGAATCCCAAAACTATCAGGCGAGCAAGATCCTGGCGGGTGCGCCCTATGAAATCGTCGCGGCTCGGACCGGAGTGGGGCGCCAGGTCTTGCCCATTCGCGAATTCATCTGGCTCCAGTTGCTCAATCAGGGGCATATGCCGTGGGGCATTGCCGTGAACGATGCCCACCATATTCATGGCAACGGGGTCGGCGGATGGCGGACCTATGTGAAAAGTTCCACCGATGATCCCGCCAAGATCGACTGGCGGGAACTGAGTCGAAATTCCAAGGCTGGTCGCATGATTCTCTCCACCGGGCCCTTTCTCGAAGTCGAAACTGGCAGTGGTATCATTGCCGGGGGACATGATCGCACCAGCGGCGACCTTTCACTGAAGGTGAAGGTCCAATGCACCGACTGGCTCGACATCGATCGCATCCAAGTGCTCGTCAACGGCCGACAGCTGCCCGAATACAACTACACCCGCGAAAAAAATCCCAAGATGTTCGCCGACGGCGTGATCAAATTTGATCAATCCCTGAAACTGAACCTCAGCGAGGATTCCCATCTCATCGTGGTGGCAGTCGGAGAAAACCACAGCCTCAAGACCGGTTTCGGCAGCAGCGCCCAATCCGGGCTTCAACCCATCGCCTACAACAACCCCATCTTTGTCGATGTGGATGGCGGCGGATTCCAGCCCAACGGCGATACCCTCGGTTTCGAACTTCCCGTCGCCGGGCTGAAAGTGGATGATGTCAAAGAGCGCCTCGGGGTCGAGTGATTCCGGGTCGGGGCGAAGTCGGATTCGCTGGTAATTTGTCGGTTTTGCGCTCCGGTGTGAGCTCTCATGAGCGTTCGCACCCATCTCTCCACGCTGCCTTCGGGCGTTCGCGTCGCCACCACCGAGATGCCCCACATGCAAAGTGCGGCGATCGGGTTCTGGACGGGCACGGGGTGTCGTGATGAGACTGAGGCCAACAATGGCGTCGCCCATTTCATCGAGCACCTGCTCTTTAAAGGAACCGCCCGGCGTTCTTCCGAGGACATTTCGCGGCAAATCGAGCGCATCGGCGGGTCGGTCGATGCCTTCACCACCGAAGATCAGACCGCCTATCAGGTCAAAGGCCCCGCCGAACAGCTTGAGCCGTTGCTCGATGTGGTGGCGGATTTTTACCAGCACCCGAAGTTCGATCCCGAAGATCTCGAAAACGAGCGGAGCGTGATTCACGAAGAGATCGCCATGGTGCGGGATCAGCCTTCCCAGTGGTTGGAGGACATCACCAGCGCGGCTGCGTGGCCGGATCATCCACTGGGCCGGCCCATCACTGGCACTTCCGAGAGTCTGGATCGGCTCGATCGAGATGCGGTGGAAATGTTTTATCGTTCCGCCTACACCGGCGAGCAAACGGTGGTCACGGTGGCGGGGCGGGTGACCCACGCGCAGGTGATGGACCATCTGGAAAGATACCTCGGGGATCTACCTCCCGGCGCGGCGATCAAGCCCGAGCCAGCGCCTGAGCCGAAGTCCGGATTCGCTTTTGCCGCTCGGGATGATCTCGAACAGGCGCATCTCACCGTGGGGTTTCACGCTTGCAGTCGTCTCGACGAGGCGCGCTATGCCCAGAAATTGCTCAACGTGCTGCTCGGCGAAAACATGAGCAGCCGCCTGTTTCAAGAACTGCGGGAAAGGGAAGGGCTCTGTTATGAGATTCAGAGTGATCTCATGGGTTTCGAGGATGCCGGGCTGCTTCACATGTATGTCGCTCTCGATCCGGATGAGGCACCCAAAGCACTGAAAACCCTGCGTCGCGTGCTCAACGAATTTGCCAGCGAGCCCCCCTCGATTCAGGAACTCAACGAGGCGAAATCCTACGTCATCGGGCAGAGTCGCATCGCCCTGGAAAACACCTCCTCTCAGATGATGTGGGCGGGTGAAAGCCTGCTGAGTTATGGTTGTCTGGTCGATACCGAAACCATCCATGAGCGTCTCGCCGCCGTGACCGCCGAGGAAGTCCGATCTCTGGCCGAGCGACTCTTTCGAGCCAATCGACTGGTCACCGCCGCTGTGGGACCATCCAAGATGGAGGAGGGCCTCAAAAGTTGGCACGATCGTTGGATCTAAGAGGGTTGGGTCCGTGACTTAACCCTGTTAAATCGCCGCTCCCGGAGTCCCAAAATTTATCAGATGCAATCCCGGGGGCGCTGTATTAGCTTCCCGGCCCTTCGCCCGCTGTGGCTGGCGATGTCCTATTCCAAAACCTACGTCAAAACCTGACCGTCACTCGTCTTTCCGATGACCATTTCCGTTGAAAAACTCCCGGAGTGCAAAGCTCGCCTGAGCTTTGAAGTCCCGTCCAGCGAAGTTTCCGTTGAGCGCGATCGCATTGCCGCCGCCTATGCCCAGCAAGCCAAGATCCCCGGTTTCCGCCCCGGCAAAGCTCCCAAGAGCGCCGTGGAAAAACGCTACGGGAAGCAGATCAGCGAAGAGGTGAGCGAGCGTCTCGTGTCGCAGGCCGTGCAAAAAGCCGGCACCGATGAGAAGGTTGAGATTCTTGGTATTTCGAAAGTGGAAAGCCAGCTCTTCGGTCCCGATGGCAGCTTTTCCTGGTCGGCCGAAGTGGTGATCGCGCCCGAGTTTCAGCTTCCCGACTATTCGACGATTCCGGTCGAAATTCCGAAACAGGAAGTCGGCGATGAGCAGGTCGACGATGTGCTCAAGCGGATGCAGCAGAATCAGGCCGAGTTTGTCGACCTGACGGATCGTGCGCTGAAGGCTGGTGACGTTGCCGTCATTGCCTGGACGGCGACGCTGGATGGCAAGCTGCTCAGTGAAGCGGTGGAAGGTGAGGAAATCTCTCAACTGGCCGAATCGGAAGAATACTGGGTCAAGCTCCCTGCGGAAGGCGAGGATGACAATTTCCTCCCCGGTTTCTCGGCCCAACTTGACGGAATGTCGATCGACGATCAGCGCGATGTCACGGTCACCTTGCCGGATGAGTTTCAGCCGGAATCTCTCCAAGGCAAGGAAGTGGTGTTTGCCGTCACGTTGAAGGGGATCAAGGAGCAGCAATTGCCCGAGATCGACGATGAGTTCGCGGGCAAAATCAGCGAAGGCAAGACCCTTGAGGAAGTGCGCGAAGAGATTCACAAAGGCCTGTCTGGCGAAGGCGAGCGGATGAAAGCCAACCTCATCACCAATCAGATTCTCGCCCATCTCGGCCAAAAGCTGGAATTTGAACTGCCGCAGCACCTCGTGTTCAACGAGACCCAGCGTCAGGTGAATGACATGGTCTATGAGAGCTATCAGCGCGGTGCAGATCAGAAGCTGATCGAAGAGCATCAGGGAGAGATTCTCGAGAATGCTCAGGCGCGGGCCAAAGTGAACCTCAAGACGACTTTCATTCTCGAAAAGATCGCCGAGGCCGAAAGCATTCGCGCCACCGACGAGGAGCTGTCCCGCCACATCGCGATCATGGCTTCTCGCGAGAATCGTCCGATGAAAAAGGTGATCAAAGAGCTTCGCGATCGGAACGGATTTAACAGCATTCGTCATGACATCATGATCGGGAAGGTGCTGGAGTTCCTTCGTTCCAAGGTCGAACTGACCGAAGTCGATCCCGAGACGGCCGGCGCGGAAGCCGCCGCCGCCGCTGCTGAAAGCTGAGCGGTCGACGAGCGTCTCACGGTTTCCCGCAATCCATTCCAGAGGGGTAGCGCGGCTACTGATCTGGTGCGATGTTGAGCCGCGATCAATCGCCCCTTTTCTCGAAATCGAAAACCACCCCTTTCAACGAATTACCAGTCACTGATCATGCACGAAGAACTCTCCGCCGTTTCCCCGCTCCTTCCCGCCCACCTGCAGCAGCGCGTCCAGCCGTTCACCAATGTGAGCGTGATCGAGAAAGAGGGGGGCTCCCTGATCCAGTTCGATCTGCTGTCCCGCCTGATGAAGGACCGCATCATCTTCATCGGTGAGCAGGTCAGTGATCCCTTGGCCAATTACGTCATTGCCCAGATGCTTTACCTGCAGATGCAGGATCCGAACAAGGACATCAACATCTACATCAACAGCCCCGGCGGTTCCGTGACCGCAGGTCTGGCGATCTATGACACCATGCAGTTCGTCACCTGTGACGTGAACACCTACTGCATGGGCATGGCCGCCAGCATGGGCGCGGTGCTGCTCGCCGCTGGCACCAAGGGCAAGCGCTACGCGTTGCCCAACTCCCATGTCATGATTCATCAGGTTTCCGGTGGTGCCCAGGGTACTGCCAGCGACGTGGAGCGGACGGTGGAGTTCATGTACAGCTTGAAAAAGAAGCTGAACAAGATTCTTTCCCATCACACGGGGCAACCCGTGGAGCGGGTGGAAATCGACGCTGATCGCGACAACTACATGACTGCGGAAGCGGCTTGTGAGTATGGCCTGATCGACAAGGTGCTCGAGAGCAATCGTGAGGTTGCGGCGGCAGCAGCAGCGGCCGACGAGAAAAAGTAATTTTTTCCTGATGGCCCCGGTTGGTTGATCTGCCGGGCTTTCTTCGCCTACTCCGAAGCGTTTCTGCGCAGATTTTGGCCTCGTGGTGAGATAAAGCTCTGGATCAGCCCCGCGAGGTCGTTTATGATCAATCTCGGCTTTCCCGAAGCCGAAATTCCCAACGCTCTCTCGATTTTTTCCGACTCATGGCACGAGCTTCCAATCTCACAATGTGTTCATTCTGTGGCAAGAGCCACGCCGAGGTCAAAAAATTGATCGCCGGTCCCGGTGTCTACATTTGCGACGGATGTATCAATGTCTGTCGTGGAATCCTCGAAAAGGAGCTCAACGAGGATGAGGAGGAGTTGCCCAAGGACATGTCGGTGCCGAAGCCGAAGGAGGTGTTTGAAAAGCTCAACCAGCACGTCATCGGTCAGGAACACGCCAAGAAGGTGCTCTCGGTGGCGGTTCACAATCATTACAAGCGCATCCAGCAGTTTGATGCTCCTGCCAAAGGCGGCGGCAAGCGTTCGCGTTTTTCAGAGTTTCAAGATGTCGAGATCGAGAAAAGCAACATCCTGCTCATCGGTCCCACCGGATCGGGCAAGACCTTGTTGGCCAAAACGCTGGCCAAGGTGCTGAATGTTCCTTTTTGCATCGCCGATGCCACCACGTTGACGGAAGCCGGCTACGTGGGTGAGGACGTGGAGAACATCGTGCTTCGTCTGCTCCAGACGGCTGACTACGACGTGAAGCGCGCGGAACTCGGCATCATCTACATCGATGAAATCGACAAGATCGGCCGCAAGACTGAGAACGTCAGCATCACCCGTGATGTTTCGGGTGAGGGAGTCCAACAGGCACTCCTGAAAATTCTCGAAGGCAGCGTCTGCAACGTGCCGCCGCAGGGCGGTCGCAAGCATCCCCAGCAGGAATACATCCAGGTGAATACCGAGAAAATTCTCTTCATCTGTGGAGGTGCTTTCGTGGGATTGGAAGAGATCATCTCTCGCCGCGTCGGCAAACGCATGCTCGGATTCAACGAAACCGGGCCCAGAAAGAGCAAGGAAGAGCAGGCCAAAGAGGCCGAGGAAGCCGCTGCCAAGATACCTGATGTCACTCCCGAGGACTTGCTGGGTTTTGGACTGATCCCCGAATTTGTGGGGCGTCTTCCCGTGGTGTCCACGCTTCAGAATCTTTCCAGAGAACAACTCATCCGCGTCCTCACCGAACCAAAGAACGCGATGGTGAAGCAGTACAGCAAGCTGCTGGCCATGGATGGCGTGGAACTCGATCTGAAAAAGGATGGTCTCGAAGCCATGGCCGATCAGGCCATCGTTCGAGGCACCGGCGCCCGGGCCCTGCGTTCCATCATCGAAAAGATCATGCTCGACGTCATGTTCGAATCTCCCAGCAGTGACGAAACCATGCAGGTGGTGGTGGATCGCGCCGTGGTGGATGGGGAGCGTCCCGCTCAGATGGAACGCAAAAAGGTGGAGAAAGACGCGGCCTGACGGTCGTTGGCCGATTGCTGGGTTTTTCCTGACGCATTTCGTTCTGGCAAGATTTCTCTCATCGTCTAAAGTCCGCACATCATGAGCG
The DNA here is from genome assembly GCA_020440025.1 of Verrucomicrobiia bacterium. GTDB lineage: Bacteria > Verrucomicrobiota > Verrucomicrobiia > Verrucomicrobiales > DEV007 > JAEUHH01. The sequence continues at coordinate 16,954 of JAGROX010000068.1, forward strand.
ACGCTTCCGGAACCCAACCCGCCCTTCCCGCCCTTGGATTTGCCGAGGATCTCACTGAAGAAGAACGCACCGCCCTGAGCGCCTACGGTGAGTTTATCACGGCAAATGACGGTGATGTCATCATCCAGGAAGGTCACGAACAGGACTCGCTGTTTCTCATCGTCTTCGGCACCTTTCATGTGCAGACGGAGACCACGGGTCGCCCGGTGTTGCTCGGCCAACTGAAATCCGGTGACACCATCGGTGAAGTTAACATTTTTGATTCCGGCAGCGCCAGTGCCAGTGTGGTTGGCAGATCACTTTCCCAAGTCTGGAAAATTGATCGCGCTCGTCTCGAAGGCTTTCTGGAATCCCATCCCAACGCGGCAGCCCGTCTGTTGGTCAGCATCGCCACTCAGTTGAGTAGGAGACTTCGCCGAGCCAACGAGAAAGCTGCCATGGCCCGTGAGGCCGTGATGGACTCGTTCTGAGGTTGATGCGGACTGATCTTTCCCCGCTGGGAAAGGTTGGCCACTTAACCTTGACCTGTCCCCCCGTTACGGCCAAGATTCTATCTTGATTGGCCGGATCTACGTCTCACCAGCGGGTTTCCGCCAATCGATTTCTTAATCCCCCCACCTGAGAAGAAATGATCGACAGCTTGTCCGTGACCGACCTGAATTTCATGGGGGCGTTGGTTTTGTTTTTTGCGTTGGCGATCGGTCATGCGCTCGCGGATTTCCCGCTTCAAGGTGAGTTCCTTTCCAAAGGCAAGAATCGTCACGTGCCGCCGCCGCCGCTCGCGGATGG
>JAGROX010000068.1:17863-42550 GCA_020440025.1 Verrucomicrobiia bacterium
TGGATCATTGATTCCCTGAAATGTGAGCGATGGACCGGATTCGAAACCGACCAATGGCTGCATCTGATCACCAAGGCGGTATACGTGGGCGTGATCTGGGCTGGTCTGATCGGCGGATAGGGGCGTTTTTTGAAATCAACGCGTTTTCCCTCCTTTTTTATGGACTCTCTCGTTGATTCATCCCCATTCAACCAAACCGAAGGGCGAGGAATCAGTTGGCTGGGCGCAGGGTTAATCTTGGTCGGCTTTGTCACGATGGCGCAAGGCCAGGTAGGTGGGAAGAAGGAGACGGACGCGCCCACCCGCACCGAGTTGTTCCACGTCAGTCGGGTAGGGATGAATGGCGCCGCCGAGACCCGGGAAACTCTCATGGGGATCTACGAGACGGTCTCTGCGGAATACAACGAAAAGATCAAGGCTGAGCAGTCCTCCAGTCCCCAACTCTATCGTGGAGATCGGGTTCGTCTTCTCAGGGATCTGGATTCGAAGGGAGCCAATGGCGGGCACTTTTTCCTGGTGGCCTATCAGGGCGGGCCCAAGGTTTTTGAGGTAGTGGGCAGTGTCGATGGTTTTGAAGCCGGAAAACTATCGCCCCCGCTTCAGATCGGTGAGGCTGACGGGGAGCATCCGGTTGAGATCACTCGAACAATCACAGTCAAGGACCCGGCGCAGACTGAGGTGGTCCTGGAAACCGTTGATGACGACGATGACGGAGCGGTGACCTTTTTTGGAATTCCCATTCCCGGAACCAGCAAGAAAAAGAGCAGTGGGGGAGAGCCCAAGACTGGAGGTGGGAATTCGGGAGGGAGTGGTAGCCGCCGTCAGGAGGTGACAGAGACCAAGTCGTTGCCACTCTTTGCCGCCAGCATCTCGAAAGTGAGGCTCGATGGTGGGCCGGAGGAGATGTCGACGCCGCTGTTTGTCAGTCAGCTCAAGAATGGTGAGGTATTCACCATCACCCGTCCGGAGCTGCGTCGATGTCAGAGTTGCCGAGGATTTGGCCGAATCACCACCACCAAGCCACCCGGATTTCGCGATCCGGATGGAAAAATGGAGTGTCCCGAATGCAAGGCGATCGGGAAGATCAACTGGCAGGTTACCTACAAAGTGGTTTGGTAATTGGCAGGTGTTTGGCGTTTCGCCAAGCCTCTCCCGGGAAAGCTCTATCCGAGCTTCCAATCTCCCCGGTAAGGCGTGGCCATCAGGAGATCCTGAGCGCCCTGGTCATCGATGATGGTTTCGTTTTCAGCGTCCCACTTCAGCTTTCGGCCGACCTGATGGGCAACGAATGCGAGGTGACCGGGTGTGATGGAACGATGCGCCGTTTCCGATGGGGCCACGCAGGCGGTTCGAGTCTTGATGCCGTCGATGAAATTCCGATGATGGCCCGGAGAGAGGTAGGCCTTTTTCGGGCCGGGGTCGAGATCGCTATCGGTAATAAACTGATTGAGGGAGGGACTGGGGCCCGTGCCTTTTCGTTCCCCTGTTGCCCAAGGATCAGAGGCTTCTGTCGCGCCGCGATTGACCCAGATCCAGCCTTCTTCGCCGATCCATTTCGTTCCGGCTCGGTTTTGTGAACCGATGCTCCACTCGATCCCGCCTGGATACTCGCAGCGGATTTCGTATTCGACCGGGCAGTCGTAGATGTCGCCGCCTTTGGGAGATGTCCAGCCGACGGCTTCGACCGAGAGCGGGCCATTGCCGTCGAATCCAGCTCCCCAATGGGCGATGTCGTTGTGGTGCCCGATCCAATCCATGATGTTGCCACCACCATAAGCCGAATGCCCCCGCCACCAGCGATGGTTTCGTGCTCGCATGTAGGGCAGCATTGGGGCTGGCCCGGTCCAGAACTCGTAGTCGAGGTGTTCCGGCGGTGTCTCCGCGTCGGTCGATCCCATCGGCTCTGGATAGCCGGCAGGCAGCCCCACTTCCACGCGTTTGAGCTTTCCGATCAAGCCGTTTCGCACCAGCTCCACAGCGCGATGAAAGTTTTTCTCCGAGCGTTGTTGTGAACCTGTCTGGAAAATCGCCTTTTGCTTGGCGACTTCGCGATAGATCAACTGCCCTTCGGCGAATCGATGCGTCACCGGTTTCTCGCAATACACATCCTTGCCCGAGCGCAGCGCCGCGAGCGTGATCAGCGCATGCCAGTGATCCGGAGTGGCCACCAGGATGGCGTCGATGTCATCCCGGTCACAGAGTTCCCGAAAATCCGAGGTCGTGGCGCATCCCGAAAAGCTGCCGCTTTCCTTCGCTTTCGCGTAGTGCTGTTCCACCGCCAACTTGGCGGGTTCCGTGCCCAGCGGACGACCCTTTCGGGTGGTGTATTCCCGGTAGTGCAGGGAATCGACATCGCAAACGGCGACGACCTGAACATCCGGCAGCTTCAGCAACTCCTCCAGATTGGCAAAGCCCCGGGCACCGCAACCGATCAGACCGACGGTGACCCGCTCACTTGGAGCCGGCCGCCCCTCAAGGCCCAATGCCGCGCCGGGCAGAAAACCCGTCGCGGAAAGAGCGAGCGAGGATTGGAGGAATCGTCGACGGGATGATGCACTCATGGCCAGATTGCTGGGATAAGAATGGCGGGGCTCAGGCCAGTTTCCAAGGTGCCCGATATGGCAGGGACATCAGTTTTTCCTGAGCTTCGGCATCGCCAATAATCTCTTCCTTGGCGGCATCCCACTTCAATTTGCGCCCAAGGTCATTCGACACATAGGCAAGGTGGCCGGGAGTGATGGAACGATGGCCGGTCTCGGCGGGACAGATGCATTCCTTCCGGGTTTTGACGCCGTCGAGGAAATTGCGATGATGATCGGTCGATTGGTAGGCGGTCTTGTCGCCAGCCTTGAATCCTTTTTCCAACCACGCAGGGTTCGATGCCTCGATCTTGCCGCGATTCACATAGACCCAGCCGTTTTCGCCGATCCACTTGGTACCCATGGGATTGACGGAGCCGATCGAGACCTGAATCCCGCCAGCGTACTCAGCGAGCACCTCATAATCGACGGGAGAATTGTAGACATCGGTCTCAGGCCAGCTCCAGCCCGTGGTTTCGACCGAGATCGGACCACTCTTGTCCATGCCGAGGCCCCAGTGATTGATGTCGTTATGATGGCCGATCCAGTCCATCAACTGACCGCCGCCGTAGGCGCGATGCCAACGCCAGCTCCAGTGATTGCGGGCGCGAGTGTAGGGCAGCATAGGAGACGGGCCGGTCCAGAAATCGTAGTCGAGGTGTTCCGGCGGATCAGTGATCGCGGGATCGCCATCAGGCTCATTGTGGCCTTTGGGCAGACCGACTTTGACCTCCTTGATTTTCCCGATGAGGCCATTGATCACGAGTTCCACGCCTTGATGGAAATTGGCGGATGAACGTTGCTGGGAACCGACCTGGAAAATGGCTTCCCGTTTGGCGACCTCACGATAGACCGCCTGACCCTCGGCGAAGAAGTGCGTGACCGGTTTCTCGCAGTAGACATCCTTGCCCTTGCCGAGTGCCTCGAGGGTTGCGAGAGCGTGCCAGTGATCCGGTGTCGCCACCACGATGGCGTCGATGTCGTCGCGGGCGCAGAGTTCGCGGTAGTCGGAGTAGGTGTCGCAGCCCTTGTAGGATTTATCGCCGGCTTTCTCGTAGTGCATGTCGACAGTCAGCTTGGCAGCATCGCGACCCCAGGCGCGGCCTTGGCGACCCGCGTTCTTTCCGTAGTGGAGCGTGTCCACGTCACAGACGGCGACCACCTGAGTATCTGACATTTTGAGGAAGGCTTCCATGTCAGCGAAGCCGCGACCTCCGACTCCGATGACGCCAAAGGTGGTGCGCTCACTGGCGGCGGCGCGAGCGCTGGTGCCGAGGACGGAAGCGGAGACAATTGCCGGAGCGGAGGCTCCAACCGTTTTCAGGAAATCACGACGGGTTTTCATCATGCGGCGATCCTAGACAGGAAAACTTTTCAAGACCAGCCCGGTTTTGCGCTATGATCAGGGGTGAAAAAGCAGGACGGAATCACGCGGCGCCACTGGCTTTGGCAAACGGCCGCCTTGGCGACCGGAGGATGCGGTCGCACCCATGAGGAGGTGGTGCGACGGATTCTGAAATACGCGCCCAGTCCTGCGGACAATCCGATGAAAGGGTTTCTGCCCTTCGCTGCGGATCGGCGGGAGATTTTTCCCCACTCGATGGAGTGGGCCTATTTTCCTCTCAGTGCCATCATGACAGGGCCCGGTCGATTCGACTTCGAACGGGTTTTCGATGCCACCCTCATCGAGATCGCGGGGCGGGGGCATCAGACCGCCTTGCGTGTCTATCTCGACTACCCGCAGCGACCCACTGGTGTGCCGCAGTTCCTCATCGATAATGGGGTGCAGTTGATTCCTTATCGGGATCACGGAGGCGGACTCTCGCCGGACTACCGGAATGACGAGCTCATCCAGGCGCTGGTGAATTTCGTGACCGCCTTCGGCAAGCGCTACGATGGCGATCCTCGGATCGGTTACGTGACTTTGGGATTGCTCGGTTTCTGGGGTGAGTGGCACACCTATCCCCGGGAAGAATTGATGGCTGGCGAGTCGGTGCAGCGAAAAATTTTGGCGGCATTTTCCGACGCGTTTCCTCGAACCCCATTGCTGATGCGGTATCCGGTCAGAGACGCCATGGACTGGCCGGTCGGGTTGCACGATGACTCATTTGCTCACACGACCATCGGGGAAGAAAGCTGGGAGATGACCGCGCGGATCCGGGCGGCAGAGGCCGAGGATCTGTGGAAAAGTCAACCCTTTGGCGGCGAAGTCCGGCCCGAGGTCCAGGCCTACCTTTGGAAAGAGGCAAGCGAGCGGCCGGTTGATCTCGAGTATCAGGATTACGACGAATGCCTTCGACAGACTCGGGCGAGTTGGATGATCAACGAACACGTCTTCAGCAAACGATTGCCCGAGCCCGAGTATGCACGGGCGATCGAGGGGGCGCGACGTCTGGGATACGAACTGCATCTGCCCGCCGTTGAAATGCCCGCAGTCCTTGTCGCAGGACAACCCGCCGAAGTGACCATTGAGTTGGAGAATCGTGGAATCGCTCCGCTATATGCGTCATGGGGAGTCGAATTAGTGGTGACCAGCCCTGCTGGGAACGAGTTGGGTGCCGCTCCTTTTTCGAGCACCCTCGACACGATCATGCCCGGCGATCCCGCCGTCCGCTGGGTTGGAAAGGTGAACCTGCCAAAGTCTTTGCCCGCCGAAGGGTGTTCGCTCCAACTGCGCCCGCCTCGACCGTTTGCGGGTGCTCGCCCTTTGCGGTTCGCCAATGTCGAATCCCGGGCGGCGGACGGGGTAGTCGAGTTGGGTCGCTACGACCGCGCGGGAATCCTGGTGCAGAGTTGAAGTGACCGCGACCTCGCCAAGTGTCTTCAGTAGCCGATATGGGCCATTGCCGGGTCGCTGCCATCCTGTTGTAATTCCGGATCGCCCATGAATCCGAGACCCTTTTCACGCCTACTCCTTTTCCCTCTGATCGCTTTTGCATCCTTCGCGAATGCCGATGATTGGCCGCAGTTCCGGGGAGTGAATGGCAGCGGGGTCGTTGCCGGAACTGATCCCTTGCCTACCGAGTTTTCCTTTGAAGATAAGGTGCTCTGGAAAGCCGAGATCGGCGACGGAATCGGCTCGTCGGTGATTGTCGATGGCCGGGTATTCAATACTGCGATGATTGATGAGACCACCTTCGGGGTGTTCTGTCACGACGCCGCCACCGGCAAGGAATTGTGGAAACAGTCACTGCCCGCCGGAGAGTTGCCGCGGATCACCCCGCCAAACAGCCACGCTTCATCCACCGCTGCGGCCGATGGCGAGCGGGTCTACGTGTATTTCAGCACCCTCGGCATCATTGCTTTCGATGCTGCCACGGGCGAGAAGGCCTGGCGTCACGAATTGCCAAAACCTGCCTACCTGATGGACTGGGGGGCGGGAGCGTCTCCGGTGGTCTATGATGGTCGCGTCATCTTCGCTCAGGACGATGACCTGAACCCCTTCGTCATCGCCCTCGATGCCAAAACCGGCAAAGAGCTCTGGAAAACTGCCCGTACCGAAATGCTGGCCGGTTATTCATTGCCTGTGATCTGTGAGGCCAATGGTCGCAAGGATCTCGTGATTGCCGGATCTGGGAAACTCATTGGTTATGATCCGGCCACGGGAGAGGAACGCTGGCATTGCAGCAGTCTGCTCCGCACCATCATGACTTCGCCGGTGGTAAAGGACGACCTCATCTACATTGCGGTGCAGAGCTACGGCGACTCTACCCGCACCCTGAAGTTCGCCCTTCTCGAATGGCTCGACACCAACCAGGACGGGAAACTCGCCCGCGAGGAAATGCCGAAGGAGTTTCTCGAGCGCTTCGACGACTCCGACACGAATCACGACAAGCTCATCGATGAAACCGAGATCGACACCGCCTTTCAGCACCCCAACAACCAGGCCGCCGGCGGCAACACCATTCAGGCGGTGCGCGGAGGCGGTACGGGAGATGTCACGAAAACGCATGTCGTCTGGAACATCGACAACAAGTCACCATCCAACCTGTCGTCACCGCTCGTTTACAACGACCGCGTTCATGTCGTAAAATCCGGCGGGATCTCCAGTTGTTTCGACGCCACTGACGGTTCGACCGTGTGGGATCGCACTCGGCTGAAAAATTTCGGCGACTACTACGCCTCGCCCATCGGGGCCGACGGCAAAGTCTACATCGCCGGGCGCAACGGCTTTGTCGTCGTGCTCGATGACAAACCGGAATTGACCGTGATGGCCAAAAACGACATGGGTGAGGAAATCCTCGCCACCCCCTCGGTGGCCGATGGCAGACTCTTCATCCGCACCCGTGAGAACGTCTACTGCATTTCCAACGAGGCCAAGTGAACTCATGAGAACCACTATCCTTTTCTCTTTCTCAGTGGTATTTGCCTTGGCGCTGCCAGTGGCGTACGCCGAAAGTCCCTCCGTCACCATTGTCACCGGTCCCGACGCTCCTGAACTGGAGCGTTACGCTGCGAACGAATTGAGCGGCCTGCTGACGACGCTGTTCGAAGCCGAGGTCTCCATTTCGTCTACTCCCCCAACTGAGGGGGCCAAGAACCTGATTCTTCTGGGCAGCCCGGCCACGAACCCGGCAGTAAAAGGGACGTATCCCGCCGAATTGGGTAAACAGGGTCAAGTCGTCGAGTCAACCCTGTCAGGTCTGGTCATCGCTGGCGGTAGTCCGGTCGCCACTTTGTGGGCTGTCTATGAATATGGATATGCCAACGGTATGCGCTACCTTACCAACGGTGACTTTCCGCCCGTGGAGAAATCGGCGTTCACTCTGGAGTACTACGATATTGCCCTGAAGCCCGAGTTCGAAACTCGTGCCTGGAGAATCCGGGCGAAGGGCCCCGCCAGCCAAGCTTCGTGGATAGTCGCCGATCACGAGAAGCTGCTCATCCAGTTGGCAAAACTGAAGTTCAATGCCGTCATTCTCCCCGAAAACAACAATCAGATCAGCTTCGACGCCATCGATGTGACGGGCGATATCGCTGGGCGCTCCGTGTTTGACGGGGCCAAGGAGTTCAGCAATCCCGACCTCACTAGCGAGTCCGGCAAAGTGGATCAATGGATCGCGGGCATCAGCGCTGCAGCGGATCGTTTGGGCATGAGCACCGAGTCGGCCAATTCTTCGCTTCCGGTTTTGGAACTGGGCCAGGCTCAGGGTGGTCTTTTGCCTCAAACCTCTCCGTTGAGGCTTCCTGAAGGTGCCGGCTTCACCGTGGAGGCGGCTATCGTTGGCGACATCAATCCCCAGCTTCATTATCTCTCCCGCGCCGCCTTCGACCCCGCCGTGACGCCTGAAAGTGCCCTGATCGATCTCGCTACGCCCATCTGCGGAGAGGGGGTTGCCGAGTCCCTCGCCTTGGGATTTGCCGCCATTGCCGAAGTTTCAGCCATCATTGAAAAAGAAGATCCTACTTTCGCCGTGCCGGATCCGAAGATGTTCATGGAGCACTACGACTCTGCCGAACCTGCTCCCGAGTGGTGGGCCAAAGCCAAGGAACTCTACGGAAAGGCGGTCGGAGAGATGTATCGCGCCAACACCCGCGCCCGTGACGGTGCCCGGCCTTGGATTCTTTACCATGCCAAGCGCGACACCTTCGCCCTCCACTATCTCACCGCCGTCGAAGCCGCGAGGAATGCTGGGATTGCCAGGGCTGCAAAAGATGAGGACGCTTGGGCTGAGAATCTCGAGCTCTCTATCGAGGCCATGCACAATGCCCTCGGCATCTATAGTGAAGTTGCCGCCGATCCCAGCGACCGCGGGACCATTGCCGTGCTCAATGAAGTGGGTTATCGACCGCTTCTCAAGGCATTGGACGAGTTGCCGTGACAATGAACTCGCAAGCGGGGCGGTCCTCGTTTTTCGACGGGAAAAAACTGGCCCATGGTGTGGGTTCCGCCTAGAATCCTCGCCCATGATGAAACCTCTTTCTCTCTCTCTAAGCGTGGCGCTCGGCTTGGCTGTGGCGCTGTGGTCGCAGGCGGCGGACAAAAAACTCTCCGTTCTCATTGTCGATGGACAGAATAATCACGCTTGGCAGCAAACGACGCCGGTGCTGACGGCCATCCTTGGAAACTCCGGTCGTTTTGAGGTGACGGTGTCGACCAGTCCGCCCTCCGCGCCGCGTCCTCCGGCTCAGCCGAAAGACAAGGATCCCGCCAAGTTGGCGGAGTGGAAAGCCGCCTATCAGAAATGGGAAGCCGACAAAGCCACCATCGAGAAAGAAAGCGCCTCCAAATGGGATGCCTGGCGTCCGGATTTCTCGGCCTACGATGTCGTGGTGTCCAATTACAACGGTGAACTCTGGCCCGAGCCGGTGCGCAAGGCGCTGGAGGATTACGTTAGCGGTGGCGGTGGATTCGTCGCGGTTCACGCGGCCAACAACTCACACCCGGATTGGAAAGGCTATAACGAGATGATCGCCGTCGGTGGCTGGGGCGGACGCAGTGAGTTGTCGGGCCCTTACCTGCGCCTGCGAGACGGCCAGTGGACCAAGGACATGACCGAAGGTCGCGGAGGTTCGCACGGGGAAAAGCACGAGTTCGTGGTCGAGACTCGTGATGCCGACCATCCCATCATGAAAGGTCTGCCGACCAAATGGCTGCACGCCAAAGACGAGCTCTATGATCGTCTCCGTGGCCCGGCGAAGAACGTGACGGTGCTGGCGTCGGCATTTTCTGACGAAAGCACCCGCGGTTCGGGAGAGAACGAGCCCATTCTCATGGTGATCGATTATGGCAAGGGTCGCGTGTTCCACACCACTCTCGGGCACGACACCGTCTCCATGGGCGATGTCGGATTCCAGGAATCGCTCAAACGTGGCGTCGAATGGGCCGCGACCGGTATGGTGACCTTTCCCGCTGTCTCCGCGGAGGAATTGACTGCCGACAAGGTGGCGGTTCGCGAAGTCGAAGTTACTGCGGCTGCGAATTGATCTGAGCCTTTCCGTGATTCCTGCTGACTCGGGAAAATTCATTGCAACCGAGTTCAGGCATGATTGAATGGCGCCTCACGCCGCCGATGTGGCGTGAGGTTTTCGTCCCCAATTCATCATGAGTAGCAGTAGCAGCAGTAAACGCGTCGTTCTTCTTTTTGCCGGTCAGGGTGCCCAGAGCGTTGGCATGGGCAGGGATCTGGCCGGGGCTTTTCCCGATGCCGCGGAGCGTTTCCGTCAGGCGGACGAGATCTTCGGATTTTCCCTGACAGGCGCCATGTTTGATGGACCTCAGGAAGAGCTGACTCGTACTTCGCGTTGCCAACCCGCACTCTACGTTCATGGTTTGGTCTGTCTCGATTTGATCAAAGCCAGAGTGCCGAATCTCGAAGTGGCGGGAGCGGCTGGTCTGTCCCTCGGTGAGTTCACCGCGCATGCGGCGGCAGGGACGTTTGATTTTGAAACGGGACTCCGACTCGTGGCCAAACGCGGGCTTTTCATGGAAGAAGCGACCAGTGCGACCGAGGGCTCGATGGCCGCCATGATCGGTGGTGAGGAAGAAGCCGTCCGCAGAGTGGCCGAAGAGTGCGACGTGGATGTGGCCAATTTCAACGCGCCGGGTCAGATCGTGATTTCCGGAACGAAAGCGGGCATCACCAAGGCGCTGGAGATTTCCAAAGAAAACGGCATTCGTATCGCCAAGGAACTCGATGTGGCGGGCGCCTATCATTCCCGACTCATGCAGTCGGCTCAGGACAAACTCGCCACCGAACTCGCGGAAGTGACCCTTGCCGAGCCCACCGTGCCGGTGATCTGTAATTTTGAAGCGCGCGCTGTCTCCGAGCCCGATGACATTCGCCGCACTCTGGAGGCTCAAGTGACCGGTTCTGTGCGATGGGCCGAGTCCATGGCCGCGTTCATCGACCAAGGTGAAACTACTTTTCTCGAACTCGGTCCGGGCGGGGTGCTGGCTGGTCTGATGAAACGCATCGATCGCGCTGCGAAGGTGATCTCGGTCGAAGATGTCGCCTCTCTTGAGGCAGCGGTTGAGGCGTTGAATGCTTGAAGAATAGAACGGGGCATCGGCCCGTTCCCCGGTGTTTTCGGTCAATCCGGCAAATGAGCGTCCGTGCCCGAAGCGGCTTCACCCGGCGCGTGCCCGTGAATTCGCTCATGATCTTCAGCAGGTTCCAGATGGGTCGTCACGACCGTTTTGGCACCGAGTTCATCCAAGATTTCCCGCTCGATTTCTGAGGCGATCTCGTGGGCATCCCGGACCGTCGTCTCGTCGGCAAACACGAGGTGAAAATCGACCCATTGACCGTCACCCAAATGCCGATGCCGCATCTGGTGCCAGCTGATGCCATGTTTTTCCGTCGCCGCATCCAGTCGAGCGATGAGTGCATTTTGCACATTCGGATCGGCCCGGTCCATCAAGCCGCTGGCGCTCTCCCACATCAGGCGGGCACCTGACCAGAGGATGTTGAGCGCCACGAGGATGGCACAAATCGGATCAAACCCCATCCACCCCGTTGCCCAGGTCAAACCCAGGCCGACGAGCACACCGATACTGGTCCAGGCATCCGTGAGAACGTGTTTCCCATTGGCGACGAGGATCAAGGAGTCGCCTTTCTTTCCGAGCCGCAGCAGATGCCAGCCCAGCCACCCATTGATCAGAAGGGCCACCGCAGTGAGCGCGGTGCCGGGTCCGAGGTTGTGGGGTTCCAAGCCAGCGATCCATTGATGAACGGCCTGATAAAGAATGAAAACGCCCGCGATGGAGATGAGTCCGCCTTCGAATCCCGCCGAAAAAAACGAGATCTTGGCATGGCCGTAGGGATGATCCTCGTCCGGTGGCTTTTGAGCGAGCCGCAGGCTGTAGACCACGAAGGTCACGGCAGCGAGGTGAACCACTGACTCCGCCGCGTCGCTGAGAATTGCCGAGGACCGGGTCAGCCACCACGCCCAGGCCTTGATCAGCAGCATCAAGGCGCCGATCCAAAACGACAGCCAACTGGCTCGACGCAGAATGCGTCGATTGGTGGCTTTGGAAACGTTGGTCGGCATGAAAAAGAAGTGGCAGGGACTAGGGTCTCTGAACGAGGCAGGTCAGTCCGCGCAATCAATGCCCTCCTAGCAGAAAGGCCAACCCACTTTTCGACCTCATTGCGGTCGTCCGGGTGCGGGTGGTGGAGGACGATCTCCGCGAGGCCTGTGTTCTCCTCCAATCGGCGGAGGACCAGACCCGGGTCCCGCTCCTGGTCCCCGCGGCCCACCCGGAGGGCCACGTCTTTCCTCTCTCAGAGGAACCGGCGTACCTCGGAAAAGCCGGGGAATCACCGGCCATTCCTCGGTGAGAAAATAGGCGTAAGTTCCTTCTGGGAATTCCGGGGTCACCGCGTAGCGACCGTTGCATTCGTCAAGATCGCCGCTGCCTTCGGCATATTCGTAATCCTGCACAAAGGCTCCGTCATAGGTGCCGCCGGGAGCGTCCGGTTGAGCAGGGCGTGCGCCGGACTTTAGACGGTAGCTGGAACGTAGTTTCACGATAGGTGATGCCGGGTCTTTGGGATCGCGATTTCCGTAGAGTGCATAGATGGGAAACCCGTCCGCCGCCCAACCGATCTGAGGCGAATGACGACCTGACTTGGTGTTGCGCGATTTCAGATACAAGGTCGGCAAGCCGTGATAGTGATAGGCTCCATTGGGCTGGACGTGAGCATGATTCTCATCGATCCCCAGAGGCACCGCGCCCCCGAGTGCTTCGTAGGTCCAACCCGCTGCGGGATTGCCCTGCCAGAACTCGGCCGCTCCGGGATCGAAAAACACCCCATTGAGGGCGATCCCGAATGGTCCCCGCATCGCCGAGGGCTGCGGGGCGGGTTTCGGACTCGCCGGGATCACGATGTCATAGCCCTGCTCGGTGATCTCGTTGGGATTCCCCCGATTCGGAAATCGTCCCACCAGATGATCCGGGATTCCATTCGCGGTGATTTTCCGATCCGATTGCTCCACTACGAACTTCGCGGCACTTTTCCCTGGAGCCTCACGGTTCGCCGTCACCAGTGACAGCGGAGCGGCTGCGTTCGTCGTGTGTTGCCGCATCGGCGGTGGTCCGCCGGGTTGTTGGGCAAAGGTGACCGTCAAGGCAAGTGCCGCTATGGAAAGCCCTATGGCACTTCGCGCGTTGTTCAGGTGGACAGGAATCACCTTGCTACTGAATCACAATGAACTTGTGGTAACAAGAACCGAACCGAGAGCGGGAAGATCTTCGAATGCCTTCGTGAGGCGATTGAAAAGAGTGATTCAGTGAGAGTACTTCGAGCTCCGGGGAGGTTGAATCGCAGCCAACTTTGTCTTCGCCAAATGTTCGCCCACAAGAATCGCCAATTTCGATCTACGGCATCCCAGTCACTGCTGGTGTTGGTTGCTCTGTCTTTGCTGCTCGCTGGATTCTCCGCGTGTCGCAAAGGGGGGGGCAAACCGGCTCCCGATCCGCGTTATCGACTGGATCGCTTTTCAGGCGTCACAGTGGCGGACCAGCGGCATGCTTTTCAGATGATCGTCCATCGCTATTGGAACTCTCCGATGAAGGGTGAGAGTGTTCCCGATGAGATTCTGACGGATGCAGTTTCGGGGGCGGAGATTCACCTTCATGAATTGATAAAGGACAAGCCGTTGGTCCTGATTATGGGAAGCAACTCATGCTCCCATTTACAGATGGAAGTGTCGGGAATTCGGACCCTGATCGAGCAATATGGGAATCGGGCTGAATTCCAATTTGTCTATCTTAGAGAAGCCCACCCGGAAGGTGGTTTTTCCCCCAACTTGGAAAGGGAAGGCATCGCACAAGAGAAGCTGATGGCAGTTGACTCAGCCACCTTGGAGGAGCGCCGCGAGGCCGCCCGAATTCTAAAACAAAGCGTTGGCGAAGGTTTGCGGGTTTCGGTGGATTCCATGGACGATCGGTGGGCGGCGAGATGGGGAGCCTGGCCGTCCCGAGTTTTCGTCGTGAGTGTCGACAAGAGAATTGCCTACTGCGGAGGGCCCGGGCCTTGGTATGCCAATATCCTCGAGGATAGCTGGCATGAGGCTCCACCCGCTGAATTGGAATCCATCTTTAGAAAGATGCCTTTCGATGAATTCAGCCTTGAGGAATACTTGAGGACACTCCCAAGTCCCGGAAATCAGAAGCCATAGGGCTGTCATCAGGCGATGGAGCCTTTCTAGTTCTTACTCAACCACATCCAGCCCGAATGCGCCGTGGCTGATCCCATCGCCCGCGCTGCCGGTAACCAGGTTTTGTTTCTGGAACACCACCCCATCGACAAGGATGCGCTGGCGGCGATTCTGACCCTCGCTGTCGACGTAAGGTTTGAGGTAGACTCCAGAGATCCAGCCATTGCCACGATTGGCAGTGAGCCGGAGGATGCCGTCATCGGCGGAGTCATCGGAAAAAACGTTGCCGGCATTCCACTGAAGGAATTGCGCTGCCACGACTGGATCGAATGAGCCGGTCAGGTTCGCCGTCATCATGGTGGATTCGCTAGTCGGTATCGGCAGCATTCGCTCGCCCGGCGTTGTCCGATAGGCTGAGCCGAGGATGGGCGTTTCCATGTTGAAGCCATGGGCATAGAGACGTTGTCGGGGATGGTCAAAGCGACGCCAGACTGCCGTGCCTTGGAAATCGGCGGCACCCGAAACAGCAAAAACGACTCGCCCAGCGATCTCACCGAGTGCCCAGCGGTGATGAAAGCTCCAGCCCAAGTCGGCACCCGAGCTGTCGAGCCGGGTGGAAAAGGCGCGCCTTTGGCGATCCGCCAGCAAGAGTCGAATGTTCACCAAGCCGTTGGCGTTGATGAACAAAGTGGCGATGCCGTCGCCAGATGGGTAGCCGATGCCGAGGTCTTCCATGGCAGGAAGCACCATCGTGAAACGTCCGACATGGCTGGCATCGAGGTCAGACCGGTTGACTGCCTTGACCAAGGTGAAGGCGATCAATTCCCCGGAGTCGCCGGCTTCGAGAGTGCCGGTGATGGCGGAGGCACCTCCTTCGGCGAGTTGACCGAGAGTGAGGTCACTCAGTTGATGGGATTGGGCCAGCCAGCCTCGGAAATCAGCGATGGAGAGTGAGCCATCGGGATTCACGGTTCCCCGGACACGCCCGAGTCGTCCTCCGAATTTCGCCGTTCCGGAAAAAGCACCGCCGGGATTGATGTAGACCACGATCTCCCCGCCCTCCGGAGCGATGATGGCACCACGATACCATCCCGGGTGAATAGCGGTGTCGAAGGTTCCCGAAGGAGTCGAGGTGAGATCGACGCGCAGATTCAACAGGGTGTCGTTGCCGCCTTCGATGTTGGATTGCGAAGATGACGCCAGCCCATTGCCTGTAAGTTGGAGGATGAAAGGATGATGCTCGCGGTCGTTCGATGCGATGGTGAGCGTGCCGCCGGTGGAGCCTTCGGCACTGGGATTCCATCGGATACGCAGGCAAGAGGTTTCGCCCGGCGCGAGGTAGCCTGCCCGGTCGGCCACGAGTGAGAAGCCCGTTCCCTCAACCGCGGGGGCGATGGGCAACAGGAGATTGCCGGAGCCGGTATTGGAGATCTCGACCACTCGCTCGCCGACGCCGCCCTCGAGCCCGATGTCACCGAATTCCAGGATTCCGTTGTTTGCCAGTTCAGCACCGCCGCCATCGTACACTACGAGTGTGGGAGTCCCTGCCGGAAGAATGGAAAGATGATCGGTGCTTCCTTGAAATAGCGTTAGTCCCGCGATGAGACCCTGTTTTTGCAGCGCCACTCCACGGGTCACGACGCGGCGAAGAACCGAGCGACCGTTCGGGTCGGTGACACGTTGGAGATGAATGGTGACGATTTCACCAGTGGTTGGCTGGAGCAGGACCTGAAGTCGCTCATCGCCATTGTTGAAAGGCAGGATGAGGTTGTTCGGTTGCCAAGTCAGTGGGATGACGCTCGGCGGTGGGTCGAGCAGGGAACTGCCGGCTCGCCAGCTGGCGTTGTCCGTCCCGTCTGGCACCTGACTGAGCAACCGCTCGTTCAATCCCGGAGCCTGGTAGCGGGAGCCCACGGCATGGACCGCCAGTTCGAAACCATTCGGATAGCGAGTGAAAAGGCCGGGACGCGCCACCGGATTCTTTTTCCAGTGAACTGAGCCGTCGATGTCGCTGATGTTTTCCACTTCGCGAAACGCGAGGTGCCCGGCCACGAAGCCATCGCCGTAGACTGATTGGAAAAGATTCCAGCTGCCGTCGGCATCGAGGAAAGTGGCGTCTGAGACCGGGGTTCCGTCGCCGAGCACCAGATTGGCGAGGATGCGTCCGTTGGGCAGTACCTTGACGATGCCGTACCCGCTGCCACCGGGAATGATGTCGGGATCGACCGAAGGATCTGTGGGAAGCAGTAAGGTGTAGCGTCCCGGTTCAACGCTGCCGTTGGCGTCCTCGGGCGTAGAGGTGCGATTCAAGAGAAGCTCCCGAGTCTCGTTTGGTGTTGTCAGGGCTCCTGTCATGGCAAGTCCGCCGGTGCTGGCGGTGGCCAATTGGAGAGACACGGTCAGATCGGGGGCGTTGGTGCGCGGAATGACCACTTCGGCAAACTCACCAGTGGTGGCGTCGAAAGCGCCGCGTACCACATGACGCCGTCCGTCGAGGAAAAGGATGATGGTGCCCAGTCCCTGCGGAGATAGGTAGGCCCTGATTTCGCCGGCAAATCGCGAGCCAGGTTCGGCAATGAGACCGACATAGTGTCCGGAATGCCCGGGAAGGAGGCCACTGTCGGTGAAAGTGGTTTCAGGATTGCCACGGTTGGGTTGATCGATGGGGCCACCTCCGCCATCAGGAGGCGCGGTCGAGGTGCCGGCCTGGCCGCTGAGGTGGATTCCGGATGCCCCTGGAGCGGACATGGACACGCCGCCTCCGTTGGTTGGGCTGACGAAAGAGAGCGTGTGAACGCCACGACGGTCGGGCAAAGCGAACACGAGGTCGCCACCACTTTCCGCGTCGGCTGAGTCGGTTCGGAATGTTTCGAAAGCGTCACCGTTGGCCAGCCGTTCACCGGGAGTCTGATGACCGGGAAACCAGTAAAAGATCAGCGACATGCCAGGGGAGAGCTGGTGGGGAGGATAGGGAAGATTGCGAAGGATGCCGGTGAACCCGAGTCCCGGACCGGCGAAACCCTGATCGCTGGCCTGAAGCACCCCCACGACAAGGTCATCGCTCAGCCCGATCGCTTCGCCCACCGCGAGTCGGGTGCCGATGGTCGTGACGTGGTCGAGCGGATGAAAACCATTGCCTGCTCGGTCGGCGACGAGCACTCCGACGGTGCCTGCGGGAACATTGAGATCGCCCCCGAGATAGACCTGGATGGTGGGGCTGGCCGAAGCCACCTGACTGAGCAGCAGTGAACAGGCGATGGTGGTGATGGCGAGGAAATTTCGCCAGGCGTTCGCGGGGAGTAAACAGGGTTGACTCATGGAGGCAAGAGGGTCAGATGCGGCGCGGGAGAGTGGAGAAAAGAGAGAGACTCAAAGATTCGGGTCTTGAGTCCAAACGGTGGATCGGGGATTCAGGGTGGGAGCCTTGCGAATGACCAACACAGCTCCGGCGGGCAGGTTGGCATCGTTGGCCCGCTGAGGTGGTTGCCCATCGGAGGTGGCCCGGTACCAGTCGCCCCGGTGAAAGAAATAGGTGGCACTCGGTTGGCGATCGCGATCAGCCGTGGCGTTGTCGAAGACCAGCAGTAGGTCTCGTCGCTGTGACGGACTCAGACCGGGACTGGGCGTCAGCGCTCTCGCCAAGGTGATCAACTGGCCGAGTTCTGCGGGAATGGGGCGATTCAGGCTGACGAAATGATCGAGCGCCGAGCCGCGACGGCTTTTTAAAACCATGCCGCTGGGCGAGGTCGTGACCAAGGCGGCGGGTCGGAACCAAGTCTGCGCGGCATGTTCGGGATGACGAATCACGAATACGGCGTGGGGTGGCAACACGGCATCATCAGCGGCGGGGATTCCGCTGTCGGCTTCGAACCAGCCGCTGGAGGTCACAAAAAACACGCGGTCGGGAGAGGCGTTTTCCGGGACGGATCCTGAGGGATACATGAGCAACTCGCTGCCGCGCTGGCCCGGCAGCAGTCCGCTCGACGGATGCAGTGCCGCCTGACTGGCGGCCGGGAAAAGCGATTCCGGGGTCCAGCAGGGAATCAGGTCGACACCGTCGCCGGCGGTGGCAGTCAGTGCGGGATCGCCATCGGGCAAAAGCAGGCGGATCTCTGCGCCCTGATTTCCGGCAATGGGATAGTGGCGACCTGCGGCGTTTCCTCCGGTGAATCTGAGAAAATGGGTGCTGGCCAATTCGTTTTCAGCAAAGCCGGGATCTCCACCGGCCAAGGTCACCACGGGCGCGCCGGAAGCGAGGCCGATGATGGTTCCTCGAAAGGTGACGGGGCGCTCGAAGGGAACTGAGATGACTGTATCGGAACCTCCGGGACAGGCGATCTCCTGATAGCCAACCACGGGTGATGAGGCGATGTCGGGCACCGCTTGGGCTAGGGAGATTGGGGCCAATGCGGCGATCAGGAGGCGGGCTAGCGTTCTCATGGCAGGAAAAGTGGGGGCGAATCAGTCGGCAACCATGGTCGAACTGACATCGTCCTCAGTGAATAGTTGATGGTCAGGCCCGGCCGAGGTCACGTCCATGACCTCGCGGCTGATGGGATGAAAATGGTAGGGCGTGCCCCAGCGATCGAGCAGTCGACCGGCTTCATCGATGGCAGGGTGATCGGGAGGCAGGAGCACGAGTGAGCGGGCGTTGCGACCGGTGAGCCCGGCGACGATTTCTTCGTTTTCACCACCGAAGGGATTTTCGCGGAAAGCCGCCCGGTAGGTTTTGAGTACGTCCTGGATAAAGAGGAGGTCGGCCTCGGGGGGATTCTCCGACTGATTCAGCGACTCGAGACTGGCTGCGGCGATGGGAGCCCGGGTAGGTTCGGGAAGTTCGATGGGTTCGGCTTTGCCGTTGCCGAGGGGCAGGGAAATGGCTGGGGTGACGACTTCGATACCGGGAGAGACCCTGAAGGGCGATGCGGCTCCGGGCTCTTTCTCCGAAGGTCGCTGACCCGTGGTACGAGTCTCATTGACCTCAGGGATCGGTGTTTCGGGTGTGGAGTTTGGCGGGGAGCCCTGCCGCATCCACCAGCCCACAACGATGGCGATCGCCAATGCCGTGAAGGGCAGGGCGAGAGCGAGGCGTGCTTTGGTGGTTTCGTCCATCGGGCGAATCAGGCGAAGTTGATGAAATCGAGATTGGCAGATGCCACGTCGAAGGGACTGTCGAAACGACCGAGATTGGGGAAGATGGTGTCGATGGCGTTCGAATCGACGCCGAACCATTTGGCGATGACCGAGCTGTATTGATCGACCGAAGTCGAAGGAATCCAGCGTCCACGGGTGCCTCCCGCATCGTCAGGCCCTCCGGGAGTGGTGTTGGGATAGTGACCGTAGAGGTTTTTGCCCCGCACGGGGCCGCCCATGACGATCTTGTGCCCGCCCCAGCCGTGATCGGAGCCGGAGGCGGTATCACTGCTGCCGTTAGGGGTAAAAGTCCGGGTGAAGTCCGAGGCTTCAAACAGCAGCACATTGTCGGTGAGTCCGAGGGCGTCGATGGAGTCCTGAAAGGCTTTCAGTCCGGTGCTGAGTTCGTCCATGAGATTGCCGTGGCTGGAAAGCTGGGTCGCATGGGTGTCATAGCCACCGACGGAGCAGAAGAAAACCTGGCGCTGATTTCCCGATGAGTTGCGACCTCCGATGAGTTTCGCGATCATTTTGAGCTGATCGCCGAGGCTGGTTTGAGCGCCGGCAAACAACGCGTCGAAATCCACCGTCGTGGCGTCAGCTTCGGTGAGTGCGGAACCGATAGTTCCTTCGTAGTTTCGCGCCCGACGGATGACCTGCGTGTAGGCTTCCTCCTGAAGGTTGGCGTGGGAGAAGTTCATGATCTCCTCGAAGCGTTGCAGCCGACCCCCGGTCCAGGAATTCTTGTAACTGCCGTCGGCGTTGAGGGCATCACGATAGCGATTGTCTGCGGGACCGTATCCCCACAGGGAAGTGGCGCCGTTTTTGTCGACCACATATTGGATGACCTCGCGTCCAACCTGAAAGCTATTGATGCCCGAGAGCGAGATGGACATGGAGACGTTGCCATCGCTATTGTAGCCAGCGTTCACCAGATCGGCGACACGACCGCCCCAGCCGGTTTCGTAGGGTTTGTCGGGCACTGAACTCTGCCATTGAATCTGCTGATCGGAGTGGGAGAAAAGCTGCGGGGGGAGGGGCACGTTGCCGCTCAGGTACTCCGTGCGGTTGGCGATTGGATAGACCAGCGTTCCGACATTTTGAACCACGGCGAGTTTGCCCGCATTGAACAGGTCGGCCATGCCGGTGCAGCTTGGATGCAGTCCCCAGGCGTCGGCATCGTTGTCGGGATGGATGCGCGACAGGGTTTCTGGCGGAATGGTGAGGATGCCGCGGGCGTTTTGGTAGCGGGTGCGATGGGTGCCGTTGAAAGGGATAAGAGTGTTGTTGGAGTCGTTTCCACCAAAGAGAAACAGGCAGATCAGTGCCTTGTAGTCTCCCGGCCCTCCCGACTGGGCGTTGGCCGCCGCAGTGAAGAGGCGCATCTGGGTCAATGCATTGACGAGCCCGGCATAGCCGAGTTGGGCGCAGGCGGCGGAACGCAGGAAATGCCGGCGACTCAGGTGATCTTTGTCTCGTTGTCTCATCGGAAAAGCGGGGATGGGAGATCAGGGGTAGCGACTGGCGGCGGGGCTCACTTCTGAATGATGAATTCCGGCGAGGTTGACAGCAGATAGAGCAGGTCTTTCACCGCACGATCAGTGCTGCTCGGGAGATTGCCGGGATTGTAGACGTAGGTAACTTGATCGAGGATGGACTCTCGCGGATTCGGTGCGGGCTGACCACCGTAGCGGGCCTTGAGATTTCCGGCGCAGAGCAGGAGGTCCAGCTCGTCGAGCAATTTCTCAAAGGCTATCCGCTCTGAGTCACCTCCGGTGATGTAGCCCTGCACTTTTGCTTCGAGGGCGTCGACGTATTGGAAGGCGCGGATGTTGTCCAACTCGCCATTCGTATCGTCCCGGCCACCGCTGGACGCCGGATCGCGTTGCAGGGGCAATTCGCGGGCACCCTGCCAGGTGTTCGCGCAGAGCACGTAAGCGTAGTTCACCCAGCGCATGGCCTGATATTCATTGGTGAGCGAGAATTCGGGAGCAACCAGACCGGCCTGCTGCATGGCGCCGCCGATCTGTTGGTCAGGCAGGAACCAGTTGAAAACCGTGGGCGAGCGCAGATGAGATTGATTCCACCAACTATGACCGTGCGTGGTCCATCGCAGCATGGTGGCGTTGGCGGGGAAATTGTTCAGCTGACTGGCGGGGTAGCCATAGCTGGAGAGCTCGGAAAGAAGTAAATCCGACTTGGCACCATAGGCGCGCATGAGTTGCACGTAGCGAATCAACGGCTCTTTCTGTTTTCCGAATCCAATGTTGTCGATCTGGGTCAGGCTGCGTGCCTCGTAGTCGAGCAAAATGGAGCGAAAGACCTCCTTCATTTGCTTGGTATTCCCGCGATGAGTGTCGAAAGCCTGGCTGACCCGGTAGATGTATCCCGAGCTCGGATTCGAAGTCACCAGCCGCTGAATGAGCAGGCGGGAAATGAACGGTCCGGTGTTCTGATGGTTGAACAGGATGTTCGTGGCGCTGTTCAGGTCCTGATCGCCCGTCTGTCCGCCAGCGATCGTGGTGCCAAGCACATTCTTCGCGCCGGTGTCATGCTCGGCGCTGAAGTTCTTCATTGGGTTCTCCCAGGACGCCTGAAAGTAGAGCGGGCCGCCGTAGTAGGTGAATGTGGTGTTATTCTGGGTCGGGTAACCTTGACTCAAAGAACCAACTTTCTTGCTGAAACTCCAACCGGTGAAGACTCGGGCCAACTCGGTGATGTCGTCATTGTCATAAGTTTGGATCGGTAGCCCTCTGGAATTGAGCACCAGGGATCCGTCTGGATGGCGGAACAGCAGGCCGATCGAAAACAGCTGCATGATCTCCCGGGCGTAGTTCTCGTCGGGCGCGATGATGACGTTTCCTTGGCCATCCAGCACAGCCTTGCTGTTTTTCAGCGAGCTGAGATACTGGCCCATGATCGGGCTTTTCGACACATCGCGGAGGATGGTCAGATAGTTGCCATCGGTGTGATCAGCCAGAATGTCGTAGTATTTGGCCAGGCCGTAGTGACGGCTCGCAACGAGGGCATCCATTTCCGAGACCACCAG
Source organism: Verrucomicrobiia bacterium (assembly GCA_020440025.1). GTDB lineage: Bacteria > Verrucomicrobiota > Verrucomicrobiia > Verrucomicrobiales > DEV007 > JAEUHH01. The sequence goes on from JAGROX010000068.1 coordinate 39,731, forward strand.
CACCTCGCTGAGAGCAAACGCCGCCCGTTGCCTTAACTGATCGTGGGCCTGACAGGCGATGTGCCAAAATGCCGACTGGCGATTGCTTTGACGGGGTTGCGGATCGGTCCCGGGATTGAGACGGTCGGTGCCGGTGAGATCCCACTCTTGCTCATCGGCAAAGTAGGTCAGATCGTAAAATTTCGTCTGGTCGAGCGCGAACTGAGCATCGATCCAAGCAGAAAACCCCGCGATGCGGTCGCCGCCGTGATTGTTCTCAATGTCCGCCGTCAGCGCGTCGATCTCTGCCTGAGTCGGCCCAAAAGTCGCTTGGGTGAGGAACCGCGAAACGTCGCGTTTCAGATCTTCGCCGGTGAGTGGTTCGATGGCAGGTGGATCGTCAGGCGCTACGAACTCGGTCGTTCCCGTGCTTTCTTCGAAAAACCCCCAGATTTCCCCACCTGGGTTCTCCATTGTGTGGGCATTGCAATAGAGCGGCGTCTGGTTGTTTCGGCGGAAAAGAGAATCGATCAGGTTCTGTCCGCTGTAGGCTCCTGTGCGGTGGATGTTCCAGACTTGATCGGTGAACTGCCCCAGCGGCAAACTCTCCACCACGGGACCGTTGATAATGGTGATCCCATCGCCGGCGAGGTTGGAGTGGTGAATGTGAGCGGCGGTCTGCGTCGAGGTGAGACCTCCAAATTGCATCGTCACCAGCGCGCGATCTTTCTTTCCATTCAACCTCACCCAACCGTAGCCGGTTGCCGAAGTCTGAGCGCCCCGCTCGGATGACATCAGGGCCACAAAATTGGTCTGATTCGCTGGATCGTCCGTGGCGTCATAGATCGTCAGTTCTGCGCTACCATTGCCAATCAAATAGTCCGCGTGAGGCTGGATTTGAAAAAACACCGTGTTGGGAAACTCCGGTTCGGTGTCCGCCACTGCAGTGATGCTAATGTCGACCGAGCTTTGGCTGGGGCCGAGAATGGCAACTCCGTTGGGCGAGGGAGTGTAGTCGATGGACGTGGCTGGTTCGTGATCAGGATTGCCAGATCCTGAGACGCTGTAAAAAACGATGATTGGAGCGAGTCCACCAACTCGGGAAATTCGAACCTTCCCTGAGGTCGGCGCTCCGCCGGGACCTTTCTCATACATCTCCGACTCGATCGCCGCGATGTGGACCGTTCCCGTGTTGCCCTGAATCTGGTCAATCAGGGTGTCGCGATCGTTTCTGGTCGGATTGCGACTGTTTGGCACTGCCGGGTCATATCCGTCGAGTTGCAGCTCGGTCCAGTCCCACAGCCCGTCGCTGTCCGAGTCGACATCCTCGACCGTGACCTGGAAAAAATTCGTATCGACTGGCTTCGGATCAAAAGTCACCACCAGGTCTCCGTCATTCCCCATTGCCGTGTCCAGCTCGGCGAAAGTGGAGGCGTCAGGCGTGCTGCCACCTCGAATGCGATATCGCTTTCCCGCCTGACTGGGAAAAGTCAGCGTCACTCCAGTCGTCGTGAAGGAAATCCCAGGCGCTCCGAGTCGCGAGTCGCGGTCCAGTGGATTGGTGCCGGCCCGGGATTCGGCCCCGTTGTCTTCGCCATCCTTGTCGCTGTCTTCCGTTGCGATCAGCCCGGAGGCTGCATAGCGGTCTTCCCAGATGTCGTCGAGCCCATTCCCATCGAGATCAAATTCGGCACCGATGGCGGCCACGTGGGTAAGCAGACAGCCGGAGAAAAGGCAAAGAAGACGGCGGTTCATGACAGCGGGGGCTGGAAAAAACAGGGACGTTGATCTCAGGCTCGGCGGGGGGAACGAATTCGTCCGCTGATGAGCTGAGCAGGTTCCTCCCGGACGACTGCGGGAGAACCGGAAGGATTAAGCCTTACATCGGTCCCTCGGGTCAACACTTTAATCTTCCTTCAAAAGAGTGGGCAACTCATTGATTAGGAATTGAGGGCGAAGGAAAGCCGTGTTGCCGATTTCGCGCCAGCAGACCGCGCCGTTGCCATCGATCAGGAAGGTTCCGTGAAGCGGTCTTTCGGCGAATTCATCGAACACCCCAAAGGATTGAAACAAGGTCAGATCTGCATCGGAATACAACGGGATCGGAAATGCTTCGTCCGTATTCTCGGGGGCGTCGGTACTGATGCCAATGACGTCGACTCCTGCCTTGGAGAAGGCCTCAATGTAAGGCAGGAAAGTCGTCAATTGTTCCACGCAACGAGGACAACCGGCACCGAGGAAAAAGATGACCACAGTGGCGCGGTCCGGCTTGCCGCTGAAGGCACGGTCTTTCAAGGTCGATTCAGGAACTCGCGGAGGTAGCCAGATGAGTTCGTCAAGATCTGTGGAATCGGACTTTTCAGGTTCGATCTCATCCAAGCCCATCACGACCGTCATCTCGGTAAAAACCGGTCGGGTGCGCCACTCGACATCCGCCCGACTCAGGCGTTGACGAAAGGCTTGGTCGAAACCGAACAGGGCCGCTTTTCGGTCACCCAGACGCCAGAGAATCTCGATCTCCTGCGCCGTCGCGTCGAATGCCCACGGTCGCGATTGACGATCCTCGCATGCCAGTTTCAAAGCATCTTCGAGTCTGTTGTCGTCGATCGCGGTTCGGATTTCCTCCTGCCGTTGGAGCCGCTTGTGAAGATTCTCCAAGGCTTGAGTGTTCGCCTTGCGGCAGGTGTCCTCAAGTCTTCGCCAGGGCTGAGTCGTCCCCGCCCCGTCAGGAAAGTAGGGGAGCGCCCGAAAACGACGGGCGATTTCCGTGGCCTCCTGATAGCGTCCCAAGTCTGCCAACAAGGTCGCGAGCCCGGCCGAGTTTGCGCCGAGGTTTTGCGC
>JAGROX010000068.1:42607-56561 GCA_020440025.1 Verrucomicrobiia bacterium
AGTGAGCGCTTCTTCCAATCGATTGCGGCCCTTCTCGAATTCACCCGCGATGCGCCAGTCGTCCGCTGTTGCTGTGTCGGTCAATGGCGTGAGATTCGGCAACTCGGCATCGGGCGGATCATTTGCCCAGAGCAGTCGTCGGTAGGTCGCGGCAGCAGGGGATCCCATCGAAGCCAGCAGGCGATCCCAAGCCGCTCGGCTCCCTGGTTCCGTTTTCCGACGGTGAAATTCTAGAATCTCGTTGCGAGCCATCCACAACGTAGGCAGCGGATCCGATGGACTGGTCGCCACTCTGGCCTCCAGAAGTCGGCGACGTTCGGCGGGCTCGGTCACCCGCAGCATTCTCAGCCACCACCGGTTTTCTTCAGAGAGGTTCTGCTGGTGCCGAGCGACCGCTTCCGCTTTCGCCAGGAAGGTATCAAATCGGCGCGGACGCTCGATGTTTGTCAGAGCCAGCCCGATCAGGGCTTCCACCGATTCGTGGTCGCGCTGATAGGCTTCGCGAAAACTGCGCTCGGCCGCAGCATTCCAGAATCCGTGAAGGTAGGCATACCCACGTTCGATCAAGTCATCTCCCGTCGCTCGCGCATACGGTCCGTCGAAAAACGCTTCCTCAAAAGCCAGCGGCCCTTCTCCCGACCGCGCATGCGCCACCAGTTCGGCGAGGCATGGCAATTGAAGCCGGGGAGTCCGGGTTTCGTCGTCTCCGTGAGCCGTCCCGGTCGCCACCACCGCCAATGTGCACAGCAGGGTTTTGCGAAATGGTGGCTTCATGGAGGGAGAAAGACGATTCAACAGGGTCAAGTCTCCAACCATACCCTGTTAGGTCTCCCGATGGCAATCGCAGGAATCATCGCCGAGAATCGAAAGGAGAGTGAAACTGCTCCAGAATTTGATCCCCGAGATGGAGGCGGGAGCGGGAATCGAACCCGCGATAGAGGTTTTGCAGACCTCGGCCTTACCACTTGGCTATCCCGCCATCATTCTCCGGAGTTCCGACCGTTGGCGATTCGAGGGGAACGCAATGGTCGGAAATGGAAGGTTGTCACTAAAGGCGCTCAGGGGGCTCTGTCAATGAACGATTCAACTCTGGGATCGGGTGCTGGGCACGAAAAAAGCCCCGCCGGAGAGGCGGGGCTTTTCGGTCGAGCGACAGGGCTCGAAAGGGTGGATCAGGCTTTCCAGGGCAGCTTGCGCTGGCCGGGAATGGCCACGTCGTAGTTGCCGTCGGCGTCCGGTTTCACCGGTGGCTCGGCGTCGAAGGCGTAGTTTTCCGGCATGACGCTGAAGTCGGATTTCACGGCTTCGTCCCAGGTGATGTTCTGACCGGTGTAGGTGGCCAGACGTCCGAGGGATGAGGTGAAGGAACTCTTGGCGCCGTAGTAGGCGTTGTTGATCGGGATGTCCTCGCGGATGTGACGATACAACTCCTGATGCTCGACATCATATGGGTTGGCATCTTTCTGGCCACGCGCCTCGCGATACTGCCACAGCATCTTGCCCTTCCGGTCAGTGATGCTCGGGTTGTTGCCGCCGAGGTAGGCGATGCCTTCGGTGCCGTGGATTTCCTCGGCCACGCTGCGCCAAGTGTCGGGAATGTGACGGCACTGGCTGTTGAAGACGACGTTGCCCTGATCGGCGCCGTAGCGGAACTCGACGTAGTGGTGATCGAAAATTTCACCCACGGAGCGCGGTTCGGTGCCGGCACGGCCACCCATACCCTGAGCGGAGACGGGGTTGCCGCCGTTGATGGAGTCGCCACTGACGAACCAGTTGATGACGTCGATGTTGTGAACGTGTTGCTCGGCGATGTGATCACCGCAGAGCCAGACAAAGTGATACCAGTTGCGCATCTGATATTCCATTTCGGTCCAGCCTTCCTGGCGGGGGATGATCCACGGACGACTGCCGTTCCACCAGGCCTGGGCACCGACGATCTCTCCGAGGAGACCGTTTTCGTGGACCTGTTTGAAGGCTTCGAGATAGGATTTCTGATAGTGGCGTTGCAGGCCGACGACGACCTTCAGGTTCTTCTCGTCTGCCAACTTGGCGGCTTCGATGACGCGGTTGTAGCCGTGGGCATCGACGCAAACCGGTTTCTCCATGAAGATATTCTTCCCGGCCTGAACGGCATACTCAAAGTGAATGGGGCGGAAACCGGGAGGGGTGGCGATACAAACCAGATCCACTTCGTCGATCAACTGTTTGTAGGCCTCGAAACCGACATACTGACGGCTCTCCGGGACGTCGACCTGTTTGCCACGTCCGTCTTTGTCGAGTTGCTGCTTGATGGCGGGAAGCCCTTTGCCGCGAGGGCCGTTGCCGTCGATTTTGTCTTGGAACGCTTCAGCGATGGCGACAAGGCGAGAGCCGTCGTTGGCGGTGAGGTTCTGAATGATGGCACCGCTGTTGCGGCCACCACAGCCGATCATACCGACTTTGATTTCATCGCTGCCTGCGACCTGAGCGGAAAGCTCGATCGGCAGAGCAGAGGCGACCGCCGTGGCACTGGCGGTGGCGGCAATGAACTTGCGGCGGGTGGTGCCGGTCTCCAGTTGACCGGCTGAGGGATTGGTTTTTTCAGTCATAAATCTCTGTGGGGTGGGTTGAGGAATGGATGCGCTCCAGTAAGAGGAAAAAAATCCCTGAGGGCAATCCTCGAATGGCGGAGCCGGAATCTCAGGCAGCCTTCTTTTTCGGGGCTTGCTTGGGTTTGGGCTGCGGTTTGGGATCGAGATTGGCGTCCAGTTCCTCTTGGGTTGGTTTGGGGGTGACGATGCCGCCTTCGGGAATCTCCACTTTGGCGATCCAGCAGAGGGCGTTCATGATGACCTGGCGAAAGCTGTCGTCGGCCCAGTTGTCGTGATAGTGCAGACCGGTGAATCCGAAACCGCGTCCGCCTTCGGGACGTTCCACCACCCAGCAGACGTGTTGGGGTGCCTTTTCAGCGACCATCTTGCGCACCTCGGGATTGCCGGAGTGATGGCCATCGGGACGGGACATGGTTTCGTCGGGCGGGACGGCGGAGAGAATGGGGGTGACGCCCTTCATTTCCGGGAGGAAGCGCATATTGAAGTACCACTCGTCGTTGACGACAAAGGGCTTCACGCCGCGAGCAACGGGATGAACCGGGAATTCGGAGAAGTCTCCATCCCAGTGCGGGTTGACCGAGTAGTTGATCTCGAAGGCACCACCGGTGGCGGCGATGAGCGTGTCGTTGGTCTCGCCGGGCACCATTTCCACCGCGTAGTGCAGCATGCCGATGCCGACTCCTTGATCCCGCAGATAGTTGAGCTGACGCAAATGCCAGAAAGCGGGGTGACGGGGGCCGCCATCGCTTTGGATCGCGATCGCATCGGCATTCTGGAAAGCACTTGGGTCGTTGGGCCAGCCGTTGTGATAGGTGGCGACGAGCACCTTGTCTCCGTGGTTCTCATTGAGCAGCTTGGCTGCCAATTTTGCTCCGGCGTTGTGTTCGTGAGAGCGGGCCGGGTGACTGGGAGCCCCGGCGACGTAGACGATCTTTTTCAGGTCACCGAGAGGAAGTCGCTTCAACTGAATGTTGCGAAACTGAACCTTCATCGCGGGGCCTTTGTGAAGTTGCAACGCCAGCAATCCGGCGCGTCGGCGGGTGTCGGTGTCGTTGTCTGTGATGTCAGACATGACGACATCGTTGATTTTGCAGACGATGTGATTGCCCTTGGCGATGACGTGGTAGGTGTTCCAGTCCTTGTCTTTGATGACCTTGGCGAGTTCGGCGGAGTCACCGAGACTTCCGGTGACCTCGGGCTTGCCGTCTTCGTTGATGACCGTCTTCTCGCCACGCTTGGCGAGGACACCGCGAAACTGCTCTCCGTAGTTGGTGCCGGCCCAGTTTCGTTCCGCATCGATATCGGCCTGATAGCCGCCGACCGAATAGGGCTTGTCGAGGGCGAAGCTGCGAATCTGAATGCCCGAGTTACCGGAGAAAATGCGGTATTCGAGTTTCAGTTCGAAATCATCGACTTCGCCGTTGGCCCAAGTGAGGAAGGAATTGTAGGTGATCTTTTCCTCGTCCGAGGTTTCGCCGGTGATGGTGCCATCTTCGACTCGCCAGAGCTTGGGATCTCCGTCCCAACCGTTCAGCGTTTTGCCGTCGAACAGAGAAACGAATTCGTCGTTGGTGACGGCTTTTTCCTGCTGGGTCGGGGGATCGGCGTCCTGGGCCATTGTCAGAAACAGGACGCCAGTGGTCGCGGCTATGCCAGCGACGATCAGGGGGAAGAGTCGGGTCGTAGAGGGAATCATGAGGGCTGGAAACCTACCAAGTTCCAAGCATGATCGCAATCCTCGAAACGAGGCGTCTTCCCGTCTTTGAGGAAGGCCCTGATGGGCGGGCGGCGGTCCCGGTCCGAACAAATGACGCGATGGAAATCCGTTGGGACCGGGCCCTGCATACCCCCCTGGTAGGCACCGCGAGATTTCGTCCTCGCAGGATTTCAAGGTTCCTTGATTCACAAACTCCATCAACCCCCTAATCTAAGGGGGGAGGGCGGAGATGCGTCGGAAGTCGCGGAAGTTCGAGGGCTGGCTACTTGGAGCCTTCCAGATCACTGATGATCTTGGGCAGAATGTTCTTCACGTAGCCGTCGACCCGAGGGGCTGGTCCCTGGGGTTTTCCGGGGAGGGCCTTGATGTCCGCGAGTCGGGGCAGGGCCTTTTCATCGAGATAATCCAAGGCATTGCAGGCGAGGATGGCCTCGAAGACATTGCCCGTGGCGACATTGGCGTGCGCCATGATGACATCGAGCGCCTTGGCGGTTTCGGCCTCGGAATTGCCAAATCGTCCCAGCGTTTCCGCCGCGACGATCGCCACGCTGGCGCAGTCATCGTCGAGCGCTTTCACGAGGGCGTCATGACCGGCGGCGACTCCGGCTTTTTCATGACAGAGCAATCCCGTCGCGCCCCAATAGCGAACGGCGCTCTCGGTGCTGTCGAGCAGTTTCACGATGGCGGGGAGATCCTCGGCTTTCAGTGAAGTCGCTAGCTGGGCTGCTGCGAAGATGGTTTCCAAATCGAAGGCGTCGCTGTGTCCATAGTCATAGGGTGCGCCACCGTTGGCGCGGGCATGGATTTCTGCCTCGGGGAGGAAGCCGACGTCGCGCACCTCCATGACCCAGTCGTGGTGTGCTTTTCGCATCCGCTCGAGGATTTGCTGATGCTCGGTGGAACCCGCCAAGTTGTTCACCTCGTCGGGATCCGTCTGAAGATCATAGAGTTCTTCTGATGGTTTTTTCTCCCAAAAATGGGATTGCGCCTCGTTCAGTTTTCCGGCGGCATGGAGATCGTGCCAGACTTGGGTGGTGGGGGTCTTGAACATGTAGTCGATATACTGTCCGTAGATGCGATGCGGCATGTAGTTGCGGATGTAGACATATCGCTGATCCATCACCGTTCGCAGCAGATCGTAGCGCTCGTCCATGCGCCCGCGGAATCCGAAGCTGTAGGTCGGCGCTTCCGTCTGAAATTTCCCGGCAAAGGCGTCGCCCTGCATCCACTTCGGTGGCTCGATGCCCGCGATGCTGAGCATGGTGGGGGCGAGATCGATGAAGCCGACCATGCGATCGCTGGTCCCGCCCGCCAGGTAATCGGCCGGGGCGAGGTCTTTCCATTTCTCGGGAACATGGATCATGAAAGGCACGTTGAGTCCCGAATTGTATGGCCAGCGCTTACTGCGTGGCATCCCGGAACCGTGGTCGCCCCAGTAGACAATGATGGTGTCATCGGCGAGACCGGCATCCTCGATCTCCTGCAGCGCCGCGCCACATTCCGCATCCATCATGGTGATGCGATCATAGTACTGGGCCCAGTCTTTGCGGACCTCGGGAGTGTCCGGATGATAGGCCGGGATTCGCGCCCCAGCCGGGTCGTGGATGCGATCCTTGTCCTTGATGGCGTTCCGAATCTGGGATTCGTGGGAAATGGTGTAGTTGAAGATCGAGAAGAAAGGCTGACCCTCGGCGCGGTTTTTCCAATGACCTTTCTTCGAACTTTCGTCCCAGACCTGGCCGGTCATTTCCAGGTTGTAGTCCTCCTTGGAGTTATTGGTGCAGTAGTAGCCAGCCTCGCGCAGATAGACGGGGAACATCTTGAAGCTCTCGGGCAGTTTCGTCATCGAGCGCATATGCTCGCCGCCTGATGCGGGAGGATAGATACCCGAAATCACCGTGGTGCGGGCGGGAGCGCAGACGGGCGCGGTCGAACTTGCGCGGGTGTAGCGCAGGCTCTTCTTGGCCAGGGCGTCGAGATTTGGAGAGACCGAATAGGCATCGCCGTAGCAACCGAGGTGCGGTCCGTTGTCTTCGCTGGTGATCCAGAGAATGTTGGGGCGGTCGGCGGCAAAGGCCGAAGAGATCATCGCAGCGCATGCTGCGAGCGTGAGGGAAAAGGATTTCATGGGTTTTTCGGATTTCGCGAAGTCAGCGGGAAGACAGACTCAACGGGATTGGGGATCAATTCAAGAGGGTTTGGTCGCGGACCCAACAGGGTTGAATTGGGCGGGAGACCGCTTTAGAGGAGGCGCATGAGCAAGGTACACAGCGAGCGATTTACGGTGACGACCCGGGGGAAGGGGACCTATGAGATCACCGATGATATCCAGCGCATCGCGGAGGAAAGCGGGATTCGCAACGGCGTGGCCACCGTGTTTATCTGCCACACGAGTTGCAGTCTCGTCATCATGGAGAACGCCGATCCCTCGGCGCGGACCGACCTGCATGCGTTCTTCGATCGCCTAGTGCCGGAAGACACCCCCTACTTCATCCACACTTATGAGGGGCCCGACGACATGCCGTCACACATTCGCATGGTGCTCACCGACGTGGACAAAAACATTCCCCTCATCGATGGGCGACTGGCCCTCGGAACTTGGCAGGGCTTGTTTTTGTTTGAGCATCGCGACGCGCCACATTCCCGACGCATTGCCGTGAGCGTGATGGGAGAATAAGTTTTCAGCCAAGGAGGGAATGAGGTAGTCTGAGGGCGTGAAGAGAGTGCTTTTGATGATTTGCCTGCTGGGACTTGCCGGTGCCATGACCGCTGATGCGGAGATCGTGGAGCGCGATCTCGGAACGGACGCGCAGGGGAATCCGGTGACCGGTTATGTTTTTCAAAGCAGCGGTCGCCAGAGTCGGGTCAGCAGTGCCCGGCGATCGAGCGGATTGTCATCGCGACGTGTGGTGGTGCGTCCGAGTCGGAACACCGGCCGCATCGACCGCAGCTACTCTCTTCCCTACTGGTATGTGCCGGTGATTCCGCTTCACTGCGGCAGCGGCTTTTCGATCTGGCACGGCGGTTCGAGTTCGAACGTGTCGATCACTGTCATCCGCTGAACGCGTCGTTCGCCCCTCCCTGATTTCGTGGACGAACCGATTCGCCTTTTTTCCGATCTGCATTTGGCGCATCCGGCTTGTCGGGTCGAGTCAGTCGCTCAATTGGCACCACTGTTCGATGGGGCGCGGACGGTGGTTTTCAACGGCGACACGACCGAGCAACGGCATTCGTTGCTCCGAGAAAATGGAGAGCGTCAGCTAGATTCTCTGAAAGAACTGCTCGCCGACCGAGGAATCGCTGCCCACTTTCTGCGTGGCAATCACGATCCCAGAATTTCCGAAATTGATCATCTCGATCTCGCCAACGGGCAGGTGCTGGTCACGCATGGCGATGCCTTGTTTCGCCACCTGTCGCCTTGGAGTCCCAAGGTTTGGAAAGTGGTGCCGCTGATGGAAGCGGTTCGGGCAGAGTATGGCGAAGCACGTCTCGAAAGTGATTTGGCGGCGTGCCTGGAATGCACCCATCGTTGTCGCGGACTTTCCGCCGGATCCGAGTTGGAGTTCAAAAAGACCGGTCCTTTTCCGAAGTTGCGCTCTCTGGCCCGCATCGCCTGGCCTCCCTTGCGTCCGGTCAGGATTTTGAGAACCTGGCAGACGATTCCAGCTCAGGCTCACGCCTTTGCTGAACGCTATCGTCCAGAGGCCAAGGTGATTCTTTTTGGCCACACCCACTTTCCCGGGATCTGGAAACGGGATGGCCGAGTGGCGATCAACACGGGAGGGTTCATGTCAGTGATGCCCGCCAGAGCCATCGAGATCTCGGGAGGTAGGTTGGTGGTGCGAAAAATCGAAGAAGGGTCGGGTCTTTTCCAACTGGGGACCGAACTGGCAAGCATCAATCTCTCCCCAACTCAGTGAGGAGCGGCAGCGATGGTGTCGGGCATGAAGTAAAACACGACCGCAAAGATGGCGTAGACCGCGAGCAGGAGCACGCCCTCGAGCCAGTTTGACTTGCCGTCGCTGGCGATCTGACTGGTGATGGCGACGGCCAGGGCCACGGCAATGACCTCGGGCAGGGTGAAGACCAAATCCATGGGGTGAGGCGCGAAAAAGTAGCTCGCGATCACCAACACCGGAGCCACGAAAAGCGCTACCTGGATGCTGCTGCCGATGGCGATGCCGAGACTGAGGTCCATGCGGTTTTTCAGGGCCATGAGGATGGCGGTGCTGTGCTCGGCGGCGTTGCCGATGATGGCGACCACGATGACACCGACGAAGACGTGACTCATGCCCAGCGTCTCCGCCGCGTGTTCGACACTGCCGACGAGGATTTCACTGATCCACGCGACCAGTGCGGTGGCGGTAATCAGCACGCCGAAAGCAATCGGCAGCGGCCAGATGCTGTGGATGGCGTGGTCGCGACGGATGCCTTCGTTTTCATCCACGCTGTGACCGTGGCCGGCGAAGTAATGCTTGTGGGTTTTCAGCGAAAACCACAGACCGAGCGCGTAGGTGACGAGAAGAATGATTGAGATATCGAGACTGAGAGCGGACTCGCTGCGAATGGCCGAGGGGCCCGCCGAGTGGTGAAAGGCTGCCGGAGCGATCAGGGCGATGGCGGCGAGCATCAGCAGTGTCGACTGAGTGCGGGCGCCGACGGCATTGAATTTTTGCTCCTTGTGTTTGAGCCCCCCGGTGAGCAGTGAAGCACCGAGGACGAGGAGGATGTTGCCGATGATGGAACCGGTCAGCGAGGCTTTGACGATGTCGTCGAGCCCTTTTGACATGGCGACAAAAGCGATGATCAATTCGGCGGCATTGCCGAAGGTCGCGTTGAGCAATCCACCGACGCCTTCACTGGTGCGCTCGGCGAGGTGCTCGGTCGCCTTGCCCATCCACCCCGCCAGCGGGATCACCGCGATACACGCCGCGATGAAGGTCCACGTCTCTCGCCCAGGTCCCCCGAAACTGAGGCCGATGGCGATCGGAACGAAAACGAGCAGCCAGTTGAGGGAGGGCTTGAGAAGGGCTTTCATGAATGGATGATACCCTAAGCAATCAAAGCTTAGGACTGCAACCAGCCAGTGACCGCGGCGATCATGGGCTTGAGGCCGTCGTCGGCAAAGACGTGGCCGACGCCAGGAAGTTCGACGAACTGCTTCGGTTCGTTGGCGGCGGCAAAAATCTCGCGGCTTTCTTCGATCGGAACCACGTCATCGGCGTCGCCATGCACGAGCAACCACGGCACGTGAATGTCGCTGGCTTTCCCGAGCACGGTGCCAATGGCGTTCATGTCGTTGACGAAAGTGGAGGAAAGCGGGCAATCTTCGTCCTCCCACATGAAGCCGGAATCGGGCGTTTCCATGCCAAATTCCACTTCGGCGAATTTGGCGGTGTGGACCATTCCGGCGAGCGAGATGAGTCGACCGATACGGCTGTCGCTGGCGGCCCGCAGAACTCCGACGGCACCACCCATGCTGTGACCGGCGTAGATGATTTCTTCGTATCCAGCAGCTTTGGCGGCATCAATGACCACCCCGAGATCAGCCACTTCCTTGCTGACGGTGCAGTCGCGAAAATCGCCTTCCGATTCGCCATTGCCTGCGAAGGAAAACCGCAGAGCCGGAATTCTCGTCGCCGCCAAGGCATTGGAGAGTCCCTCGGCCCAGGGGCGGTCGAGGTTGCCCGTCACGCCGTGGCCGATGAGCACGATTTTCGATTTGTCCGAGGCGTCGCCGTGGAAGCGGTAGTCGAGTTTTTCGCCGGAGGGATTGGTGATGGTCGTGTTCATGGGGAGAGGGCGGCGACGCCGCAGAGAGGGAAGTTGGGAGATTGGAGATGGGGGCTGGTCAGTCGGCGACTTCGCAGTCGAAAATCTTCACGGTCTGAAACCAGGGGCGGAAGTTTTGGACGAAAACGTCGTGGTCGGGATGGACCTGATAGGCGTCGTGGCCTGCCACCGAGTCGAACTCGAGGAAGAGGGCGTAGTCGTAGGTGTTCTCGGTGACGGGGCGCTCGGGCGTTCCGGCGGCGGTGCCGTAGCTGCCGTGTTGCACCACGTCGATGTCAAAGAGGGCGCGGAGGCCGCCTTCGAATTGTTGCTTTTGCTCGTCGCTCAACGCGGGATCGAGCCAGAAATAAACGGAGTGTCGGACCATAAGAAGAAGGATTTAGGAATTGGGAACTAGGATTCAGGGCAGAGATGAACTCAGTGAATTTTGGTGAGGAGGAAAGCGGGTAGATCCGCGATTTTCATCCGTTGCTGGCTCATGGAATCGCGTTCGCGGACAGTGACGGTGTCTTTCAGTTCGTCGCCATTTTCACCGAGGGTGTCGAAGTCGATGGTAACACCGTAGGGAGTGCCGACTTCGTCTTGGCGGCGGTAGCGGCGACCGATGGCGGCGCTTTCGTCGTAGAACACGTTCATCATCGGACTCAGCATGGCCTGCACTTCGCGGGCTTTGGCGACGAGCTCCGGCTTGTTTTTTAACAGCGGAAAGATGCCGACCTTGATCGGGGCGATGCGGGGATGAAAGCGCATCACGATGCGAGTCTCTTCCTTGCCCTTTTCGTCGGTGACGGTCTCTTCGTCGTAGGCTTCGCAGATGAGGGCGAGGATGGTGCGATCGCAGCCGGCGCTGGGTTCGACGACGTGAGGAACAAATCGCTCCTTGGTTTCGTCGTCATAGTATTCGATGGGCTTGCCCGATCCTTTGCCGTGAACGGTCAGGTCGTAGTCGGTGCGGTAGGCGACGCCCTCAAGCTCCTGGATGCCGAAGGGAAACTCGTATTCGATGTCGTAGGTTTTCTTCGAGTAGAAAGCGCGGTCGCCATCAGGCACGTCGAGGATGTGAAGGTGCTCGCGGGGAATGCCGATTTCCTCATAGAACTTGAGGCGTTCCTCCAGCCACTCATCGGTCAGGCGCAGGCCATCTTCCGGTTTGCAGAAAAACTCGATCTCCATCTGCTCGAACTCGCGGGAGCGGAAGGTGAAATTCCGAGGATTGATCTCATTGCGGAAGCTTTTCCCGATTTGGGCGATTCCGAAGGGCAGCTTCACTCGCGACGTCTCCAGCACGTTCTTGAACTGCACGAAGATAGATTGCGCGGTCTCCGGACGCAGATAGGCGACGGCGTTTTCGTCGTTCTCATCGGACGAGGCACCCATCCGGGTCTGGAACATGAGGTTGAACTCCCTTGGTTCGGTGAGATCGCACTCGCCATGACCACCGGGCACGCAGCTGGGCTTCTTCGGGCATTGGAGGCCTTCGAGGTTGTCGGCGCGGAAGCGACCCTTGCAGGTACGGCAGTCGACCAAGGCATCGGAAAAGCCGCCGAGGTGACCGGAAGATTTGAGCACTTCGCGATGGGTGAGAATGGCACCGTCGAGACCGACGATGTCGTCGCGGGTTTGGACGTGCTTCCGCCACCAATATTCTTTCACGTTGCGTTTCAGCTCCGTGCCCAGCGGACCGTAGTCCCAGCAGCCGTTGAGACCGCCGTAGATCTCGCTGGATTGAAAGATAAATCCGCGCCGTTTGCAGAGGCTGACGATTTTCTCCATCAGTGCGGCGTTGTGTTTTTCGGCGGTTTTCTGGTCACTCATGATGTTCAACAATGTCTGGCCCGTCGTAGGGGAGAGAGGGCGCACAAGAAACGCTCCGGACCTTTTTTCCGCAAGGTGAAAGTCCGGGACCTTTCCGAGTAGGTTGGAGTTGGCCCTGAGATGGGGTTTGAGGTATCTTGGGAACCCGAGAAACCGGACGGGAGGAGCTTTTTCAATCAAATGACAACCGCAGCACCATCGAATCAAGCAACGGGTGTCTCACACGACTGGATGCGTCGGCCCGAGGTTTGGCTGGTGGTGGCGCTGTTGGCCTTCGTCCTGTTCCCCTGGAGTCCGATGGCGTTGCGTTGGCCTTTGCGCATTGCGGTGTGGGTCGCTTTCATCGGGGCAGGGTGGCTTTCCTTTCGCCGGGTGCGCACCTCTTCGGCGGAGAATCGGGCGAAGCGGGGATGGAGAGAGTTGTCGAAACTTTCCGGGGCCGGATTGCTGATGTTCGTTCTCGAGCCCTTCGTCGAAGTAAAGCGCAAGCAGGTCGAGGGGAAACTCCCGGGGCTGTCCGCCAGTGTGTCGGTCGAGAGAATTGCGGTTTTGAATGCCGAGCTGAAAAGTCGCGGGATCGAACTCGCGGTGCTGCCGTTGCCGGAATTCCGTCACCTCTTTCCCGAGGCCCGCAAGGATCATGAGTTTCCCGTGTGGATGGAGCGTTTTGTAGCCAAGCAGGCATTGAAGCGAGTCTCCAGTGGTGGCACGCCGGTCTATGATTTGTTTCCCCTGTTCGAAAAGTACGCGTCGCGAGAAGACCAATGGCACCGCGATAAGATTCATCTCACGACTGACACGATAGAGGCCATCGCCGGAGATTTGGCCAAAGAATTGGATTCCCGTGGTTTGGGCCAGGGAGCCGAAAGCAATCGCAAGATCGTGATCATGGGGAACTGTTTTGCGGGCCAGTTTGCCGAAGCAAAACGCCGCGAACTTCCCGAATGGTCGCGAGTTCGAGCGCTGACGTCTCAGGGGGATCGTGGTCGGGTCGCTGATTTTCTTTATCTGTTTCCCGGTGAATATCTGGAAGAAACCGAACTCGTGATTTGGGTGATGCCATACGATTTGCTGGCCTCAGCAACATTGCCGCCGCTGAAAACGGAGCCGCAGACGGCGGATGCGGCGATCCGCAGTGTCGATATCAAGGTCACCTCAACTCTCGGATGGAGGAAACAGACATCCGTCGAAAAGTTGGCTTCGTTGCCGTATCCGAATGGATTGGTGGAATTGACCGGAGTGGTCGTGGATGAGAGAGAGCATTTCACCAAGGGACAGGAAATTCAGGTCTACGGCTATGGGGTGCGGGATCGGGAGGTGGAACCGTTGGGACGATTCAGTTCTGGGCGGACAATCAGTGTGCACCTGATTCCGTTCGATGCTCATGTCGCCAAGAACCCGAAACTGGCCACGGAGTACATCATCAACGACAGCGGCCGTTTCGATTTGGAGCGTTATTGGGTCGATACTTGGACTTTTGTTCGTTGAGGCAGCTGCCCGATGACCGCGAAACGGGCGCACTTGAGGCATTGACACCAGCCCGGCCTCCAGAGAATCTTTTATCAATGAGTGAAACGCAAAAAATCCTGACTCCCACCCGTCGCGAAGTTCTCAAGACTGGCGGGCAAATAGCCGCAGTTTCAGCGCTGGCGGGCATATCCATCCCCCATGTCCACGCCCAGAGCAGCGAAGAAGTAAAGCTTGCGCTGGTCGGTTGCGGTGGTCGTGGCACCGGCGCGGTGAAGAACGCCCTGTCGGTCTCCGGAACTCTGGGGCCGCTGAAACTGCACGCCATGGCTGATGTCTTTGATGACAAGCTGAAGCGCAGTCACGAGGTGCTCGCAAAAGATCCCCAGGTGGGAGACAAGATCGATGTCAGCCCGGAACGTCAGTTCATCGGATTCGATGGATATAAGAATGCGATGGATGCCCTCAAGCCGGGTGATGTGGTCATTCTCACCACGCCGCTGGCTTTCCGCTGGCCCATGTTTGCCTACGCCATCGAGAAAGGACTCAACGTGTTCATGGAAAAACCGCT
>JAGROX010000068.1:56599-63262 GCA_020440025.1 Verrucomicrobiia bacterium
GTCGAGAAAAACCTCAAGGTCGGCGTCGGCCTGATGTGCCGCCACTGCAAATCGCGCAACGCGCTGAAAGAGCGGATCGACGACGGTGCCATCGGTGACATCACCTTCATGCGCTCCTATCGCATGCAGGGGCGTATCGGCTCCTGTTTCACCCCGAAGAACGACGGCAGCCAGAGCGAGTTGGAATTTCAGATTCGCAATTTCCACAGTTTCCTCTGGCTCAGTGGTGGCGCTTTCAGCGACTTTTTCATCCACGGCATCGATGAGATGTGCATGATGAAAAACGCGTTCCCCGTCAAGGCTCACGCCGTCGGTGGACGTCACTACAAGATGCTCGATGTCGGTGGCAAGCAGGTCGAAGCGGTCGACCAGAACTTTGACAGTTACGGTGTCGAGTACACCTTCGCCGATGGTGCGAAAATGATTTACGACGGACGCAACATGGCGGGCTGCAAACAGGAATTTGCCGCCTATGCCCATGGCACCAAAGGATCGGCCGTGATTTCGAGCTCCAGTCACGTGCCGGCGCGCTCCCGGATTTATTCCGATCAGAACATCGACCTGAACTGGCGCGGAAAGCCGGATAACCTGGTGTGGTCTTTCCCCACCGGACCACGCGGCGAAAGCCTCGAAGGAAATCCCTACGACATCGAATGGGAAGTGCTCATCGACGCCATTCGCAATGACAAGGTTCACAACGAAGTGGAGCGTGGCGTCGCCGCCAGTGTCACGACCTCCATGGGGCGCATGGCCGCGCACACCGGGCAGGAGATCACCTACGACCAGATGCTGAACAGCGATCACGTCATGGCTCCGAACGTCGAGTCCCTGTCCATGGATGGCGATTCCCCGCTGATGCCCGACGAGAATGGTCGCTACCCGATTCCCGAGCCCGGCATCAAAAAAGAGCGCGAGTATTGATCAACCGACTTCGCGTTTCGCGAAGCCAGTTGAAAAAATCTGAGACCGCCGTTGGGAGCTGACACGCTCCGAACGGCGGTTTTCTTTTGGTGTGATTGCGTCGTTTGACCCGATCTCAGGCAACCGCTAGGCTCTCGCCATGACGAAAATCCCTGCCTCATCTCGCCGCCAGTTTCTGAAGTCTGCCACCGCGCTCGCGGCACCGTATATCGGGTGGAAAACGACCAGCAACGGTCAGTCGCCCAACGAGGCTTTTCGCTACGCCTGTTTTGGCAGCAACGGCCGGGCTTGGGGGAACATCACCTCCATGGCCGGGGTGCCGAATTCGACGCTCGTGGCGGTGGCGGAGATCGATCAGTCACGACTGGTGAATTTGAAGCGCGGCTTTCCCGATGCCAAGGTCTATGTCGACTGGCGGGAACTTCTCGATAAGGAGGCCGGAAACATCGACGCCATTCTTGTGGCGACCCCGGATCACCAGCATGCGCCGATCACGATGAGCGGTATGCAACTCGGCAAGCACGCCTACAGTGAAAAGCCGATGACCCGGACACTTCACGAGGCCCGCATGATTCGCGAGTACGCCGAGGCCAACGGGCGCATCACTCAGATGGGCATCCAGGTTTCTTCCAGCACCGGCAACCGCACGGCGGTGGACCTGCTGCAAAAAGGTATCGTCGGCAAAGTGAAAGAAGTTCACAGCATGAATCCCAAGTCCTGGGGATCGATGTCACCCCTGCCGGATCGCGAAGATCCGCTGCCGGAAGGGCTCGATTGGGAACAGTGGATTGGCGTCGCCAAGATGCGCCCCTTCATTAAGGGCGAGTTCCATCCCGGCAACTGGCGCAAGCGCATCGGCTACGGCACCGGCACTCTCGGCGACATGGGCTGCCACATCTACCATCCCTGGTTCGCCGGTTTGAACATGCCGGTCACCCTCTCGGTCACCTCTCATGGTCCCGGCCCTGTCGATGCTCACAGTTGGCCGCTAAATGCCAAGGTTCAGCATCGCATGCAAGGCAACGACCTCTCCGATGGAGACTTTGATTTCACCTGGTACGACGGCACCCAATTCCCCGGCGATGCCGTCGCGGCGGCTGTTGGCGGTAAAGAAAACGTCCCCAAGAGTGGTTCCGTCGTCATCGGGACGACCGGTGCCTTGGTCGTTCCCCACGGCGGTGGCGGACCGAAGATCTATCGTGATGGCAAACCGTCAGACGAAGCGATCGAAGCTGTTCCATCTGAGGATCATCACCGCAACTGGGTGTCCGCGATTCGTGGCGAAATTTCCGAAAAACCTCGCGCCAACTTCAGCTACGCCGGTCCCATGACCGAGGCCGTCCTCCTCGGCACGGTGGCGATGCGTTTGCCGGGCCAAGAGCTGAAGTGGGACGACGCCTCCGGCAAATTCGCCGATAGCGAGGCCGCCAATGCCCTGATTCACGATACCTATCGCCCAGGCTGGGAAGTGAAAGGCATCTGAGGAGAGCTCACGGGAGCTTCCGCACCTTGATATTCCGAAAAGCGACTCGGCCCGCATTTTTTTGCAGGCCGATGCGCTTGCCCTTCGGTGGCGCGGCCTGATAGTCGGTCACTGCCTTGCCGTCGAGTTTGACGGTGACGTGTCCATTCTCGACCCGCACCTCGAACTTACGCCAGTCGTCGGTTTCGCCCGCGCCTTCCACCTTCTGACGAGCCACCAGACTGGCGTTGGGGAAGGGGTTGTCCGGCGGTGCGATATTGAGTTCGTAACAGTCCTCAGTCAGGACCTTTGGCTTTCGGGTGGTATTCAGAAAAACGCCGCTGTTGGTTCCCGTGGCCGCCTTGAACTCAACGACGAGTTCATAGTTCGTGTAGGTGTCCTCGTGGAGGAGGAGGCCGGTCTCGCCTTCGTCGACCACGATGGTTCCGTCCTCGACGCGCCAGTTGGCGTCGCTGGTGGATTCCCAACCGTCTAGCGTCTTGCCATCAAAGAGAGTCGTCCAATTCGCAGCGTCATCAGCCAACGAAGGAGAGAGGAAAAAAGCGAGCAGGAGGTAGGAGAGCGGGAAGCGTTTCATGGTGGGGGCAGTTTCGGAGATGGGTCGACCTTTGGCAACTATCCTGAGCATCGCAAAAAAACCTTGAAATGGCTCCGTGAATAAACCAGACTAAGTCTGGTCTGATTGGCGATGAAAAAGATAATCAATATTCAGGAAGCCAAGACGCATCTGTCTCGCCTCGTCGAGGAAGCCGTGGCTGGTGAGGAGATCGTCGTTGGCAAAGCCGGAAAACCAATGGTGAGGCTGGTGCCCTATCGTGAACCACGCGCCCCCAGAGCAGGGGGTCAGTTTGGCGGCGGTCGCATCATGGAGTCCGAAGATTGCTGGCAACCCGATGAGGACCCGTTTGATGGGGCGGTGGACATGCCATTGCTGTATCGATCAGTCGATCAACCTTCATCTCGAGTGGCCGAAGATTCCGGAGGTTGAGCCATGAAAGTTTTGGTCGATTCCCACATCGCGGTCTGGTGGTTGGATGATCCTTCGCGCTTGTCACAGCGCGCGCGAGAAGTGATTGCCGATCCCGCGAACGAAGTTTTCCTGAGTGCCGCCACCGTATGGGAACTCGGACTGAAGATTGCCAAGGGCAAATTGCTGATGCCGGTCGATTTCACCGACGTGTTGCGAGAAGACGGTTTCAGCGATTTGCCGATCACGGTGGATCACGCCAACGCATCGATCCACCTGCCTCGCCATCACGGCGATCCCTTTGATCGGTTGCTGATCGCCCAAGCCATCGTCGATGATCTCGTTCTGATCACTCGCGACGCCGCGATGTTCGAATACGAATTGGCTCTGTTGAAGGGGTGAACCTTGCACCTAATAGGGTCAAGTCGACGACCTGACCCTGTTGAATGAGTTTTTTTAAGCGCTTCTCAATTTGCTTGGGAAAGCCTATTTCGATTTCCTGCGCGTTTCGTGCTCGACGACTTGGCTGAGTAAGAATGCGATCAATGCCAGTGAGTTAACCATGATTGACCAGGGTCGGCTTTCTTCCTGAAAGATCGAATACCCCGTGGCAACAAGGGAGATGAGCAACCACGGGCCACCGTATCGTAGTCGCCGCTTGATCACCTGGAGATTTTTTTTCCTGCTCATGAGGACTTGGATTCACTCCATTCCCAGCACGATGGTCTCGGAGTAGGCAAGTTCGCCGGTAAGAGCGTTGAAGAACTGGAAGATGACCTGAGGATGCGGGTAAGTGTACCAACGATTGCCGCCGCGTTCGATGGGGTTGTTGAACACGCTGTTCACTTGAACGACGCAGTAGTGGGGATAGATGCGGTTGATGCGTTCGATATCTGCCATGGCATAGGTGGACCAGCGGATGTCGCATTCGCGGGGGCCGTATTTGAATTTGCCGTTCACGGGGCGTCCGCCTTCATCAGCCATGGGAGCGTGATTGATGGAGTTGTGAGGTCCGCTGGCGAACTCGTAGACGTTGTCGGTGATCTTAATGGCGAAGCTGTTGTGCAAATCGCCGGTGAGGACGAAGACGCCTTTGTCGAGCCCGTCCCAGAACTGGATCAATTCCTCGCGTTCCTCGAGAAACACGGTCCAGGCATCGTCTTTCTTCACAGCGGCCTGTTTGTCATCGCCTCCTCCGCTGCCGACGTGAGGAACCATGAAGTTCACTGACGAGACGACGAAGATGAAATCGGCTTCGCT
The DNA here is from genome assembly GCA_020440025.1 of Verrucomicrobiia bacterium. Classification (GTDB taxonomy): domain Bacteria; phylum Verrucomicrobiota; class Verrucomicrobiia; order Verrucomicrobiales; family DEV007; genus JAEUHH01. Next base: position 61,231 of record JAGROX010000068.1, read on the forward strand.
GGCGGTGATGCCGTCTTTCAGCCATTTGAGTTGCTGTTTGCCGAGCATGGAGGCGCCGGGTTTGCCGGGATTGTCGACATCATGAAGATCACGATGCGAACGGGTGTCGAGGATGAAGAAATCGCAGTTCGACAGGCTGAATTTCCCGTAGTTGCGGCGGCCGATGGAGTAGGTCTGCTGCCCGTCGGCTTTGGCAGCAGGAGCGATGCGGATCTTCGTCGGGCTGATGACTTCGACGATGTCATAGACGGCGGAGTTGGGATCGCCCGGTTCGGAATCGAGGGCGGCGTCTTTGACTCCGGCGGTGTCCGTGCCCCAGTGGACGTGGAGGTTGGCCATTTCCTCAAGTTTGAGCTTGGTGAAATCGGCGGCGGGATCTTCGAGCACGTCGCTGCCAGCCTGGAAAAGTCCGGTGCCGAATTTGGCGGGCTGGTCATACTCGGTGGGGTTGGCCCAAGCGAGGTAGTCGAACCAGGCTTGGGTGGCAGTGTCGCGAAACACAGCGCGTCGGTTTACGTAGCCGGTTTCGGCGGTGCCGTAGATGTCGTTGAGGAGCTCGTGATCGTCGGCTGTGTAAAAACTCGGCACGTGACGATGCCACTCGCTGAGGTTTCGACCGCGTTCGAGGTAGGTCTTATAGTTTTCCCAAACCCCGGCGATGGTGGGGGATTTTTGGACGATGTCCGGCGCGTCGGCCATGGCATCGAGTCCGACCTGATGGAGCCATTCGCTGGCGGGATATTCGCGGCGGTCTTCGTAGAGCCAGTCGCCGTTGAGAATGGCGAACTGTATGCTGTCGCGAACTTGGGCATTGAGGGTGTCGTAGACGGGCAGGGTAGGGCCGACGCTGTCGCTGCCTCCGCCTTGGTTGTTGCCGCAGGCAAACTCGAAACGGACGTTGAACAGTCCCTTGGGATTGGTCTCTGGATTTTGAAAATCCGCTGCGCTCGGCAAGGTGCGAAACGAGCCGCTGAGTTGGTGATCCTCGACACGATAGTAGTAGACCGTGTTCGGAGTCAGATTCTTGAGGGTGAGAACGCCGGTGTTGTCGTGATCGATCGAGGTCGATGTGAGCGAGGCTGTCTGGTCGAGCTTTTTCTCGTCAGTGCCGTAGAAGACGGTGACTTTGCCGGGGCGCACCGTCCGCACCCAAAGGCTCATGGAGTCCGGAGCCGGGCGTCCTAGGATGGGGCCGTGGGTGACGCGAATGCCAGTGGGTTTTCCATCCTGCGCATTGGTGAAGGAGGTCAGGGCGAGAACGGTCGCTGTCATCAAGAGGTGACGCGACCAGAGAATGCGTAAGGTCTTTTCTGAATGCATGAGAGAGGCCTTTTACCTCTTTCTCATGAAGGACGCACGCTCGAAACTCGATGAACTGAATCTAAGCTTCAGCGTTGCCGAGGAGCGCTGAAGGTGCTCGGGGGTGGAGGGGCCTGACCGGCATCGTTGCGGGAGCGCACTTTTTCCACCAACTGGGGAATCAGGCCTTTGGGTCTTTTCTGAAATTCAACTTGGTCGGGTGTCGGTGCTCCCGGAGGCGGCGTGGGTGCTGAGGTCGACGTCGTCATGGTGCCGGGGCGATGCCAGACGCTGCGAAGCGTCTCGCCGGTGACGGCGGAGATGTAGAGCACGCCGACGGAGTTTTGGGCACCATCGATGAGGTTCAGCATCCAGACCGGCTCGTTCCGAAGGTCACGGCATCGCAGGTTGTAGTGAATGGAATCGAAGCCCATGCCGACCCGTTTGGCTGCCTGATCTGCCAAGCGAAAGGCTTGAGCCGAATCGAAGGTGATTTTCGGCACGTTGATGGGGATCGTGGGCAGGTCCTGCTTTGGATCGCGCCAGAATTGTCGATGAGCGGCGATGCGACCATCCAACATCGCATACTCATGCAACAGATTGGGGGTTTTTGCATCGAGTTGCAGCAGCAGCCATTGGCGTGGCTGATCTTGTCCGTTGAATCCCACCACTCCGACGACTCGGGACAATTCGGCGTCGCCACGTGTTTGAGCGAACTGTCGCAGGGCAGTCT
>JAGROX010000397.1:0-1552 GCA_020440025.1 Verrucomicrobiia bacterium
CGGATCGGCAGGCGTTTCGGTGACATCCATATGGCTGACGAGTGACTGAAAAAAAGCGGGCTACCCGGCATGGTTGCCAGATAGCCCGCGAAAAAAGCCTCGGAGTCAGGTTTGGTCAACCCATGAAGGCGACGTGTTCCGGTCTCCGAATCTCAAGGCAATCGATCAATGGTAGGCCGCTTGGGCGCCCTTGATGTCGCGCTTCTTGAGCCACGGCATCAGGTTACGCAGACGTTTGCCGACTTTCTCGATCGGGTGCTGCTCGCCTTCCTTGCGGAGGGCTTTAAAGTTCTTGCCGCCGGAGTTGGCCTCCTCGATCCATCCCTTGGCGAACTTGCCGCTCTGGATATTTTTGAGGGCCGCCTTCATCCGCTTCTTCACCGAGGCATCGATGATCTTCGGGCCGGTGGTGAGGTCGCCGTATTCAGCGGTCTCCGAGATGGAGAAACGCATGCCGGAAATGCCGGACTCGTTGATGAGATCGACGGTGAGTTTCAGCTCGTGAAGGCACTCGAAATAGGCCATCTCGGGCTGATAACCGGCTTCGACCAGAGTTTCGAAAGCAGCGGTCACCAGCTGGCTGACGCCACCACAGAGCACGGTCTGCTCGCCGAAGAGATCCGTTTCGGTCTCTTCCTTGAAATCGGTTTCGAACACACCGGCACGGGTACCGCCAACGCCTTTGGCCCAAGCCAATGCGATCTTCTTGGCGTCCTTCCCGGGATTCTGATGCACCGCGATGAGAGCTGGCACGCCTTTGCCTTCGACAAATTGACGACGGACGATGTGTCCGGGTCCTTTCGGCGCCACCATGATGACATTCACATCCGCAGGAGGAGTGATGGTCTTGAAGTGAACAGCAAAGCCATGGCTGAAGAGCAGGGTCTTTCCCTTGGTCAGGTGAGGAGCGATATCAGCCTCGTAGATTTCGGCGATCTTGGTGTCCGGAGCCGCGACGAAAATCACGTCGGCCTTCTGAACCGCATCAGCCGTGTCCATGACTTCGAAGCCGTATTCCGCGGCAACGGCACGGGATTTGCTCTTCGGGTAAAGGCCGATGATGACCTTCATGCCACTGTCCTTGAGGTTCAGAGCATGGGCGTGTCCCTGCGAACCGAATCCGATCACGGCAAGGGTTTTGTTTTTGAGAACGCCGAGGTCAGCGTCTTTGTCAGTGTAGATTTTAGCGGGCATAACAGTCTCCAAAAATGAGCGCTAAGGGTGCGTGCAAACCATCCTATGGTCAACCGGTATTCCCCGGTGGAATCAGCAGAGACAGACTGGCGATTCTGATGCCCTCCAGGCTCTCCGAAAACCAGTCATCAGGCCGGGCTCACGACACCTCAAAGCGGTGGGCCTCAACCGCGTTCTTTCCGGCTTTTTGATAAGCCCGCGGCTCAGGCTGGGCAAAGCCATTGAGATCGACGGAGCGAACCCGGAACTCGTAGTGGCCGGGCTTCAGGTCTTTCAACTCTGCCGACCAGGAGATCATGCCATAGCGCAGAGGCCAAGTAGCGGGCTCACCGGTGTTCGGATCAAAGCCGAGCAGGTT
>JAGROX010000397.1:1621-7823 GCA_020440025.1 Verrucomicrobiia bacterium
GTCGCAAGGCTTCCAGTTTGCTGCCGCCAGAGCCGCGGCATCGGGCTCCTTCTTCGGATTGCCGGCTCCCGGCTCCACTCGGCGCAGCCAATGCTCGACCCGATCCAGACCTGACAAGCCCGAGATGACTCGACCGGTAAAAAACACGGAACGCCCCGCCGCGAATTGATCGTCGGCTTTGTCGATATAGGCAGCCGTCTTCAGGTGGGAATCCGGGTCGTTGTTTTTCTCGGCGTAGGTATCATTGGCCCGGTAGTCATTGGTGACCGCGATGCGCTGGAGCCATTTGATGGACTTGAAACCATGGGCCCAAGGAATGATCATCCGCACCGGTCCCCCACGCTCCAAAGGAATCGGTTCTCCGTTTAGTCGGTAGGCAAGAAAGGCCGGCAATTCGCCGGGAGGAGTCTCCATCGCCTCGGTGTAGCTGAGCGACGATTGGAAAAGCTGTTCCGGATCGTTGTTGTGGAAACCCCAATAATAGAGTCGGCGCACATTGCTCATCCGACCGCAGAGTCGCAGCACCTCCCGCAGCGGAACGCCCTCCCACAATCCCTGACCGAGTGGCTCCGGGATGTTCAGACATTGCATCGCTTTGAGAAAACGCACCTCATGCTGCTTGCCCAGCTCCAAGAGCTTCGGCATATCCAACGCGGTGCCGTCATCGAGGGTGAACGAATTCGTCAGACTGGCCGCTTCCTTGACGGCGTCGTCGGTAAACGGATCGGCCACCAACTCCAGTCGCCAGGTTTCAGGCGTCAGCCGGGCATCGATCAGGGCCTGTCCCGTGAGGGTGTGCGGCTTCGGCTTGCCGCGGGACACGTCGTAGAAGTCACCGGCAGGAGTCAGCAAAGGATGTGGAAATATCGGACCAGCCTGAGAGGCGGCGCTCTCGCTCAAAACGGTCGCGGGAGCCACCAGTCCGGACGCCGCCAACGCGGCCGAAGTTTGCAGAAACTGGCGACGGGAAGCGGGATCGGTGTTCATCGGGAATGCCTGACACCCGAGAGACTATCACCCGCCTCAGATTCGCGGAAGAATGAAAATGAAGCGATTCGACACTTCAAAGTCAGGTCAGTCCTTCACCGTCTGCTCAAGTCCGAGTTGATCGAGCACTTCCTGAGGCGGGCCTTCGAAAACCCCTGTGGGAGTGTTACCGACATAGCCGATCGCCTGCCAACCCTCTGGCGTGGCGTAGTAAGCACCGAGACAAAGCCCGGTGAAGCGGGCAAAGAAGGCGGCACCTTTCTTCAACTGAGGATCTTTTTGCTCCGGCTGACCGAGATCGTCGCAGATCGCTTTTTGCTGGGGCTCCGACACATCAGCAAACGGCTTCTGGAACCGCGATCGAGATTCCTCGTCGATCCAGGCGAGTCCGGGCAGGATGACTTCGCGATCCTTCTGTTGTTCGGGATAAGGGGCACTGACCCACTCGTCGACAAAGTCCGGCACCCTCAGACTGCTGGCTGCCGGTCCGAAATCATCGGCCGGAAGAATGATGTCCGCCAACGCGGTGACCGCCTTGCGCTCCGTGTCGGAAAAGGTCAGCGGCCAGACATCTCCCGGCGCATAGAATTTCGTCAGATCGGGATCGGTGCCATAGCCTTTCGCGGCGACCGGCGCCCCCGTCTGGGCAAATCCCTGAAGCGGTAGATTTTCGCCCGCAGCAGCCACCGCAGCGAACCACTGGAGGACCCGGCGACGAGGGAGACGATGGAGAGTGGAGTCAGTCGTGTCCATATTTCTGAATCGGTTAGAGATTGCCCTTGGCGGCTTCTTCGATGAGGTGATCCGCGCATCGCCACGCGAGCGCCATGATGGTGAGAGTGGGGTTCTTATCGGCGTTGGAAGGGAACGGCGACGCGTCGCAGAGAAACAGGTTCTTCACGTCGTGAGTCTGGTTCCATCCGTTACAGACGGATTTCTCGGCATCGGATCCCATCAAGGCACCTCCGACTTCGTGGATGGTTTCGCCTCCCTTCAGAATGGTTTCCTTCCCTTCCCGGTTAGGACCACCCTGAACCGTTCCTCCCATGGCTTCGATGATCTCGGTAAAGGTGCGCTGCGCGTGAGTCGCCATGTTCAGTTCCTGATCGCTCCATTTCCAATGCCAGCGCATCACCGGGATCCCCCACTTGTCTTTCACGTCAGGATCGAGTTCGGCGAAAGAATGTTCGTTGGGAATCATCTCCCCGCGACAGGCAAGGCCGATGAAGGAGCCGTAGTAGCGCCGGGCCTCTTCCTTGAGTTTCGTGCCATAGAGCCCCTTGAGGAAATTGCCGGGAACGGGGCTGCCGCCGCCAGGCATGCGCCGGGTGCCGCCGATCTCAATGTGATAGCCACGAGCAAAATCCAGCTTGCCGGCCTTCTGTTCGCCGTAGAGCCACCAGGGACTGTAGAAATGCGAACCGCCCGCGCCGTCGTCGTTGTGGGGCGGAAGGTTTTCCATCGCGGGAATCTGACCGCGCAGGTCCGAGCCGACGGTGTCCATGATGTATTTGCCGACGAGTCCACTGCGATTGGCGACGCCATCGGGGAACTGGTTGCTCTTCGAGTTAAGCAGGATGCGAACCGTTTCGCCACTGCTCGCCGCGAGAACCACGGCCTTGGCACTGACGCGCTCCTCTTTGCCTGTGGTCTTGTCAATGAAGAGCACGCCTTTGGCCTTGCCCTGGTCATCGAGTATCACTTCGCGGGCATGCGCATTTGGAATGATGTCCAAATTGCCCGTCGCGAGCGCCGGCGGCAGATGCACCGTCGTGCTCTGATAGTTCGCCTTGATACTGCAGCCGCGTCCGCACGGTGTCGCCCAAAAACAGGGCGCACGGGCGATCATGGAGTCGGCCACAATCTTCTGAGCTTTCTTGTTATTTGGATGAAGCTTCGCCGGAATCGTTTTGGCATCGAGCGGTCGCGTCAGCACCGCACGATGAATCGGCACCACCGGAACGCCGACTTTTTTGCCCGCCTTCTGAGTCATCAGGTCGCCGACGCGGCCCTTCGGAGGCGGTTGCAGCACGCCGGGAGGTGAGTCAGGCGTGTTCTCCATGCCTTCATTGGAGCCGTAGACACCAATCAGCATTTCCACCTTGGTGTAGTAGGGCTCGACGTCCTCGTAGGAGATCGGCCAATCGAAGCCGAGACCGTCGCGACTGTAGGGTTTGAAATCGTAGGGCCCGTTCCGCAGCGAAATGCGCCCCCAGTGATTGGTCCGTCCACCCATCATCCGGGCGCGCCACCACTTGAACTGCTCTTCCTCCTTATCGCTGGCCTGCGTGTAGGGCTCATTCGGCACTTCCCAACCGCCGTCGACGGTGGCATCGAAAAAGCCGAAATGCTTGTCAGGCGTTCTCACTCCTCCCAGCGGTGCCTGATCGCCGCGCTGAAACATCGCGGTTTCCGTGACGGGATCGTAGGAACGACCCGCCTCGAGCATGACGCATTTCAATCCGGCCAAAGTCAGCGTGTAGGCCATCTGACCACCGCCGGCCCCAGAACCGACAATGGCAACGTCATACTCGGGCTTCGCTTCTGAAACGGGAATGGTTGGCATGGCAGAATTCGTAAAAGGGTGATTGAGGCGACTTGATTCAACAGGGTGCAGTCATCGAACCAACCCTGTTGAATCGACGAGGACGCGGGCTGGCGGCGTTGGAAGAATAGGATACTTGTATCTTGTCGAACTTCATCCACCCTATTTACGGCTGATTTTCTTTTCCCTATCCACCATGTTCCGCACCGCCGAACTCGGTCGTACTATTTCAAAGGCTGACTATGACCGGAAATTACCCGGCATCAGAGAGGCACTGCTCGAAGCTCAGCAACAGGTTCGCGAAGCGCCTTTCCCCGTCATCATTCTCTTCGGGGGAGTCGATGGCGCCGGCAAGAGTGAAACCATGAATCTGCTCAATGGGTGGATGGATCCGCGCTGGATGACCACCCGCGCCTACGGAAAGGCCTCCGAGGAAATGAATGAGCGCCCTGAGTTCTGGCGCTACTGGCGTGATCTCCCACCGAAGGGACGCATCGGGCTGTTTCTGAGTTCATGGTACAACAAACCGATCCTCGATCGTGTCTATGAGCAGACGACGGAAGCTGAATTTGACGAAGCTTTGGAACGCGTCGCCGCTTTTGAGAGAGACCTTGCCGATGACGGAGCGCTCATCATCAAGTTCTGGATGCACCTCGGCAAGGATGCCCAGGAAAAGCGTCTCAAGGAGCTAGAGTCGGACGCCCTCACTCAATGGCGAGTTCAGCCCCAAGACTGGGAGCATTGGGAGAAATTTGACTCCTTTGCCGTGGCCGCCGAACGCGCCATCATGCGAACGAGTGGCGTGGGAACTCCCTGGCACATTGTCGAAGGGTTTGATGAGCGCTATCGAAGCCTCACGGTGGCTGGCATCATTCTCGAAGGAATTGAGAAGCACATCGAGAATCTCAATCTCCAGCGGGAAATTGAAGCGGCTCGCAAGGCAGGCAAGGGAAAGAAGGAGAAGGAGAAGCACAAGGAACGGAAGAAAAAATCCAAACAGGATTCCTCCAAAGTCAGCCAATCCGCCAAGGAGAGAGCCGAGGACCAGTTTGCCAGCACCGGGCTCTTTCCCAACTCTTCCTCGGAGACGATCCTCAGCCAGCTCGACATGAAGCAATCGCTGGAGAAGGCGGAATTCAAAAGACTCCTCGAGAAACATCAGGGAGAGCTCAACCTCCAAGCGCGAAAAGCCCATGAACTCGGCATTTCAACCATTTTGGTTTTTGAGGGTTGGGATGCCGCTGGCAAAGGAGGCGCCATCCGTCGAGTGGTTGCCGCTTTGGACGCCCGGGGAACACAGGTCATCCCGATCGCCGCGCCCACTGACGAAGAGCATGCCCATCACTACCTTTGGCGATTCTGGCGGTGCCTTTCTCGCGCGGGGCGCGTCACGATTTTTGACCGTTCCTGGTATGGGCGAGTTCTGGTGGAACGCATCGAAGGGTTTGCCTCCGAGATCGAATGGAAACGGGCCTATGCCGAGATCAATGATTTCGAGGACCAACTGGTGCGCCACGGAATTGTCCTCTGTAAATTCTGGATGCACATCACTCCGAAGGAACAGCTCAAGCGTTTCAAGGAGCGGGAAAAAAGCCCCTACAAGCGCTGGAAGCTAACCAAGGAAGACTGGCGAAATCGGGATAGTTGGAAGGACTACGAAATCGCCGTCAACGACATGGTCGAGCGCACTTCGACCGTCAATGCCCCCTGGACCCTGGTGGAAGCCAATGACAAGCGATTCGCTCGTATCAAGGTATTGGAAACGATCACGACCCAGCTCAAAGCCCGTCTCGACCGGGTCGAAACGGAGTCTTGAGCAGGATAGACCGGCTGCTTATTCAGTCAGCCGCTCCCAACACATCGAGTTCATGAATTGACCAGAAGAGTTTGTGAGATCCGGTCTGGGTAATTCTCACGAACTTCGCGGTTTGGGCGTCGAAATCGATTTCTGTTCGCGCCGTCTCTCCTTTGCCTTTGGCGACCGGCTTGTTCCATTTTTTTCCATCCTCGGAAAGGGTCACTTCGAAGCCCCTTGGGAAGTCGTTCCGGGAGGTGGCGGCATCGAGAATGACGCCTGCCAGTTTCGTCTTCTCGGGAAGCTCAATCTGAACCCACATTCCCGGCGCCATGCTCTTACCCGTGGTGTAGCGGGTCGACGAATCTCCATCCACGGCAAACTTCAAATCCTTGGCACCATCGCTGGCGGTCAGTTTCCACTGCTCCCGATTTGCAAGAGTCTGTGGCACGCTGGCGAGCAGTTCCTCCATCGTCCATGGCTTGGTGCGGGCACCGGTTTCTTCGCGAACCCGGGCCACTTCGGCTTCGGTGATGAAGCCAAGTTGGTTGCCGAAACTATTGCGAATATAGGAAAGGACCGCCGCGACCCAGGCATCGCCGTTGGAGGCCATGGCGATCATTTCTCCCGGGTAAGCTTTCCCATTGATGGGGCCAGTGAGACCGTAGAGCACGACTTTCGGAGCGAGATCGCGATGCCCCGCCAGAACGGCGGAATCCAGAAATGACGGTGCCAGCGTGATGCCATCGGCACCGGGCAAGGCAGTGCCTTTCCCATCAGCACCATGACAGGCGAAACAGAGAGCTTGGTATATCTCTTGCCCATGCTTGTACTGGGACAGTTGTTCCGGACTCAGCTTTGCCGGAGGCTTGCTC
>JAGROX010000398.1:0-747 GCA_020440025.1 Verrucomicrobiia bacterium
AACGAACCCTTCTACGAAGTGGTCGCCTCCGGTCTGCGCTTCCCTCTGAACAAGCCGACCTATATCGCGGCCGTGATCTCCGCCAAGCCGGCCAAAGACGATGTCACCAAAGGCTCCGTCACCTTTTACCTGAAAGATCTCGGAACGCCCGACGCCCCGCTTCAGACGGAAACGGTCGCGCATCAGGTGGTCGACGGACTCGATGCCGCCTCGGTATTCCGGACCATCATTGGCGGAAGAGACAAAGCCAAGGGTCATCTCTGGGACGGCCAACTCGCGCGACTCGTCGTCAGCGAAGGCGTTCTCTCCGCCGATCAACTCATCATCAACGGTGGGAAAGGCGGCAAACGTCTCGTCGACTGGGATTTCTCCACCAGCGACGGCGAGCATCCCGCACCCAACACCGCTTGGATTCGCGAAAGCAATACCGATTCCGGCGTTCCTGAGAGGCTGCTCGGGGCGACCACCGATTTCTGCCAGATCCTGCTCAGCTCCAACGAATTTCTCTACCTCCATTGAAAAGGCCGGGCGTCTTCGCTCTTCAATATTCCAAAACCTTTCCCCCCGATCCGCCATGCCTCCTTGCAACCGAATCGACCATCCTCACAGCCGCCGCGAGTTTCTCGGGCGCGCCGGAGCCGGCTTTGGTGCCGTCGCCCTTTCTGCCCTAACTGGTGAGAAGCTCCTCGCTTCGGTCGGTGCTCCCAATCCCGCCGCCGCCAAGATTCCTCACAAGTTCGGCCGGGC
>JAGROX010000398.1:864-4485 GCA_020440025.1 Verrucomicrobiia bacterium
GTTCTCCCCATGGGAGAAACCACCGCGCCGCTGATGAGATCCAAGCGGACTTTCAAACAGCACGGCGAAAGCGGTCTGTGGGTCTCGGACTGGTTTCCGCACCAGGCAAAAGTGGCCGACGAACTCTGCGTCATTCGTTCCTGCGTTTCCGACGGCATCAACCACGCCGGCGGGGTTTGCCAGATGAACACCGGTTCCGTCTTCGGCGGACGCCCTTCCCTCGGTTCCTGGATTTCCTATGGACTGGGTACCGAGAACAAGAGCCTGCCCGGTTTCGTCGTCATCAAGGACTCCAATTCCATGGTCGTCAACGGCGCGCGCGCTTGGGGATCCGGCTTCATCCCCGCTTCGCATCAGGGCGTGCTGTTCGAACAAGGCAACGAGCCAATCAAGTTTTTGAACAACCCGAAAGGCGTCACCGACAGCCGCCAGGAGCACAAGCTCAAGTTTCTCGAAGAGGTCAATCAGCGTCACTACCAGACCCGCGAAACCAACTCCGACCTCGAAGCCCGCATCCGCAGCTACGAGCTGGCTTTCCACATGCAGGCCGAAGCACCGGAGGCCATCGACCTAGACAGCGAACCGGAACACATCAAGGAACTCTACGGGCTCGGCGACAAGGAAACCGAAACCTACGGTCGCCAGTGTCTCATGGCCCGCCGCCTCGTCGAACGCGGAGTCCGATTCATCCAGCTCTATCACGGTGCCGGCAGCAAATGGGACAGCCACACCAAGATGGAGGAAAATCACGGCCGCCTCTGCAACAACGTCGACAAGCCCATTGCCGGTCTCATTCAGGATCTGAAACAGCGCGGCCTGCTCGATGAAACCCTCATCATCTGGGGCGGTGAATTCGGTCGCACGCCCATGAGTGAAAAAGGCGACGGCCGCGACCACAACCCCACCGGGTTTACCATGTGGATGGCTGGCGGCGGGGTCAAAGGCGGGCAAACCATCGGATCCACCGACGAACTCGGCCTCTACGCGGTCGAAGATCGTCTCCACGTGCACGACATTCACGCGACCGTCATGGGTCTGCTCGGCCTCGATCACACCGAAGTCGTCTACATGCACAAGGGCCGTCCCGAACGCGTCGACCTCAACGAAGGTCACGCCCATCAGGGGATCATCAGCGGCGTGTAGGCGGATTCGGGCAAACCCTTTTCCATCCGTTCGCTTCTCGGGCTAACCCCGTTGGGTCGAAAATCGCACCCTGTTAAATCAAAGACTCCTGCCTTGTCGAACACTCTGTCGGCAACCAAACTCGAAAACAGGACCCTGCCATCTAATGATTCCCTCGCCCATTCCGACGGCGAGAACACTAGCGGAAAACGCCTTCATATATTTTCTCCCAAGATGAAATGACAGCGGTTTCTCTCAGCCCATTTCTCAGGCACTTCGTTGTCGCTGCCGTTCTCGCGTCCGGAGCTCTGCCGATCAGCGGTGCTGATGGTCCCGCCAAGACCACGCAATGGAATTTCAACTCCGAGGAGGCCGCAGTGTGGATCCCGCGAGGCGACATCATTCGCGATCAGGCTGGTCCGCGACCGCCTGAGTTTCCTGATCTCGATAAGGACAACACCGCCGTGCAACTCACCGGCAACGGTGCCCGTTTTGAGATCAAGGACCCGGGGCCGCAGAGTCAGTTCGATTTCACCAACGGCGACGGCCTCACCCTGGAAGCCTGGATCAAAGTGGACACGCTCCGGTCCGGCCAACCCGCCTACATCGTGAGCAAAGGGCGCACCCACAACCCGCGCTTCAGCCACGACAACCAGAACTGGTCTCTGCGAATCGTCGGTGCCCCCAACGGACTGGGACGCCTCGGCTTTCTTTTCACCAGCGTGGCGCCCGACGGCAAACTGCACTGGCATCGGTGGAATTCGGAGGCCGCTTTCAAAATCGCCAGCGGATGGCATCACGTCGCGCTCGCTTATGAATTTGGAAAATCAGAAACCATGCGCGGCTGGATCGATGGATTGCCCACCGAAGGCATCTGGGATGTGGACGGTCCGACCACCGATCCGCCCGTGGTCGATGATGACGATGTCTGGATTGGCTCGTCGATGAACGGCAGCGCGACCAACAGTTTCCAGGGACTCATCGACATGGTGGCGATTCATCGGAAGCGTTTTACCGATCAGGAAATCGCGAAACGTTTCAGCCGCAAGGACGGACCGCAGGTCGTCTTGGCCACCAACAAGGAAATGCCTGATCTCGGCGAAATCGAACGCGATGCCGTGCTTGTTCAGTTCAGCGAGGGACTCCCTGCCTACGAGCGCTGGCCCAACACCGTGGAAATGCCAGCCGAAACAGACCGCCTGTTGAGCGACCATTTTCTGTTGCCCCGCCTCCCGCGTCGCTACGACGACTGGGGAATCCGCTCCGCCTGGAAGCCACCGGTTCTGATTCGTCTCGCGGCTGACGTCAAACTGCCAACCGGCAAACAACGCTTCCTCATTCGGACTCGCGCCCTCGCCCGCCTCTGGATAGCCGGGAAACTCATTGCCGAAACCAAGCCAGCCGACGCCAGCAGTCCGAATGGCCACGATCTCGTCACCCCGCTCGCGGAACCGCCTCATCCCGGCCTGCGGGTGAAGGACTATCATCACCAAGAGGTGTTCGGCACCATTGAGCTTCCAAAAAGTGAAGGGCTCTCCCGTGTCGTGTTGGAGTTGGTCGCCGGAGGCAAAAATCAGCGCACCGAAACCGGCGAAGTCTGTGTCGCCATCGAGACTGCGGACGGCCAATCTTTTTCCATTCTCTCCGCGGGAGCCAAGCCCGCCCTCCCCCTGACCGACGCCGCCGTCGAGCCCGTCCTCGCCATGATGGAGGCGACTCTCGCGGCCCGAGACGACCGGGATCGCCGCGCTGCGGCCGCGTCGCGCGATGCGTTTTGGAAAAAGCGCCACGCCCTCGCTGCCGCCTCGGTGAAACAGAATCCCCCGCCCCAACCGCCACGGAAAGGGCATCCCATCGACGCTTTTCTCGATGCCAAAATCGAAGCTGCCCTCGCCGGGAGCACGACCAGCTCGGAGGAAAGCGAAGCCTTTCAAAAAAACATCCTTCCCGTCCTGCAGGAAGAATGTTTCCGCTGCCACGGCGACAAGGAAAAAGGCGGCCTGAAACTCGATTCCCGCCAAGCGGCCCTGCGCGGCGGTGATTCCGAGATTCCCTCAATCGTCCCCGGAGATCCCTCCGCCAGCGAACTGATCCTGCGCGTCCGCAGCGACGACGAAGACCTCATCATGCCGCCTACCGGCGATCCTCTTCCCGAGGCCCAGATCGCAGCCTTGGAATCGTGGATTCAACACGGTGCCACCTGGCCGGAGCCACCGGTCAGCCCCGAAAAAGTCACCAAGACTCCCCAAATCAGCGATTCCGCATTTCTCCGCCGGATCTATCTGGACATTGTCGGCGTTCCTCCCACCGCCAAGGAAGCCCGCGCTTTTCTCGACGACGTCTCACCCGACAAACGCACCCGGCTCATCGATCAACTTCTGGCCAACGACGAAGGCCACGCCGATCACCAGATGGCCGAGTGGCTCGACCTGCTCGCGGAGAATCCCACCCTGATCAATGCCTCGCTCAACAGCACCGGCCCTTTCCGCTGGTTTCTCC
>JAGROX010000398.1:4543-5085 GCA_020440025.1 Verrucomicrobiia bacterium
GGCGACGCCGCCTACGGAGGCAGCGCCGGTTTCGCCCAGGCCGCTGAGAACGATGCCCCCTTCGCCGCCAAAGGCCACATCGCCGCGTCTGCCTTTCTCGGCATCGAACTGCAATGCGCCCGCTGTCACGATTCGCCCTACCACAGCACCACCCAGCGCGATCTTTACTCCCTCGCCGCCATGCTGTCCCGCCAGACCGTGACCGTTCCCGAAACGAGCCGGGTACCCGCCGGATTTTTCGAGAAAAAAGGCCGCGAATCCCTCATCCAAGTCACCCTCAAGCCCGACGAACCCGTCACTCCCGACTGGCCTTTCGCCGCTGCTACCGGCGTGAAGGACGGTCCTTCCATCGATCCGCTCGTCGAAGATCCGAAGGACTCGCGAGAGCGCTTCGCGGCACTCATCACTTCGCCGGAAAACCGTCGCTTTTCCCGCGTCATCGTGAACCGGGTCTGGAAACGGCTCATGGGAGCCGGATTCGTCGAACCCGCCCACGATTGGGAAGGACGCGACGCCAGCCATCCCGAACTCCTCGACTGGCT
>JAGROX010000399.1 GCA_020440025.1 Verrucomicrobiia bacterium
CTCCCCAGTAACCCGGCGAGTATCCCTATCTCTGCACGTTTCCGGGGCACTGGATGGTGATTAATGGGGGGCTGGTAGTAAAGGGATTTTCCCACATTATAGGGATTTAGCGATTCCCAAATCGCTGATCAAACGTATCGGTAGGGTCTTCACGGCATTCGTATGTCACTCGTTCCTCCTCGCAAACATCATCTCTGGATCTGGTTCGCTTGGATTCTGGGGTTTTATCTCGTCTGGGCATGGCTGGTGTTTGCCCATGACCAATGGCAGGTGGTCAAGGAACATTGGCCCATTGCCTTGTCGATGGCGCTGGGCAGCTATGCCGCTGGTTCGACCCCGATGGGTGGCGGCACCATCGGGTTTCCCATTCTGGTGCTCCTCTTTGGTCAGCCGGCCGAACTCGGTCGCGACTTCAGCTTTGCGGTGCAGTCGATCGGAATGACCAGTGCCACGATTTTCATTCTGGCCCGCCGTCAGCCTCTGGCCTCCGCGATGTTGAAAGGGGCAATGCTGGGAGCACTGATAGGTACTCCGCTCGGGATTTTTCTCGTGGCTCCCTACATCCCCGCTCTCTGGATCAAGTTGGTCTTTGCGGTGGTTTGGGCCAGTTTCGGACTTCTGCATCTGTTCCGCATCCGAGAGATTGCCGGACACGATGGGATGACCGAGTTCGACGAACGCTGGGACACGCGGGTCGGTCTGGCCGTCGGATTGTTGTCCGGAGCCACCGTGGTATCGGTGACCGGCGTTGGCGTCGACATGGTGATCTACACGGTGCTGGTGTTGCTTTGTCGCGCTGATCTAAAAATCGCGATTCCGACCTCCGTGATCATCATGGCATTCACCTCTGTGGTCGGAATCGCCACCAAAGCCGCCTTCACCGGAGTTCGCCCGGGCGTTTATGAAAACTGGATGGCTGCCGCGCCGATTGTGGCTTTGGGGGCGCCGCTCGGAGCCTTCATGGTGGATTTGATAGGTCGCAAGCCAACTCTCCTTTTCGTCGCCTTTCTCTGCGTGGGACAGTTTATCTGGACCTGCTACGTCGAGCGCACGGCACTGGGAGTAACGGGCCTCGTCCTGTCGCTGATCGCGGTCGGCTTGTGTCTGCTCGGATTTGAAAAACTGCGCTCCTGGGGAGCTGTCATCGTCGGCGAAGTCAAAGCCCATCGAGCGAGACAAGAAGGAGACCAGACCAAACAGGGTTGAGTCCGCGACTTGACCCTGTTGGATCTGAGATTGCCGGATCCGATATTTGCTGGCGCGAATAAGACAAACAAAATTCGTTGAGCTTGGGGGCAGGTGGTTACATCTTCGGGCACTCTGATGCCCGACAAGAAAACTACTCTGGACACTGCCGAAGCGGCCAATGGTCAAGCCATCGACCTTGAGGTCAAAGATGCGAACCTGATCTTCAATTCCGTCTGGCAGGAACTTGTCGACGAGTTTGGTGTGGAGAACCTGCGTTTTCCCAATGAGGTCATTTGGCTGAACGGCGCTCCTGGCGCGGGAAAGGGGACCCAGACCCGATTCATTCAAGACTTTAGAGGTCTGACGGCTGCCCCGGTGGTGGTGAGCGAGTTGTTGAAAAGTCCGGAAGCGAGGAAGCTCATCGATGCCGGTCTGATGGTGGGTGACCGAGAAGTGACCAGTCTGGTGTTTCGCGCGCTGCTGCGGCCCCAGAATGAGACCGGCGTGGTCGTCGATGGCTTTCCCCGGACGAACATGCAGGTGATCTGCCTGAAGTTGCTTCACGAAAAGCTGAATGCCCTGCGTCGCGAGTTTGTCGATACACCTCTGGCGAGTCAGTTTCGGAAGCCGATGTTCCACATCGTGGTGCTTTTTGTCGATGAGGCGGAGTCTGTCCGTCGACAAATCCTGCGCGGACAAAAGGCGTTGGAACACAACCAAGAAGTCGAAGCTTCGGGCTACGGAGAGAAGGTGGAAACCCGGGCGACGGATCTTTCGCAGAAAACTTCGCGGAACCGCTATCGCACCTTCAAAGAGGTGACCTACGAATCGCTCAAGACTTTGCGCGAGACGTTTTTCTATCACTACATCAATGCCCACGGCGCGATCCATGAGGTTCAGCGCCGCATTCAGGACGAGTTGCGTTACCAGAGTTCATTGGAACTCGATCAGAGCACCTTTGATCGCATCTCCAAGATTCCGGTGGCTCGTAGCCTCGGCGTCCATGCCCGGCAGGATCTGGTAAGACGACTGGATTCCTACAATTCCGAGCATCCCGAGTTGTTTCGCGAAGCGGCGGCCCTCATCGAGGAAAAGTTCATGCCCATCATCCGAAAGCATGCGATCTCGGGGAAAGCCTACATCAACTCGGAGAACACGTTTCTGGAGAACTCGCTCGTCCTAGCGATGATCATCGACATCTTCTCGGACCGTGGCTATCACATCGTCATCGACATCCGGCGTTACGATGTGCCGATGCGCGTGAATCGCGAAACTTTCGAGATCGAGACTCGCGAGAAGACGGTGTGGCGATTCATTCTGACCTTCAAAGGTTCGGAGATTCGGCGCGGGCAGTGATCGCCGTTTCGTCGGTTCCGTCCTCGCCGGAAGGAGCCAACACGAAAACAGCCGCCGTCTGATCGACGGCGGCTTCTCAAATTCGGTTTCTGATCTGCGGTTTTACGGCGGGATCAGATCATCGCGGCGATCACCAGCGCGACGACGCTCATCAGTTTCAGCAAAATGTTGAGCGAGGGGCCGGAAGTGTCCTTGAACGGATCACCGACGGTGTCACCGACCACGGCGGCCTTGTGAGCTTCGGAACCCTTGCCGAGTTTCACGCCGTTCACTTCGTAACCTTCCTCGATCATCTTCTTGGCATTGTCCCAGGCTCCCCCCGCATTGGATTGGAAGAGGGCGAGCAATACGCCGGTCACGGTGACACCGGCGAGGAGTCCGCCGAGCATCTGGGCACCGCCACCTTCTCCGAAAAGGTTGCCGCCGAATCCGACGATCACGGGAGCCGCCACCGCGAGCAGGCCGGGTTTGATCATTTCGCGAATGGCGGCCTTGGTTGAGATGGCGACGCAGGTGTCGTATTCGGCTTCACCGAGGGCTTTGTCGAAAATCGCGCGGTCATCTTCGGACCAATCGTCTTGGGATTTTCCTTCGTTTCGGCCCATGGCATCGAGTCCTGCACGCAGGCCCGGAATGTCGCGGAACTGACGACGGACTTCCTCGATCATTGCCATGGCGGCGCGTCCCACGGCCTCCATCGACAGGGCGGAGAAGAGGAAAGGCAACATGCCACCCACGAAGAGCGAAGCGACGACCTTGGGATCGGTGACTTCAATCGATAGCGGATGACCGTGGGTCTGCTCCCAAGTGGTCTTGAAGGCGGCAAACAGCGCGAGAGCCGTGAGGGCGGCGGAACCGATGGCAAAGCCTTTGCCGATGGCGGCGGTGGTGTTGCCCACGGCGTCCAGTTTGTCGGTGCGCTGGCGAACTTCAGGCGGGAGTTCGCTCATTTCGGCAATCCCACCAGCGTTGTCGGAGATGGGGCCGTAGGCATCGACCGCCAGTTGAATGCCGGTGTTGGAAAGCATCCCGACGGCGGCAATGGCAATGCCGTAGAGGCCAGCGAGTTCGTGAGAGATCATGATCGCTGCGGCCAGCACGAGGATGGGCAGCGCGGTGGAAATCATCCCGACGCCGAGGCCGGCGATGATGTTGGTGGCTGGTCCGGTCACGGACTGGCGCACAATGCTGATGACGGGCTTCGTTCCGGTGCCGGTGTAGTGTTCGGTGATGTAACCGATCGCGATTCCCGAGGCGAGTCCGATGGCGATGGCGCCAAAGACACCCATGGATGTGTATTCTTCGCCATTCATTGTCCATTTTTCGGGCATCATCTGACCCACGATGATGAAGGTGCCGATAAGCAGAATGATTCCCGCGGCAATCTCGCCGGTGTTGAGCGCACGATGGGGGCTGCCGCCTTCCTTCACTCGAACGAGGAAGCTGCCGATGATGGAAGCGACAATGCCGAGTCCCGCAAGCATCATGGGAAGCAGTACGCCACCCATGGGCATGTCGGAAAACTCCGGGAGACTCATGAAAACGGCGCCCAGCACCATCGTGGCAATGATGGAGCCTACATATGACTCGAAAAGGTCCGCTCCCATGCCGGCGACATCGCCCACATTGTCACCTACGTTGTCCGCGATGGTGGCTGGATTCAGCGGGTGATCTTCGGGGATACCGGCCTCCACTTTACCGACGAGGTCCGCGCCGACATCGGCTGCCTTGGTGTAGATACCGCCGCCCACTCGGGCGAAAAGGGCGATGGAAGAGGCCCCGAACGAGAAGCCGGTGATGATGGTCATCACTTCGTTGATCGATTCTGCATCCCTGCCGATGGCACTGCCGAAGATGAGGAAAAGTGTTCCCAGACCGAAGAGACCCAGGCCGACCACGCCCATGCCCATGACGGAGCCGCCAGCGAAGGCAATTTTCAACCCTTCGCCCAAACTGGTGCGAGCCCCTTGAGTGGTGCGGACGTTTGCCTTGGTGGCGACGCGCATGCCGATGAGTCCGGCGAGAGCGGAGCAGATCGCGCCGACGATAAACGAGACTGCCACGAACGGGGAACTGGTGTCGGGATTCTTGATGCCGCCGAAGAGCAGAAGCAAGGCGATACAAACCACAAAAATGGCGAGGACTTTGTATTCCGCCCGGAGGAAGGCCATGGCACCGACGGCAATATTTTCGGCGATCTTGACCATGCGTGGAGTGCCGGGATCCTGTTTGGCGACCCAAGCAGCCCGCCAAAAGGTGAACGCCAAGGCCAGCAGGCCGAAGACGGGAATGAGATAGATGATGGTGTTCATGAAGCGATGGGAGTTTTCTTCTGATTCTGGGAAACGCTTGAGATGCCTTGGTTTGGCCGAAAGTGCAAGCACTCGATCAGGCTAAATGCATCCAAAATCGTGGGTGGGGGAAAAACTGCTACTTCATTGTCTCCTGATTACTTTGGCCAGAAAAATATTTCGGAAATTCTAATATTTCGGTATGTTGTCCTACTCGGACCTTTTGGGGGACGTGTTTTTTTCTCTTCCTCCTTACGTCTCGTTGCCATGATCTCTGGTTTTCTTCGAAGAAATCTGATTCTCACCCTGGCTGTGTCCGGCTTGTTGTTGGTGTTCTCCGGGGAAGCTCAAGCGCAGCGTTTCGATCGGGTCGTTATCGATGCCGGTCACGGAGGGCGAGATGGGGGATCGAAGTGGTATGGGGTGGCAGAAAAAGGCCTGACGCTCGACTTGGCCAAACGGTTGGAACAAGTGCTCAAGGCCAAAGGCATGGCGACGACCTTGACGCGAAAGACTGATGTCTACGTGGAACTAGTGGATCGTGCCGGAGTCGCCAACAAGACTCCGAAGACCATCTTTGTCAGTCTTCATTTCAACGCCCATCGCGATCGCAGCATCAAGGGTATCGAAACTTTTTACTATCCTGGCAGCACTGAGGGACGCGTGTTGGCGACCCACATTCAGGGAGAGCTGGGAAATCGCATCAAGACCCGCAACCGGGGCATCAAGCCCAGCCGGTTGAAAGTGCTTCAGGAAACGAAAGGCCCGGCGGTGCTGGTGGAGTGTGGCTTCATCTCGAATCGATGGGAGTGCCAGCGTTGCGCCTCCAGTTGGTTCCGTCAGGTGCTGGCGGAAGAGATCGCCGAAGGCATCATGCGTTATCGTTGAGACTAGATCGCTTCTGAAAGCTCCTCCTGCACTTCCCGTGTCGGGCGCGATTCCCACCACCAGAGCCAGGCTCCGACGGCGAGCATGGCGACATTCTGAGCGATCTTGACCGGGTAGTTGACCGTGCTGCCTCCGAGTCCGAAACAGCCGCACTCAATATCGAGTCCGCGTCCCCACGAGATGGCGATGGCGACGGTGAATACCAGGAGGCTCCCCCAAAGGAGAGCGATGGCTCCCGCACTTCCCTTGCGAAAAATCACCGCCATGGCAGCGACGCATTCCAGTGCAGGAAGAAACAGCGCGGCCGCCGCGATCCATGGATCCGACAGCAGATGATAGTTGCGAATGGCGAAGGAAAACGCCGTGGGATCCTTGAGCTTGGCGACGCCAGCCCACAGCCAGAGCAGACCGAAAAGAATCCGAAGCGTGTTGGCGGTGAGTTTCATGAAGCAAGAAAAGAGGGCTTGCGCAGTCTTCCACGTTCCCGGTCACATTTCCACCAGTCGACGTTTCCCGGTTCGCAATCCAGCTTCGGGGCGACTATGTTTCAGCCGAGATGAAATCCTTTCCGAATCTTTTTCCCGCTGGAGCAGTGAGGCCTCTCGGTCGCCGGACGATGATGATCTTTGGCTTTGCGATGATGATGGGGACGCTTCCCGCCGAAGACAAAGTGGCCGCTGAGCGTCCCAGGGAACGCCCACTTCCGCTGAATCAGACTTTCGTCGGCGAGAAGAAATTCGACGTCATCGTGAAGAAAGCCTTGGCCGAGAATTGGCGGGCGCTTCCGATTTCGGAACGCATGGTGAAGTTCGCGAGAGAGTTTCATCACGTGCCCTACAAGAGTTTCACCCTCGAAATTGACGATCATGTGGAGTCACCCTCCGCCAACCTCGAGGGACTCGATTGCTGGACGTTTTTCGAAATCTGCCTCGGTTTTTCGCGGATGATCGCCATCGAGAAGCCGAGCTACACGGCGGACGATCTGCTTGATCAGATCCAACTGACTCGCTATCGGGGCGGCCATTGCTCGGGAGATTATCTGGAGCGCATTCACTACCTCGCCGAGTGGTATTTTGAGAACGATGCCCGGGGAACGATCGACGACATCACTCGCACCTTTCCCGGAATCGAGCGGATCGAGGGGCGGAAAATTCAGGAAATGACCGTCTT
>JAGROX010000069.1:0-7214 GCA_020440025.1 Verrucomicrobiia bacterium
AGCGAGATGCAGGAGCCCATCGCACGGAGAGCATGGCGGCGGTCCATCAGCCAAGATTGGGAGAGGTAGTTCATGGGTGTTTTGGGTTCTTGGTTCCTAGTTCCTTTTTCTTGGTTGAATGGCTAGCTGGCGTAAGGGTGTTGTGAAGATAGCGGATGAATCCGCCGATTTTGGCGTGAGTCCGGGCGGCTTGTTGGTATAGGGAATCGAATTCCTCTTTGGCAATGTAGGATTGATCCACGGCGACGTATAGTTGGCTTTGAACTTCGGAGCAGGAACGCTGAGAGTAGCGTAGAAACTTTGCGAACTCCGCATTGCTGCCTCCGTCGAAACCCTCCGCGATGTTGTGCATGACCGAGCCTGATGCGCGAGTGATCTGGTCCCGCAGCCCGAAATCTTTCGCAAACCCTCCGCGAGTGGCAACCGCATAGACTTGCCTTGTTAGCTCACGTGCCAACTGCCAGCCTTCAATGTCCTCAAAGCGTCGAATTGTCATGTTCTTCGTTCTTGGTTCTTAGTGCATGGTGTCTTGTTCTTGGTTAGGTGCTCGATTTCTGACCAACGAAGAACAAAGAACGATGAACCAAGAACATTTTCCATCAGCGCTTTTGGACTAGATCTGAAACAGCCACCGCACGGATGATATCGCGGACGCCGCCGGGGGTTTTCTTCAAGTGTTCGACAATTAACTGGATGTCGTCCTCGTCGTCCACCGTCAGCACGCGGCGGAGGGCGTAGGTGCAGAGTTGCTCGACAAAGGCATGCTGGAAAGTCTCGCGGTCCTCCAGTAGCAGGCGTTTGAATTCGTCGGCATTCTTGAACGTCCGGCCATCGGGCATGACACCGGAGGGATCGGCCAATGGATTCTCTCCCTTGCCGGTGGGGACGATCTCACGCTCGCGCCATTGGCCGATGGCATCGAAGTTGTCCCAAGCCAAGCCGAGGGGATCGATCTTGGCGTGACAGGAGGCGCAATTCGCGTCCTGCGCGTGCACTTCCAGACGCTTGCGGACCGTGATCTTGTCGCCTTCCGGCGGAATGGGTTCGATGGGATTGACGTTCGCCGGAGGCGGTGGCGGGGTCTTGTTGAAGATCGCTTCGCTGAGCCAGACACCGCGATGCACCGGGCGATGACGGGTGCCATCGGAGGTCAAGCCGAGGACCGCGCCCATCGTGAGCAGGCCGCCTCGTTTGTCCTCCGGCTTCAGCGAGACGCGCTGAAACTTGTCCGACTTGGGCTCCGGCAGACCGTAGAAATCGCTGAGTCGGGCGTTGGCCATGGTCCAGTCGGATTCGATGAAGCGCTCGATCGGCAGGTTCTTGGTGAACATCTCGCGGAAGAACTCCACTGGCTCGGCTCGCATGCTTGTCTCGAGCCAGGCGTCGTAGGTCGGGTAGAGCTTCTTGTCCGGAGGAAACATGCCCACGCGATGCAGTTGCAGCCACTGCCGGGAAAAATCGTCGATGAAGCGTTCGGCTTTTTCGTCCGCGAGCATCCGGTCGACTTCCTTGGCGAGGCTGTCGCCATTCAGTTTGCCGCTTTTGGCTGCGGCGGAGAGCGCGTCGTCCGGCATCGAGCTCCAGAGAAAATACGAGAGCCTTGCGGCGAGTTCCGAGTCCGAGAGGAGTTCCCGGGGCACCGGGTCGCCTTCGACGAGGTAGATGAAGTTCCGGGAGGTCAGCACGCCCTGCAGCGCCGTGCGGTAGGCGTCGAGTGTCTTTTCACCGGCCTCACGCTCTTCGCGGTAGGTCTGCAGGTAGCGTTCCAACTCCTCCGGTTTCACCGACCGACGCCAGGCCCGCTCGGCGAAGCGATGCAGGTGTTCCGCGACCACCTCGGGAGTCGCGTCGTCCGGTGGCAGCACCCCCTCGCGGCGGCTCATCTCCGATTTCGAAACCAGCGGTCCTTCCCACTCGATCCAATCGAGCAGCACCGTCGAGAAGATGCCGTTTCCATCCCCGTCGAACATCTGCGGCGCGTTCGGATTGAGCAGCAGGGTTTCGCTGCTGTGGGTAAAGATGTAGCCGCCCCGGCTGGAGAGCGCGTTGCGGAACGCCGCGCCGGCCCTTCGGTCGACCACGTCGGTCGCCACCACGCAGAAATGCAGCGTCGCCGGCATCTCGAGAAACACCTCGAACTCGTAAACCTGCGGACTGTCTTCCGGCGCGGTGATGTCGAATTCAATGAGCCCGTCGACGGTCTCCTCACTGGTTCGCGTACCGATGCTCAGATGCGCCGGTTGGCCGCCGGGAGGACGAACGCCGCTGGCCTGGAGGCGGAGTTTGTAAAGTCCGCTGTGCTCCGGTCCCGTCCTTCCAAGCGTGTTGGAGCTCAGCGCGGTCTGAACGGTTCCAGGGAACATCAGATAGCGCAGCGGTCGCTTGATGCCGAAGCGGTCCAGCGCTGCCTGCTGGTCTTTCCCGCCGCCGTAACGAAGCTCCGCCGCCGTCTGGCGGACCTTGCGCGTCTCACCAGATGCCGTCACCGGAAACGCGCGGTCCAGCACAATCTCCGCCGCGCGATAGTAGCGATCCACATGAGAGGGGGAGAGCGATAACTCCGAGCCGATGCGCTCAAACCCGTGCCACAGCGTGTCCTCGTTCAGCTCGCCCGGCTTGGCCGGATCGTAACGGACGCCGAGCAAGTCGTAGACCGTGTTCTGGTATTCCTTCCGGCTCAGCCGGTAATGCGTCACCGGGGGGCGCGCCGCCATCCGGGCCGCTTTTCCTTCTCTGATCTTTCCATCGAGCGTCGCGACAAAAGTGGCGATCTCATCCTGCTTCGGTTGCGGCTCGTCCTCCGGCGGCATCTCCCCGGAGTTGATTTTCTCGACCACCTCGGCCCAGAGATGGGCGTCGGTTCCCAGCAGGAAATCGCGCGAGAGTTCGTCGATGCGCAGGTCGCCCTTCTCTTTGTCAGGACCGTGGCAACTGACACAATGCGTCGTCAGAAAGGCCTCGAAAGGTTCCGCGCCACGAGCAAAACCGCTCAAGCCGAGGCCGGCCGAGAGAATCAAGGAAAAGGAGAGAGGGGATCGAAAACGAAAAGGCATGACCGCACGAATGAAATACGCCAGATGGCACAGCGAATCTTCTACCACCGACGGGTCCCTCGCCACGCATTCTTCATACGCCTTTGCGCGGCTGGCAGACAAAAACTGCCAGGGAATTGCTGATTCAATCCCGCCGCTTTTCCTCCTCCAATTGCCGCCGCGTCTCGATCGGGAGTTCTCCCAGCATTTGCTCCCGGATGCCTTCCCGGTAGGGAGCCAGCACCGTTTCCATGGCGTCCCGAGTCTCTGAGGGTATCTCGAATTTTTTCTCGTCCATCACCCGATCCAGCCGGTCGGTGAAGCGCACTATCCGCTCGCTCATTTCGGCCATCATCGCCGCCCGGTCGGACTGGAGGTCCAGGGTCACGTCCGCCTCGATTTCCAGGGCCAGCCGCCGGTCCTTCGCCGTGTCGCGGCGCGCTAGGCGCTCCATTTCGAGCAGGCGCCGCTCCAGCCCTTCGTAGTCCGGACGGTAAACCATGTGCGGCGGTATCATTTGGCGATCAGTCTCGATCGCGAGCCGCAGTTGCTTTGCTGACTCCAGCAGCGCTTGCGCCCACAGCGAGAGGGGGCGACTGGGGTCTTCGGGGCTGTTTTCAGATTTCCGTTTCCGCTTCATGGTGATTTCCGGGGGTGAAGGATGGATGCCGAGTGAACAGGGTAGGGTCGCCGATTAGACAGGGTATGATCAGTCGATCGCACCCTCACCCGATCGGCTCTTCGATGGTGATCGTCCGCACGGCGCTGGTCCGGGTGCCGGAGCTGTTCGACACCTCCGTCATGATTTTGACCACCTCCCCCACGGCGAAGGGGCCCAGCGTATTGCCGCTCGCGTCCAGCGGGGCGCTCTGGTCAAAGCCGGGATCCACTCCCTCGATCTGCCATCCGATCATTCGCGTGGTGGCGTGGTCGCCGCCGGAGGATGGACCGCGACTGCGAGTGTTCGTGAGCTATTCGAAGAGCGATATCAAAGCCAAGGATGAATTGCTGGCGCAGCTCAAGTTGCTGGTGCAAGAGGGCCTGATCGAACCCTGGCACGACCGCGACATCCGACCCGGCGAGGATTGGAACGAGGCGATCCAGAAACAGTTGCAGGAGGCGGATGTGGCCCTGTGTTTGGTGAGCAACGCCTTTTTGACCACCGACTATATCGTGGAGAAGGAAATCCCGGTGATGGTGGAGCGCTCACAAAGGGGCAAGTGTCTGACCGTGCCGATCATTCTGGAAAAGTGTCTCTGGACGCGAGGGGACTTGAAGCGCTTCAACGCCTTGCCCGCGAAAGGTAAGCCGATACGGAGCGCCAACCCGCATGCAAAAGCCTGGGTAGGGGTGCAGGCGGGACTGGCGGATTGGTTCGAGGAACTGCTGTCGAAGAAGAATTGAGAAATCTTGTCGTCACGGTGCCGTCGCGGCGGGTGGGGCGAGTTCGACGACGACGCGGAAGCCGACGCGTTTTTCGGAACGTGTTGGGAGGTTTTGGTGGCGATGCGAGGACCGGAAGTAGCCCTCATCACTATCATCCCATGAAGCGCCGCGGACCACCCGAAAGGTTTTTTCGCTGGAGAGCCAGTCCTCGCACCACTCCCGCACGTTGCCGCCCAGATCGAACAAGCCCAGCTTGTTCGGCTCGAAGCTCATCACAGGCGCGGTGGTCGAAAAGCCATCGTCGTAGCCCTCCACCCATGGAGAGTTTTTGGAGGGCGCCTTCGCCTGGCGACTCTCATCGCAGCAGTTCATCGTCCCTTCGGGAGGCGGCCACTTCGAGCCCCAGGGGTAACCCTCCGGCCGATTGACCGTCTCGGGCGTGGTGTCTCTGGTCCATTTCTCGTCCCGCCCGATCCCCGCGGCGAAGCTCCATTCGCGGTCCGTGGGTAGCCGATAGGTCTTGCCCTCTTTCCCGCTCAACCAGGCACAGAAAGCCTGGGCGTCCTCCCAACTGACAAACACCACGGGATGGTCCTCGAGCCGCTCGGTGAGGGCAAAGCCTTCGTGGGTCTGGTTTTGCCACTTTGCGTTAATACCTGGATTTTCCTTTGCGTAAGCGGCGTAGTCTCTGTGGCGCACTTCGTGGATGCCAAAGAGCACGTCGGTGCGGGGCACGGGGACGAACTTCATGCCGAGGGTGTTTTCGAAGGGCACGTCCTTGGTGGCGCGGGCGAGATCGGGGGCGGGGTTCTTAAGGCCAGAGACGGGGCGTGGCGCCGGCGGGGTAGTGCTTGCGACGACGGGATCTGGGGCGCTGGTTTCGAGGACAACACGGAAGCCGTGGCTGCTGCCGATGCTCCGAGTGCCGGGTGTGAAACGACTGCGGATGGACGAGCGCAGATCGACGCGCTCGTTGTTGTGCCAGGACCCGCCGCGCAAAACACGGTCTTTTTGTTCACCTGAATACCAATCCTCGCACCACTCCCACACGTTCCCACTGAGGTCATACAGGCCGAGCTTGTTAGCCTCGAAGCGCATCACCGGCGCGGTCGTCGGGAAACCGTCGTCGTAGCCGCCCTCGACATACTTCGCAGTGCCGCGCGGGGCTTCCTCCTGCCGACTCTGGTCGCTGTAGTTCCCCGCCCCGGTCGGCGGGGGCCAATCGTCGCCCCAGGGGAAGGCGTCCGGCACCTTGAAGACGGTCTCAGGCGTGGTGTCGTCCTTCCAATCCTCCTTCCGCCCGATGCCGACGGCAAGGCTCCACTCGCGGTCGGTGGGCAGGCGGTAGGTCTTGCCCTCTTTCTCACTGAGCCAGGCGCAGAAGGCCTGAGCGTCCTCCCAGTTCACCCACACTACGGGATGGTCTTCGGGGTCGTCTTTGATAGTGAAGCCGTCGTGAGTCTGGTTTTGCCACTTTGCGTTAATACCCGGATTTTCCTCTGCGTAAGCGGCGTAGTCTCGGTAGCGCACTTCGTGGATGCCAAAGAGCACGTCGGTGCCGGGCACGGGGACGAATTTCATGCCGAGGCTGTTCTCAAAGGGGGCGTCTTTGGTGGCGCGGGCGAGATCGGGATCGGAATCGGGAGCTGTAAGGCCAGGGACGGAGCGTGGCCCCGGCGGGGTAGTGCTTGCGGCGATGGGAGCTGGAGCGCCGGTTTCGAGCACGACACGGAAGCCGACGTAGTCGTAGTGACTGCCGGGTGAATTACGACGGCGGTAGGACGAGAGCAGACTGCCACGCCCGTTGCTGTTCCAAGAACCGCCACGCAAAACACGGTCTTTCTGTTCAACTGAATACCAATCATCACACCATTCCCACACGTTCCCACCAAGATCGTAGAGACCAAGCTTGTTCGCCTCGAAGTTCATCACCGGTGCGGTCGTCGGGAAGCCGTCGTCGTAACCTCCCTCGACGTACTGCGCATCGTCACGCGGAGCTTTCTCTTGCCGGCTCTGGTCGCTGTAGTTCCCCGCGCCCTTGGGAGGCGGCCACTCGTCGCCCCAGGGGAAGGCGTCCGGCACATTGAAGACGGTCGCGGGTGTCGTGTCGTCTTTCCAATCCTCCTCCAGCCCGATGCCGACGGCGTGGCTCCACTCGCGATCGGTGGGCAGGCGATAGGTCTTGCCCTCTTTCTCGCTGAGCCAGACGCAGAAGGCCTGGGCCTCCTCCCAGCTCACATAAACCATTGGGTGGTCTTCGGGGCTGTCTTTGATAGTGAAGCCGTCGTGAGTCTGGTTTTTCCAGTTCGGCACGATGTTATCGGCGCTCTTGGCGTATTCGGCGTAGTCCCGGTAGCGCACTTCGTGGATGCAGAAGAGCACGTCCGTTTCGGGCACGGGCACGAATTTCATGCCGAGGCTGTTCTCAAAGGGGGCCTCTTTGGTGGCGCGGGCGAGATCGGTGTCCGTAGCGGCAGAATCAGAAGGCTCCGGGACTGAAGGGGCGGATGGGGTCGCCGACGCGGCGGCGGCAGTGAATGCTGGCGTTGCCAGAGATTCCCGGTAGGCGAGCACGGTCTGGGCATTCTCGAAGTCGCGGGCCCTGGTCAATTCGGTTTCGAGGGCCTGGAGGGACTGCTGGAGGGCGGCATCGAGGGTGGCGCGGATCTTGCCGGACTCGGTAGTCCAGGTCTGGCGCAGGACGACGAGTGGCTCAGGCGATCCCTCGGGCAGGTCGGGTAAGGTGGATGCCGGGCGATGGGACACCGCAGCCATGAGATCGGCGGGCGGGTTGGC
>JAGROX010000069.1:7305-7571 GCA_020440025.1 Verrucomicrobiia bacterium
CTGGAGGCCGCCGAGGTATTTGGCGGCGAGTTCGCCGATTTGTTCGGTCCTCGCGTCGAGGTAGCCATCGAGCCGGGTCTGAATGCCCGGCAGGTTGGCGAGAGGATCAGAGGGTAGCTCCGGCATCGTGACATTCGTCGGTTCGGTGGGAACGGCCTCGGTTTTTGCCACGACGGTAGTTGCGGCTGGTTCGGGTTTCGGTTCGGGAACCTTGGATGTGCTGACAGGCTTCGGCTCGGGTTTTGGCGTGACTGCGGGGGCGGGAG
>JAGROX010000069.1:7623-20077 GCA_020440025.1 Verrucomicrobiia bacterium
CTGGCAGGGCGTCACCGGTGATTTCGGACGGAACGATGGGCTCAGGCACGATGGGAGGGGCCTCTTTTTGGTCCGATTGCTGCGTCGAGTCCACGACCTCAATCGGCTCGGGCGGAATGACCGTGTCCCCCTTTTTCCCGGTCGCTATCACGACCAATCCCACGATCAGAAGCGCTGCCGCGCCGATGCCGATATAGACCGGTAGCTTCGTCTTTTCCGTGGCCCCTTTTGTTCCCCTTACCGAAGTCGTCACGGGAACCACGGCTTGCACCTTACCGCTCACCTCTCCGGGCTCGACCCGTGCGAGAGGTTGGCTCAGCAATGCATCGAGATCGGCCCGCACGGCGGCGGCACTGGCGTAGCGATGTTCCGGATCGGACGCCGTCGCTTTGGTCACGATCTCGTCGAGCCGCGGATCGATCTCCGCGTCCAATTCCGAGGGCAGACGGAAGCTCCCCCTTGGCAACTTGCCCGTCAGCATTTGGTAGAGCATCACACCCACGGCATAGAGATCGGCACGGTGGTCGGGCGTTTGGCTGCTGTCGAGGGCCTCGGGGGCGACAAAATCGGGTGTGCCGACGGCGATGTTGCTCATCGTTAAAGCCGGGACGGACGCGTCGGCTTTGTCGCCGAACTTCTTCGCGAGCCCGAAGTCCGCTATTTTCACCCGCCCCTCGTGGTTGAGCAGAATGTTGGCCGGTTTGATGTCTCGATGGACAATGCCATGGCTATGGGCGTAGTCGAGTGCGTCGAGGACGTGGGCGGTGATGGAGAGGGCGTGCTCCTGCGGCAGCTTCCCGCCGTGATGTTGCAAATATTGGTGAATGTCCATGCCATCGACGAACTCCATCACGAAGTAGAGTTGGCCGTTGGCTGTCTCGCCGAAATCGAAAACCGAGATGATGGCGGGATGGTCGAGATTGGCCATGGCCTGGGCCTCCTGCTCGAAGCGTTTGGCGAAGTTCAGCTCGTCATCACCTTTTGAGAAAGTCTCAGGCAGCAACTTGATCGCGATGGTGCGATTCAGCTTCGCCTGTCGCCCTTTGTAAACCGCCCCCATGCCACCGCGTCCAATAATGTCGCTGATCTCGTACTGCGGCAGCATAGCCTGAAGTTCCCCGGGCGAGGGAGGTTCCCATTCTGACGGACTTGACGACATACAGGGAAGATTGCTCTGGTGATGAAAAATGACAATAAAAATAGTGTCACCCCACCTATCCAACAGGGTAAGACCGCCCGACCCATTCCCCAATCCTCGACGTCAGAAGACTCTATTCGGATTCAATCCGGTAAAGATGATGCCGTGTGCGGAGAAACATCGCCTTTCCGACCACGGCGGGAGAGGCCATGAACCCGGGGCCACGCCGGGGATCGTCCAGCGGTTCGTCGGTGGCGAGGCTGTTCGTCGCGAGGACTTTGAATTCGCGGCCGGGCTCGAGGACGGTGGTCACGCCTTCGAGACTGAAGAAGAACAGTTTTCCGTCCGCCAGAATGGGGCAGGCCCGGAATTTGCCGTTGAGCCGCCCTCTCCAGACTTCCTCGCCGGTTTTTGCCTCCACGCAGACCACGAAGCTGTCATCCATGGCGAAGTAGATCAGGTCATCGACCACGATGGGGGAGGAATATTTGGGAAATGATTTGTCGATCTTCCACGCCACATGGGTGTCGGTGACCACGCCGTGGCCGCCGGCCTTCACGGACATCATTTCCGCGCCTTTGCTGAATCCGGTAACGATGATGAAGTGCCCATCGGAAAAGACAGGGCGGGGGGCGGCGGAATAGGCCTCGTGTTCCACCCGCCAGAGTTCCTTGCCGGTCCGGGGATCGTAGCCGTAGGCGGCCTTGGCACCGGTGCTGCACATCACGGGATTTCCATCGATGGAAACGATCAATGGCGTGCTGTGGGCCTTGCGCCAGTCGCCGTCTTTGACCATCTGCTTGTCGATGTGCTCGTCGTTCCAAGCCACGGAGCGGTCCGTCTTCCAGACGGTCTTTCCGGTGAGTTTGTCGAGGGCGACCAGATACTGCAGGTCCGCTCCGTCAAAGGTGAGGATCAGCAGATTTTCGAAGAGCACGGGAGAGGAGGAAGCGCCCCGGTAATGCCAGCACTTCAGGTCGTCCCGCTTCCAGATGACCTCCTTGGTTTTGGTGTCGAGACAGGCGGTCCCGGAACTGCCGTAGTGAACGTAGACGCGTCCGGATTCGATGACGGCCGACGGCGTGGCGTAGCTGTTGTCCTGAGCGCCATTGCCAAGGGATTGGGGATCGTCGCTGTGAAAGAGCTTCTCGTTGGTGAGGATCTCCCCGGTCGTGGCATCGACGCAGAGCACGTAGTAGTCGTGTCCGTCCTCCGTCGCCGTGGTCAGCCAGACCTGGTTGTCCATCACGATGGGCGAGGACAGGCCGAGGAGAGGCATCTCGGTCTTCCACTTCACGTTTTCGGATTCGCTCCAACTCAATGGCAACCCGGGAGTCCCGGCGTGGCCGTCCTGACTGGGCCCACGAAAGTCCGGCCAGCTGTCGGCGGCGGACAGCGAAAGTGGAAGCGACAAGGCAAAGCTGGCGAAGGTGAAGGCGCAAGCGCTCCGAACTAACGACAATGGGGATTTCATGCCCGCAAGCTGCCTTGCCAAGCGGAAACTGTCAATACAGGTGGTCGCGTCCGGGCAGATGGGGATGGGTTGGATGGAATTTCAGGTGTTGTTGCTGTCGATGGTCCATGGCTAGGTGTGAGGATGAGATTATTCGCATGTTTGGGGCTGTGCCTATCCCTCGCCTTTCCGCTATCGGCGGCCGACTACGACCTTGTCATCTATGGAGGCACTCCGGCGGGGTTGACGGCGGCCATCGCGGCCCATCGCGAGAATCCCGAGCTCAGTATCGCGATCGTTGAACCGAGTCCATGGATCGGGGGCGTCGTCACGGGCGGACTGTCGCGAACGGATAAGGGGCGTGAGGACACGATTGGTGGAATCGCCTTGGAATATTTCCAGCGCGCCAAGAAACGGGGCGGAGCGGAAACTCCGATGTGGTATGCGGAGCCCAAACACAACATGGCAGCCTTTGAGGAGATGCTGAAGGAATGTGGCGACCGAGTTCAGGTAGTGGTGGAGCGCCGTATGAAGTCTCTCGGGAAAGAGCGAAATCGGATCGTGGAGATCACGCTGGACGATGACTCGGTGCTACGGGGGAAAGTCTTTATCGATGCCAGCTACGAGGGCGATCTCATGGCCCGGGCTGGCGTCAGCTATCTCGTCGGTCGCGAGAGTCGGGAGACCTACGGTGAAGCTCTCGCTGGATACTATCCCATGGAGATCCGCCCGCACGGGTCTGATACGATGGGCACGGTCTGCTCCTGTCTCGGAGGCGATGCCCCTCATTTTATCCACGGCACACCGACGGAAATTGACGCTTTTGATTCAGACGGGAAGCTGATCGCCGGAGTGACGCGGCCGGACCCGAATGCCGAGCCGGGTAGTGCGGACAAGTTGACGCAGTCCTACAATTTCCGTCTCTGCGTGACGCAGCGGAAGGACATTTTTGTTCCATTTCCGAAACCAGCGAACTACGATTCCTCGCGCTACGAACTCCTGCTGAGATTGATCAAAAGCTATCCAAGCGTTCGCTTCGGGCGGCTCGTTCATCTCGGCGAAATCGCGAACGGAAAGTTTGATCTCAACGCGCAGGGTCTCTTTTCGACCGACTATGTTGGCGGTAATACCGGCTACCCGGACGGGGATGACGAAACGCGCGAAGCGATCTGGCAGGACCATCGCGATTACGTGCAGGGATTTCTCTGGTTCCTCGGTCACGATGATCGCGTTCCGCAGGAACTTCGTGATGAAGTGAATTCGTGGGGCCTTTGCTCCGATGAGTTCGTCGACAATGACCACTGGTCCTACGCACTCTACGTCCGCGAAGCTCGTCGCATGATCGGCGAGTATGTGATGAACCAGCAGGATACCTGGACCGAGATCACCAAGCCGGACTCCATCGGGATGGGTTCGTTCATCCTCGACTGCCACATCGTGCAACGAATCGTCAATGCGGACGGTCATGTCGTCGATGAAGGATCCTTTCAGGACCATCCGACCAGACCCTATCAGATCCCGTATCGAACCCTGTTACCTCAGCGCGACGAGTGCGAAAACCTGCTCGTTCCGGTTTGCCTTTCTTCCTCCCACATCGCGTATTGCTCGATCCGGATGGAACCGGTTTACATGACCATGGGGCATGCCTCGGGTGTCGCGGCGGCGATGGCCATCAGTGACTCTGGCAAGGTTCACGATGTTTCTGTGGAGACCCTGAGAAGAAAGCTGACCGAGCAGAATGCCGTTCTTGAGTTGAAAGGCTTGGCCGATTTGATCACGGTGACAAAACTTGCCGGGATCGCGATCGATGACAGAGACGCAAAGTTCGTGGGGTCCTGGTCGAACAGTTCTTTTGGTGATCCAATCGAGGGCAGTGCGGCTCACGATGGAAACGGCGGCAAGGGAGAGAAGTCGGCGACCTTCACGATTGAGATTCCAGAATCCGGCCGCTACGAAGTTCGCTTTGCCTACGCCGCGTCGAGCAATCGGGCTTCCGCCGTTCCCATTTCGATTGAACACGGTGGAGGAATCGCTTCCGTGGCTGTCGATGAAAGAAAAGTTCCCGAGCATGACGAGCTGTTCACGACGCTGGGAACTTGGAGTTTCTCCAATGCGAAACCGGCAGTCATCACGATCCGGAACGACGACACCGACTCCTACGTCTCGGTCGATGCGATTCAGTTGATTCCTGTCGAATAGCGATGCAGGTGTCGAACAGAAGGTGCGCCCCTTGCTTGTCAGGCAGACGGCTTGGGACTATGCGGGTTCTGAAGCGGGCGACCGCTGACCTTCGGATAAATCCACTCGAAGAGATAGGCGGCAATCAGCATTCCGCCAAAGATGGCCAGAGCCTTCGGGTCCTGAGATGCCGTGTGATAGAGGAGGGCAACCAGCGCGGCAAAGCAGGCGAGGACTCCGGTTCCGGAAAGCCATTTGCTGGCTCCAATGGTTGAAGCCAGCTTCCATGAGGAGGCGCACACCATCGCGAAGATGAGGAGAAAGCCCGCGCTACCGAGGATGGCGATGGCATTGAGGTTGACCGTGTTGGCAAGCAGTAGGGAGAGGCCGGCCGTGATGAGCACACCGTCGAGCGGATTTCCTCCTTTCATTTGATCGAGTTCTTCAGGCAACTCTCCGTCTTTTGCGAGACCGTATCCGAGGCGGGCATTGCCGTAGATGGTTGCATTGATTGCGGAGAAGGTGGCGAGCAGAGCGGAAACCGAAACAAGAACAAATCCAGTCTGCCCAAGCGAGGGACGGGCTGCGGCAGCGAGGGCGTAATCCTGCTGCTTCGCAATGACGTCTGCGGGCACTGCTCCCACGGTGACGATTGCGACAAGCACGTAGAGAACGATGACGAAAATGACACAGCCGTAGAAGGCACGGGGCAGGTTTTTCTGTGGATCCCGCACGTCCCCTGCGGCATTGGCAATCAACTCGAAGCCTTCGTAGGCGACGAAAATGACCATGCCACCGACGACCAAGGAACCGAAGCCGCTCCATTCGGAGGGTGCGAGGCGAGCGGTATCCAAATGAAACACACCACCTACCACGACAACCCCAAGTAGGATGAGTTTGCCGATGACGATGTAGGATTCCGATTTGCTGACAAGCGTGGCGTTGACGAGATTGATGGACATCGGCAGGAGGATTCCGGCGCTGATGAGAACGTGGCGAAGCCATGATGGGGGTTGATCGAAAAAGGTCGCTCCATAAGATGCGAAGGCGGAGGCATAGAGGGCGATCGTCACCAGATAGCTCAGCCAGAGGGTGAGATTGAGCCCTCCGGTAAAGAGGTTCGCCCCGAACGCATGATCGAGGAATACGGCAGTGCCGCCTGATTCAGGAAACTTGCAGGATAGTTTTACGTAGGCATAGCAGGTCAGTAGGGCGACCACGCCGGCGAGCGCGAAAGCGATCGGAGTGCCACCATGACCGAGCGAAACGGCCGTGCCGAGGATCGCAAAGATTCCTCCTCCCACCATGCCGCCAATGCCGATCAGGGCAGCGGCAAAAGGCCCCAAGCCGTCGGAAGTCGAATCACTTTTTTTCGGGCTGTCTTCCATGATGGCAGGGACGCTCGGGCACGTCGGTTTTTGGTCTCACCCAATGAATGATGGCGAGAAAATCACCGGTGTCTAGAGTGGCGGTGAAGGATGAGAGCCACCCCTCTACTTTGGTGACGTGCGCGTTGACTGCCGAGTGCGGGTAGTCAGCCTTACGTCAGGACAGGGCTTGAGCATTCAAGCGGCGGAAATGAAATCGCTGCATCTGAGATCAGACATCTCCTGATACCGCTTTCTTTCGGCTTTCGGCTTGGCGAAAGGCCCCGTATCCTTCGCGGCAAGAAGAAATGGCAACGAAGGAGAAAAACAAGCTGGGGCAACTCGCTGCGACTGCCATTTGTGGGAACGACATCACGTCGTCCTGCCTCTACGTCTCGGCTCTCGCAATTGTCTATGCGGGACGCTGGGCTCCCATCTGCCTTCTCTTCGTCGCCGGCACGCTCTATCTGTTTCGCTCAATTTACTCGGAGGTGGTGGGCGCTCTGCCACTGAATGGAGGCGCCTACAATGCGCTGCTGAATACGACGAGCAAATTTCGGGCTTCCATCGCCGCTTGTCTCACGATCCTCTCCTACATTGCCACGGCAGTGATTTCTTCGAATGAAGCGATGCACTACCTCCACTCGCTGTGGCCGGGCCTTCCGATCATTCCTGCGACCATCGGACTGCTGGGGCTCTTCATGGTGATCACGATCCTCGGTATTACGGAATCGTCACGTGTCGCGATCGGGATCTTCCTGTTTCACCTCGGCTCGATGCTGCTGTTATTCGTTCTGGGCGGAATCGCGATCGCCGGCAGCGGGACGGAATTGCTGTGGAACAATCTCGCAGAGCCTGAACCCGGTGGCGTGTGGAAGGCTCTCTTCTTCGGTTTTGCCGCCGCGATGCTCGGCATCTCCGGATTCGAATCCTCCGCGAATTTTGTCGAGGAGCAGGCCGAAGGCGTCTTCCCGAAAACTCTTCGCAACATGTGGATTGCCGTCACGGTGCTCAATCCGGGCATGGCGATTCTGGCGCTCGCGCTTGTTCCTGTGGCCGAAGTTCGCGAGACATACGAGAACGATCTCCTTTCGCACATGGGAGCCTTGGCAGGGGGCTCCTGGCTGCAGATTCTCGTCAGCTTGGATGCGGTCCTTGTACTCAGCGGGGCGACACTTACCAGCTTCATCGGTGTGACCGGGTTGATCAGCCGGATGACACTCGACCGCTGTCTTCCGCAGTTTCTTTTGAAAGAAAATCATCGCGGAACATCTCATCGCATCATTGGTGCCTTTTTCCTTCTGTCCGTCTCGATTCTTCTGATTACGAGAGGAGATCTGAAATCACTCGCCGCCGTCTACACTCTCGCCTTTCTCTCAGTGATGGCGCTGTTCACGATCGGTAATCTCCTCCTGAAACTGAAGAGACGGGATCTGCCACGCCCCATTCAAGCCTCTTGGTGGGCCTTGCTGGCAGCAATCATCGCGGTCGGCATCGCAGTCTGGGGAAATGCCCGCCTCAACCAGCGCTACCTGATCGTGTTCTTCGAATACCTGATCCCGACGATTCTAATCGTGACCATCATGTTGACGCGCGTGCAGATTTTGCGACTGATGGTCTTCATGATCGACGAAATCCGCGTTCTCCTGCGCCGGGAGAGAATGGAGGCTGTCCACGAACACCATCCTCGATCTGTCATGGGCTGGTCCAGTCTCTTTCGATGGAGCAGTCGTATGGAGGAAGATCTACGGGCTCTGGTCGACCGCATTCGAGCACAACAGTTCGTTTATTTCACGAGAGGAGATCACGTCGAGAACCTGAACAAAGTCATGCTCTACGTCACCCAGAACGAACAGACGGATCGTGTCAAGATCGTCCATGTTTATAAAAACGAATCAGAGATCCCTTCGCGACTCGCCAAAGACGTCGAGTTTCTCGATGAGGTTTATCCCGATATCGACATGGAACTGGTCACCGTTAAGGGTGAGTTTTCTCCGGAGATCATCGATTCGCTTTCCAAAAAGTGGGGCATTCCGAAGAATCTCATGTTCATGGCGACGCCACGAGGCAACCTCAACTACCATTTGAAAAACCTCGGAGGTGTCCGGCTGATCGTATAGAGGCATTCGCTTTGCCCCCCAACCTGATCGCGAGGTTCGGTTTCCCTGGAGGGGCAGTCACGCAACCGGAGAAATCTCATGCCTGTTCCTTGTGAAACTCAATGCCGATGGATTCGTCCTCTTTCTCGCATACTTCTGATGCTTGGAGTTGGAGTCTCAACTCTGTCCTGGGGAGTCACTCCAGATCTGATCACGCTGAGGACGGAGCCACCGTTCGCCGGTGTCGTGGCTACTCCGCCCGATACGGCGCGCGCCGTGGCGGTCAATGATGATTGGATCCTTTTGGGGCAACCAGGATTGGATGATTTCCTTGTGAATATCGGCGCAGTGCAAGTGCATCGAGCGCGAGATGGGGAATATGTCACGACACTCTTTGCCTCGTCACACGTGGAGGCTGACCAGTATCTTGGCTTCAGCGTCGCGATCTGCGGAGACATTGCCCTGGTCGGTGCACCGGGAGAGAATTCTTTCTCTGGAGCGGTATCCGCGCCCTTTTTTGGGGGCGCATTCCCGCCTGCCCTCGTAGGTCCCGTCATCCGGCTCTCCAAAATCCAATCCCGTTTTCAAGCAACCCAAAGAGGTCGACGGGACGGCGATCAGTGGGGTATGGTGAATCCGAATTGTCGGCAATCCGCCTATCCATGAAGCGACGAATTTTTCTCAACGGGGTCTCCACTGCCGCCGTCCTGAACACACTGGCTCCCTCCCGGGCCATCTTGGCGCAAGGCTCCGAGGACCCGAAACCGACGGCGTGCGATGTTTTTGTTTACGGCTCGACACCCGGCGGACTGGCGGCGGCGATCGAAGCCGCGCGGCAGGGGTGTCAGGTGATCCTCGCCTGCCCAAAAGTGAATCCGGGGGGCATGACGGCGAGCGGACTCTGTACCACTGACGCGGTTCGACAGAATCTCTTTGGTGGCCTCGTTCTGGAATTCATCAAGGGCGTGCGCGAAGATTACCTTCGCGAAATGGGGGAGAATTCTCCGGATTGGCCTCTCATTCGTGACGGCTGGTTCTATGAGCCCAGTGTCGCTGAACGGGTTTTCGAACGCATGTTGGAAAAGGAAGCCGACCAGCTGACGTTTCTCCGAGGGCATCACTTGAACGGAGCCACGGTCACGGGAAGCCAAGTGGTCGCGGTCGAGCTTGAATCGCCTACGGGCTCTCGGGAGATCATCACGGCGGGGACATATATCGACGGCACCTACGAAGGCGATCTCGCGGCATCAGCGAAGGTTCCTTTTCGCGTCGGAAGAGAGGGCAGGGAAGAATACGGTGAGTCGCTCGCCGGGATTCACTACATGGACTGGAAGGCGGGAAAGCAGATCATGACGCCGGACACGGGAGAGGCTTCTCCAGCGATCCAGGCCTTCTGCGCGCGATCCATTTTCACGACTGATCCCGAGAAAATCGTTCCTCTCGAGAAACCGGATTCTTACGAGCAACACCTCACCGATCTGCTTCCTTTGCTGGCTGACTTTGAATCGGGGAGGGTGAAAAGTTGTTCGCTCGGCAGCAAACTGGCGCGTCAGAAGTATCAGCTCAACGGCTCGATCGTTCGTCAGACCAGCGTGAACTGCCCCGGCGTCAGCTGGACGTGGCCGGATGCGGATCGCCATCATCGGGCGAGGCTCGAAAAGTTCCACGTCGACCACGCCGCCAGTTATGCCTGGTTCCTCCAGAACGATCCCCGCGTCCCTTCGGACATCCGGGCGCTCTGGAAGCAGGCGGGCCGCCATCGCGACGAGTTCGCTGGGAACGATCACTGGCCTTGGCAGATCTACGTGCGTCAAGGCCGCCGCATTGACGGTCGTGCCCGGGTCACCCAGCACCATTTCATCGTCGATGAAAAGACGGGACGAACTCCGAAAGTCGAGCAGCCCATCGCAATTGGTGAGCACTCCTTCGATGTACACCCCTGTCACGACAGACGTTTTGCGATCGATGATCGCTGGATGGAAGGTGTTCTCTGGTATCCGAAAAAAGCGAGCGGCCCGGCCCAACCCGGACAGGTGCCCTACGGTGCGATGCTACCCGAAAAGCTGGACAACCTCCTCGTGCCGGTGGCGCTATCGAGCACGCATATCGCGATGTCAGTTTTACGAATGGAGCCACTCTGGATGACGACCGGGCAGATCGCAGGACTCGCGGCCGCAGAGAGCAAGGCCAGTGGAATCCCTGCCGCCAATCTCGATCCAGACCCGCTTCCCAAAAAACTCAAGATTCAGGTGGATCCCTACGCCTAGTTTTCTGGGAAAAGCTCAGCGACGCCCGCTTGATCGACCTAAGAGGGTTGAGTCATCGACCTAACCCTGTTGACTGGATGGGGAAATTTCCCCGTCTGACATGACTTCCGATTCTCAGACCAGTATCTCCTTCACGACGCGAGAAGGCTCGACGCCGGTGAGTTTGTAGTCGAGTCCCTGAAATCGGTGGCTGAATGTTTCGTGATCAATGCCGAGGAGATGCAGGGCCGTGGCATGCAGATCTCTGACATGAACCGGATTCTCGGCAACGTTGTAACTGAAGTCGTCGGTGGCCCCGTATGTGGTGCCGGGTTTGATTCCGCCCCCGGCCATCCAGATCGTGAAGCATCGGGGATGATGGTCACGGCCTGCCTCGGGGCTGTCCCATTTTCCCTGTCCGGCCGCGCCCCTGCCGAATTCGCCGCCCCAGATCACGAGGGTTTCGTCGAGCAGGCCGCGCAATTTGAGGTCCTTGATCAGGGCTGCGCTGGGCTGGTCGGTGTCGCGGCAGCGCGCGGTGCACCAGCTCGGGAGTCGGCTGTGGTGGTCCCAGTCCGGATGAAACAATTGAATGAAGCGAACGCCTCTCTCGGCTAGTCGGCGGGCGAGCACGCAGTTGGCGGCGTAGCTGCCGGGACGACGCGAGTCCGGGCCGTAGAGTTCAAAGGTGGATTCGGGTTCATCACTGATGTCATTGAGTTCCGGGATACTCGTCTGCATCCGGAAGGCCATTTCATACTGACGAATCCGGGTCGCGATTTCCGGATCTCCGGTTTTTTCCAGGCGCATCGTGTTCAGCTCTTCGAGGCCGTCCAGCATGCCACGCCGCCGCTCGCGGGGGAGTCCATCCGGATCACGGAGGTAGAGGACGGGATCTTTGGCATTGCGCAGTTTGACGCCCTGATACCGTGAGGGAAGGAAGCCGCTGCCCCAGTAGTGATCATAGAGCGGTTGATCGCTCGGCCGTTTCATTTTTGAAATCAGGACGAGGTAGTCCGGTAGATTCTGATTGAGACTGCCGAGACCGTAGCTCGCCCAAGCGCCGAAACTGGGGCGTCCGGCGAGTTGATGTCCGGTCAGAAATTTTGTCATTGCCGGCGCATGGTTGATCTGATCGGTGACCATGGATTTGATGAAACAAAGTTCATCGGCAACAGAGCCGGTATGCGGGAGCCATTCGCTGACCGTGGCGCCGCTTTTTCCGTGCCGGGAAAACTGAGTGATCCCCGGAAGAATCAACTGGCGCTGGTTTGACGTCATCGTCGTGAGGCGCTGCCCCTGACGAATGCTTTCCGGCAGCTCCACTCCGGCCCATTTCATCAGGCCGGGTTTGTGGTCGAAAAGTTCCAGTTGCGACGGGCCGCCCGATTGGGTGAGAAAAATGACCCGTTTTGCTTTTGGGGCGAAGGTGGGTAAATCCAAGCCGCTGAGGGCGGAGGCCTGCGACTCCTGCCGCATCAGGTTACCCAGGGCAATGGCGCCGAGATTCAATCCTGTCTGATTGAGAAAGTGTCGTCGTGAAAGAGGATTCATCGCTAGCATCGGTTATTCCTGGGTGATGGCCTCGTCGAGATTGAGCATCAGGCTTGCCACGGTCATCCATGCGGCAATGGTGGGTGCTTTGTCTGTCGCGAGAGGCCTTTGCTGGCCGACTGTGGTGAAAAGGACGGCGTCGTCCGGAGCGGAGGCGAAGTAGTCGAGGGATTCGTTCAGCTCCCGTTTCAGCACCGGTATCTCTCCACTCTCCAGCTCGCGATTGAGGATGTGGCGCCCCAGCTCAAGAAGACCATTTTCGGGATTCGCCGTCTGCAAAGAGGCCATGTCGGCCAGTGCCCGGGAGGCTTCGAGCATGCCGGTGTCATTGAGGAGGGTGAGCGCCTGCAACGGTGTGTTGGTGCGGTTCGTTCGCACCTCGCAGACGCGACGCTGGGCACTGTCGAAAAGAAAGGTCG
>JAGROX010000400.1 GCA_020440025.1 Verrucomicrobiia bacterium
CCCGGAGGAAGTATCCGCCTTCCAGACAAACACCGACCCAAACAAGCGCGAGGCTCTAATCGACCGTCTGGTTGAATCGGAGGAATTCGTGAATCACTTCCTCGGATTTCTCGACGACCTCCTCCGGGTTGACGGGGCACGACTGAAAGCCGTCGCCTACCCGGAATGCCTCTCAAAAATCGGGAAAGAACAGATCGCCGAAATACGTCGAGATCAGTTTTCACCCCCTCCCCCCGAATCCTATCGCGACTGGGTGAAAACGCAGATCCAGGGAGACCGCCCGTGGAATCAACTGGTCAAAGAGATTCTGACCGCGTCGGGGAAGTATTCCGAGAATCCGGCCACCGGTTACCTGCTCGCGGAACACGGGATCGGACTCATCAACCCTTCGCATGCCATGACGGCGTTCGCCGGCGTCGAAATCACCTGCGCCCAGTGCCACGACCATCCCTACGAAGAGATCTATCAGATGGACTACCTTCGGATCGCCGCGTTTTTTGGGGAACTGCAGATTCAACCGGTCGATGGAAAACTCCTGAGTGCCGACGCGAATCTCGTCGATGAGCCCACCAATCGGGCCCGCCTGCCCTCCGACTACCGGTACAACGATGGCACCCCCGGTGATCCGGTGAGTCCCGGTGTCTACTTCGGAGCAACCGTGGATCGTGAGAAATCCCCCACCGCCAGAGCCGCCTTTGCCGACTGGCTGACCGCCGAGTCGAATCCTCGATTTACCTACAACATCGTCAATCGGCTGTGGGAGCACCTCTACGGGACGGCTCTCGTCGAACCGGCCTGCAATCTGCCGGGACATCTCGGGGACGTTGCCCACGATCTCGAGCTCCTCGAGTATCTCGCCGCCTTGATGAAGGAAAAGGACTACCGTTTGAAAGCGTTTCTCAAACTTCTCTGCAAGACGGAGGCGTTCAGCGGAACAAAGGGATAATGACGACGCCCGCTCATCCTGTTGCGGGCTCCGCGCGGGGGGCAGTCGTCAATTCTGGATTTTTGGAGCTGCCGAACCGGGTCGGAAGATGGAGGCAGAAATTCAAGATTGGACGACTGACCCTAAGTGGAGCTTTACTTTGCCTTTTTCTCAGCGGATACCTCAGCTTCCTTGCCCCCCCAATCAATTTGATTTCGATCCAGATCGAGACCCTTTTTAATGTGCGCAGGAACGTCATCTAAATATTTGTAGAATACCGCAACTTCTTTCCGATCATTGGTATAATCAAACCGGGTGAATCGACCACGTTCATCGACTTTTCCCACAAAACCGTTCCAACTCATCTCAAATTCACGATTCCCTTTCTTTAATTGCCCCATTGCTTC
This sequence comes from Verrucomicrobiia bacterium, assembly GCA_020440025.1. Taxonomy (GTDB): domain Bacteria; phylum Verrucomicrobiota; class Verrucomicrobiia; order Verrucomicrobiales; family DEV007; genus JAEUHH01. Next base: position 1,333 of record JAGROX010000400.1, read on the forward strand.
GAGTGCATCATCCAATCGAAGCGCGGCCATATCGAGGCCTTTGAAATCATCAATCGGGTCATCGAGTTTTTTCAACCAAATAAGAATTTCACTTTCCACCTCCTTGACTCTCAAAGTGACGTAGTCTTCCGCTTTGTAAGTGCCTAATACAGCTTCCACTGCCGACACCCCCAATCCAGGGCCCTGTTTCACCAGCCACTTCCCATCAACGAACACCCGACTCTCAGTTTGATTCCAAGAGTAGCGCAATGTCTCGCTAAAACTTTCGGGCGGCAATTCAGGCTCGAAGTCCTTAACATCATCCCTCTGCAGTTGGATTACCCCCCCCTCTTTCACAACCCCATCAATCAAGACCAGGTAAACATCGTTCCTCTGTTGAATGCCTGTTGCCTTTCTAAAAACATTATAACTCTGGTGTATGACCATCTTGCCCTCTTGAGCGTCAGTAAAGTCAAAGAGCATCAGCAGGACACCCACTTGAAAGAGCAGGGCACCGAATATCCGAGGACCAGTCTGTCTTACACAGTTCAAAGTTCCAAAAGGCAATTGTTTGCGAATCTCGATATCCACTTTCGAAATTTCAAACCTCTCCGGGCTCTGCCGATAGAGGGCAGTCGGTGATTGTCATTTTTTCGGGGTATCTTTGAAAGTTTCTTGGAGTTCCATCAAGCAAAAAAGAAAGTCAGCAATCACCGACTGACCCGTTCCGGAGGTTCCCATGTTCCCGGTCAGTTTGTTACCCATGCTCCCGGTTCATACCGGAGCTGCCGAATGGGATTGCCAGACGAGCTCTGATTGTGGGAGTATCCGGGGAATGACGGCTAATTTCTGGATCCCGCCCATCGTTCCGGGCCTTTTCGTTTTCTGCCTGTTCGTCAGTATCGGGTCCTCCCAGGTCGGCTCTGGGGGAGACTTGAGAAACGAGATCCTGCAGCCCTACGAAAGCTTACAAACACTGGAGTATGAAGGGACGATCGAAACGCTCCATCCCCTGAGTATCGTGAACCGGGCAAGAGCGAAGGGGAACTCGCCGACGGTTCGTTCCGAGGTGCGTTGCGTGTTTTCGGGAGATCAGTATTTCGCGTCGGTCGATGAGTTCGACGAATGGGGAAAGTGGCGACGGTCATGGAAGTCCGCATTCGATGGCGAGGCGGTCCAGATCTGGAGCGAGAGGGAAGACGACCAAAAGCCGGGGGGCACGCTCCTGCTGGTGGATCCGAAGAAACAGACGTTCTATATGGGTGATGAGGGAATCAGGATGCGAAACCTGGTTTTCGAGCCGTTCCGCTTTCTCCGGAGGGTGGATGGGGATACCGGGAGCCTGCCGGTGCGCAGCTTGGCAGATTTCCATGATCCCGCCGCGATTCCCAGGTTGGGGAGGGATGTGATTTCCACCTGGAATGAAACGCTCGGCGACTGGAACTGTCGGGCGCTTCACTTGAGAACCGATTTGAATGATCCTTTCATGAAGGATCAACCGATCGAGTTCGTTGCCTACCTGGCAAGCGACCTGAGTTACTATCCGGTCGGGTGGGACATGAGATTTCCCAACTTGAAGCCCAGTGACATGGCTACTTATCGAGTGACGGAGTTGGGCAAGGTTCGGATTCCGTCAGGGGAGGGCGCCGGCGCCTGGTTGTACTATCCGAAGCTCGCCATTCATCGACTCGGTCAATTGAAGATGACCTACGCCACGGAAAGAATCGTCGTCAATGAACCGGTCGATCCCTCCGTTTTTTCGTTGGACAGGACATCAGCGAATCTCGTGATCGATCGGATCCACGGTGTCACGGTGCTGCCCAGAAAGGGTGAGGTGAAGCTGTCGAAATAGGAGCGCGGTCCTCCGGACCGGGACAGCCGGTGATTGTTGACTGTCTCGCTTTTTCCAGCGAGGGTCGAAATCATGACCCCGCTGTTTCGCATCCGATGTTCTTGGACCACTTTAATCGCGTGGGCGATTGCGAAGCGAACTACCGTATCGCAGGATTGGATCGCCGAGAGTCTGGGAATGAAGAGCCGACAAAATGTCAGTCAACAGGTGAGAAGGTTTGACCAAATGGCGACTGAGAAGCTGCCGAAAGCTCTTAGAGAATGAAAGAGAAAATTGAAAATCACCGACTGCCCCCTGGCGGAGCTTCCTGAGTTCGTCATGAATCAAAACAGGAAAATCCTAATGAATGTTTTCAGGGGTGGTGCCGCCAAGAGGTGGAGCGCTGGGGGGTTTGTGGAGATTAGGGACAAAATTTTTTCTACTCGTGGTGAATACCTATTCCGGAATCTTCGAAACGGGCGGGCGGATTTTATCGCCTTTCAATTTTCGCCTGCGGGCGATTTGGCGTTCAGCGTCTTCCTCTCGTCATCAGGGATCGACGACTGCGAATTCGCCGGAGTATCGATCCCAAGATTAGCGATCAAGCCTCAAGTATGTGATCGTTTTGCAGAGGTGAGGCCCCCTATCTTTTCTAGAGACGCATTAAAATTCAGATGTCTATTCCGTGGCCTTTCTTTTTGCCTTAGTGGGAAAAGCAAAAGAAGCCATCAGAAGGCAGTGGAACTCGACGATTGTCTTGATCTCAATTACTTCAATATTGAACATTGGTTCGAAAGCGGACTCGATTCAGGCTGGATTAAGAGTTATCAGCCGAATAGAGGCAATCCAGAAAAAAGCTACGAGAAATGGCCTGAAAAGGATAGGCAGAAATTTTTCAGTGAATTAACGAGGGAAATAGGAATATAAAAGCAGTCTGGGCTAAATACATTATTCTTTTGATTTTGCCAGTTTGGGTGAACTCTGCTTTTGGAGGGAGCGGAGAGTTCCGATTCACTGGAGAGTAGTCCATCAATGAAGGATTCTCCGGATCGGGTCAGTCGGTGATTGTTGACAGTCTCGCTTTTTCCAACGAGGATCGAAATCATGACCCCGCTGTTTCGCATCCAATGTTCTTGGACCACTTTAATCGCGTGAGCGATTGCGAAGCGAACTACCGTGTCGCAGGATTGGATCGCCGAGAGCCTGGGAATGAAGAGCCGACAAAACGTCAGTCAACAGGTGAGAAGATTTGACCAAATGGCGACTGAGAAGCTGCCGAAAGCTCTTAGAGAATGAAAGAGAAAATTGACAATCACCGACTGCCCCCTGGCGGAGCTTCCCTTGCTTCCACACTCCCGAAAACGACCTATCCACTTGT
>JAGROX010000401.1 GCA_020440025.1 Verrucomicrobiia bacterium
TTCCGCGCATGCGTGAGCGGCGGGCGTCGCGAAGCCGTGATAGCATTCCTGACTGTGTTTCGTCGTCTGCCAACTCCAAGTCTGATCGCCCTCGCGACTGCCGTTCTCGGTGCGCTATCCTCGTCGTCATCTGCGGCGGCGGACGACCGTGATCACTGGGCCTTCCAACCCATCCAGCGCCCGCCAGTCCCGGAAACGGAGGAGAATCCCATCGACGGATTCATCCTCGCAAAACTGAAGGCCGAAGGCATCACTCCCTCCCCGCAGGCAGATCCCGCGACGCTGCTTCGCCGCTTGTCTCTCGACCTCACTGGCTTACTCCCCACTCCGGCGGAAGTGGAGGCCTTTCAACTGGCGTGGAAATCCGCTCCCGAATCCGCCTATGCCAGCTTGGTCGAACGACTTCTCGACTCTCCGCATTTTGGGGAGCAATGGGGGCGCCACTGGCTCGATCTCGCCCGCTACGCCGACAGTGAAGGCTACCTCGGCGACAGTGGACGCCCTTGGGCCTGGATCTATCGAGACTGGGTGGTCGAAGCGATCAATCGCGATCTGCCTTACGATCAGTTCTCCATCGAACAACTCGCCGGGGATCTGCTGCCGAATCCAACCTTGGAGCAAAAAATCGCCACCGGCTTTCATCGCAATACCCTACGCAATACCGAAGCGGGGGTGGATCTGGAACTCTACCGCACCAAGGAGATCGTCGATCGGGTCAACACCACCGGTAGCGTTTGGCTGGGAATGACCGTCGCCTGCGCGGAATGCCACGATCACAAGCACGATGCCATCAGCCAGCGGGATTTTTACCAACTCTACGCCTTTTTCAACAACGCCGACGATAGCACCGCATCGCTGCCGATGACGCCGGAGCTGGAGCGCTATGCCGAGTCACAGCTTTCGGACAAGGATCGAAAGAAAGACCCGCCCCCCAAGCCAACGGCGCGGGCACGTGTCTTTTCGGAACGCACCAAGGACAAACGCGCCTCCTTTATCCACGTGCGCGGCGACTACACCCAGGCGGGCGAGACGGTCAGCCCCGGGGTGCCAGCCGTTCTGCATTCGCTTTCGTCACGTCAGGAGACGGGAACGGATCGCCTCGATCTTGCCCACTGGCTTTTTGATGAGAAGAATCCTCTCACCGCTCGTGTCGCGGCCAACCAGGTTTGGCAGCACCTTTTCGGCATCGGCATCGTGGCCACGCCCGATGATTTCGGCACCGAGGGAGCGCCTCCGACTCATCCGGAACTGCTCGACTGGTTGGCCACCGAATACCGGGGACTCGGCTGGAGCCGCAAGGCCCTGATTCGGCTGATCGTGAACTCGAAGACCTATCGCCAATCCTCGCTGGTACGTCCCGAGCTTGCCGATCATGCCACCGGCAACTCGCTGCTCTGGCGACAGAATGCCTTCCGCGTCAGCGCCGAAACCGTTCGCGATATCCATCTCGCCGCCAGCGGATTGCTCGAACCGAAACTCGGCGGTCCGCCGATCTTTCCACCGCTGCCGGGGTTCGTCACCGAGGTGGGGCGCAGCGTTCAATGGCCGGAAAGCAAGGGGGCGGATCGCTATCGACGGGGCGTCTATATTTTCCTCAAGCGTACCGTCATCTACCCGATGCTGACTGCCTTCGACGCGTCCGATACCAGCGTTACTTGCGGTCGGCGGGACCGCACCAACACCCCGATGCAGGCCCTGACTTTGCTCAACGATCCCGTCTTCTTCGAGTGTGCCGAGACCCTGGGAAGCGATCTTTACAAGAGGCACGGTGAATCATTCGACGCCGCCGTTCGTGAACTCTATGTCCGATGCCTTTCTCGGGAACCGCGAATCGAAGAGATCGATACACTGCGTTCCCTGCACGAGGATTTTTCAAAAGCCACCGGCAACGCCGAAGCTGCCATGATCGCCACCGCTCGTGTGGTGATGAATGTGGATGAGTTTATCACCCGTGAGTAATGGAAAGCCGACGATCCAGCCCCCTGTCAGCCGGTCCCAGCCGCCGTGATTTTTTCACCAGCACCGCTAGCGGTCTCGGCTCGGTTGCCTTGGCATCGATGCTCCGCGACGACGGTCTCATGGCCGCCTCGGTGGACAAGCTCGGATCGCATTTTGCGCCCAAGGCCAAACGCTGCATCTACCTCTTCATGGAGGGCGGGCCAAGCCAGATGGATCTCTTCGATCCCAAGCCGAAACTCAACGAACTCGATGGTCAACCCATGCCGGACTCCTTGCTGGAAGGAGTGAAATTCGCCTTCACGCAGAAAGAAAGCGCCCGCCTTCTCGGCAGCCCCCGAACCTTCCAAAAATACGGTCAATGCGGGATGGACATGTCAGACCTCCTGCCGCATCTCAGCACCTGCGCCGATGATATCGCGCTGGTTCGGTCGATGCATTGCGAACAGTTCAATCACCTGCCAGGTCAATTGTTGATGCTGTCAGGTTCGCCTCTCCGCGGCTGGCCAACGCTCGGGTCCTGGTTGAACTATGGGCTAGGCAGTGAAAGCCGCGATCTTCCCGGCTACGTCGTTCTGACCACCCTCGGGCGAGGGCTCCCCGGCGGAGCCGCCAGTTGGTCGAGTGGATTTCTCCCGTCCAGCTATGGCGGATCCCTTTTTCGCAATCATGGCAGCCCGGTCCTGAATCTGGAGAATCCTCCCGGGATCTCGCGTGAGATGCAACAACGCAGCTTGGAGGCCGTCAATTCACTCAACAGCCAGCGCCTCGATCGCACCCTGCATCCCGAGATTGCCAGTCGGATCAAGAACTACGAATTGGCGTTTCGCATGCAAGCTGCCGCTCCGGATCTTCTCGATCTTTCCGGAGAATCAAAAAGCACCTTGGAAGCCTACGGTGTGGATCGCAGCGAGTCCGATGCCAGTGACAAGAATGGGTTTCAAGGTTCCTACGCAAGAAACTGCCTGCTGGCCCGACGCATGGTCGAGCGAGGCGTGCGATTTGTGACCCTGTTCCTGTCGACCTGGGATCATCATAGCAACCTGAACTCGGGACTGGTCACCAACACGAAAATTTCTGATCAGCCCGTCGCCGCTTTGCTCAAAGACCTCAAGGAACGCGGCCTTCTCGACGAAACCCTCGTCGTCTGGGGTGGCGAATTCGGGCGCACCCCACTCGGCGAAAATCGCTCGGGTTTCAAGACGGTCACCGGTCGCGATCATCACCCCTATTCCTTCAGCCTCTGGATGGCGGGCGGTGGCATCAAGGGCGGGCAAACCATTGGAAAGACCGACGAGATCGGCTGGGGCGTGGAGGAAGATCCCATCCATGTCCACGATCTCCACGCCACCATCCTCCACCTTTTCGGCTTCGATCACGAAGAGCTGACCTATCGATTCCAAGGCCGCGATTTTCGCCTCACCGACGTGCATGGCAAGGTGGTCAAAAAACTACTCGCGTAAGACAAGCTTCCTCAAACGTGGAATCGCCAAACTCTGGCGCAAATGACTTTTCGGTGTAGCGTTGCTACCCATCACGGCGACGTCATCGTCCCTTTTTCTTCACTAATTCCAAGCCAACAGAACCATGCCATTTCAATTCACTGGATTCGCCGACGAAGCAGAAAAATGCCTCGAGGGACAAATTTCCACCCTCAAAGAATCCGGCTGGTCGGCCATCGAGTTGCGCCTTTTGGACGGTAGAAACGTCTGCGATCAAAGCGATGACGACTGGGCCCGCACCTGGGAGAAACTTCAGGCTGAAGGCATCCAAATCGTCGGCTTCGGCGGTCAAATTGGCAACTGGGCCCGCCCCATCACCTCGGAATTTCATATCGACATCGAGGAACTGAAGCGAGTCGCTCCCCGGATGCGGGCCGCTGGCACCAAGTTCCTTCGCATCATGTCCTACCCGAATTCTCAGGATCACCCCTTCACCCGCGCCGAGTGGAAGGAAGAAGTCGTGAGCCGCTTGAAGGAACTCGCCACCATCGCGGAAGGCGAAGGTGTCATCTTGGCCCACGAGAACTGCAGTGGCTACGGTGCCGATGCCGCCGGCTATTTGGAACTGGTAGAAGCCGTCAACAGCCCGGCGCTGCAACTGATTCTCGACACCGGCAACAACAGCCTCCACGAGAACAGCAACGAGGCTACTTGGGAGTTTTACCAGGCCTGCCGCGAGCAGGTCACCCATGTCCACATCAAGAGTGCCAAAAAGGATCCCAACAGCGACAATTGGATCACCTGCCATGTCGATGAGGATCCGGTGCAGCGACGCATTCTCCAGGATCTCAAGGACCGGGGCTACGATGGCTGGCTTTCCATCGAGCCCCACATCAAGGCCGCCGTCCACGCCGGACAAGACGTCGACGACAGCGGCGAAGCTCGCGAAGTCTGGGTGGAGTACACCCGTCGTCTCGAGGCGCTCGTCAATTCGCTGACTTGATCTCCTGACTAGCTTCCGACCCCGGCCAGCAAGGCGAGTAGGCCGACGATCAGGAAACACACGCCGACTGAGATGAGGAATCCGACCACGTCAATGCGACGGGGTCGGACAAACTCCCAGTCGGTTCCGGGGAACAATCGCCGACTCTCATGTTGTCGGGGATTGGCATAGGCGGCTTCGAGATTGCGGCGATCGATTTCAGGATCCGGATCAACCACGGTGCGCATCTTGGCAAAGTAGCGATCCAGCACTTCCTCCCGTTCGCGCCGCGTCACCAGACTGACCAGAATCAGAACGAGGAACGGCATCAGCAACCGGGGCGGCAGGCGAAGCGTCTCGATGGTCGACTTGGATACTTTCGACAAGTCAACGCCGAGCCAGTGATAGAGGAGAAAGTCTGCGTTGAAGTCGCCGACACCTTCATGGGCATTGGTGAAACGCTGGACCAAAATTCGCGTGTTCTCTTCCTGCCTCTCCTCCACCGTCTCCATGGAAACCTCGGCAACCGGATTCAATCCGCCCTGCCAGAAGATCGATTTCCCTCCCGATTTCACCGTCACCTCGATCATTTCTCCGACCGCGGCGGCAGGTGGCTCGGGGCCGATCTGTTTCAACAGCGCCTCATCCCCTTTTTCTTTGGCTTCCGCCGACACCTTGACCCAGGCTTCATGCCGCGCCACATCGGCGGCCGTCGCCGGGCGCGTGGTGATGCGCGTCGTCACCCAACTCGGTTCGGTCAGGCCGGGATCGGTGCGCATCCCTGGAAACAGCGACGGCAACAAGGGCGGCAGGGTGAAAAAGAAGACGATGGAAAAGGCGATCGTGGCCCAGACCGCCCGACTATTGGCTCTTCGCCAAAACATTCCGATCCAGAAAGGCGCCGCAAAAAGAATCGGCAATTCCACCGCCAACTTGAATTGCCCGAACACGTCGGCCTTGGTCAAGGCGATCACCGATGCCCCAATGATGATGATCAGGCCAGTACCGCGAGCCACCAGAAGATAGGTTCGCTCACTGGCGTTCTTGTTAATATAAGCCGCGTAGACATTGCGAGTGACCAGACCGGATGTCACGATCATGTAGGTATCCGCCGAACTCATCATCGCGGCCATCAGGCAGGCCAGCATCAGCCCGACCAACC
>JAGROX010000402.1:0-1364 GCA_020440025.1 Verrucomicrobiia bacterium
CTGATCATTTTGGTCGGAATCGTTTTCATCGGCACGCTAGTCGTTACGAAGCTGGATTTCGATGAAGCCTATGAACACGTCGCGACCTATCAGCCGTCCCTGATTCAAATCGCGATGCCGGCCGCGCTGCTCGCGGTGTTCAACAACATGCTCTTCGGATTCGGTGAGGTCTTTCACAACAACGTGTGGTGGTCGCGGGCCTTCGCCATGCGAAAAGAGATCGCCCCCAAGGCCTTCTTCATCTCCGGCTTGCTGTGGTTCCCCATTCCCATCGCGGCCGGATTCATCGCCATCGCAGCGGGTCCTCTCGGGATCAACATTCCCGATGAAAATCAGACCGGCCCCCTCGTGGCCAACGCGGTCATGTCGATGTCGGGACTGGGAGGGATCGCGGGCGTGCTCATTCTTATCGTACTGTTTTGCTCGATGGCTTCCTCCATCGATTCCCTCCTCGCCGCGACCTCGGATCTGCTGATCGAGGATGTGCAGAAAGGCTTGTTCAAAATCAAGAAAGACGAGGCCCACTTCCGCCGCTCCGCCGGCGCGGTCATCATCGCAGTTGGTGTCCTCACCTGGCTCCTCGCGGCACCGCACTGGCCCATCATCAACGCGCTCTTCATCTCCGGCCCCCTCGTGGGCAGCCTCATCTGGCCAGTGATCGCGGGCCTTTTCTGGCGTCGAATCAACCGCAACATCGTCCTCGCTGGCATCATCGCCGGGAGCGCCCTCGGCGTCTGGGCTTACTTTGCCCTCGGCTGGTTCACCGCCTCGCTGATCGGAGCCGGCGTTTCCATGTTTGCCACCATTCTTGCCCGTTTCATCGCTCCCGCACCGTTTCCCGAAGCCGAGCAAATCGCTGAAATCCCTTCCTGATGTTCTCCGAAGCCTTCCTCCAGTTTCTCATCGTCGCCGCCCTCATCTGGACCGGCCTCGGCGCGTTGTGCCTCATCCTGCTTCTCATCATCGACTGGATCAAAGGAACCCTCTGGTAGAGCCCCGCAAACCGACCATTTCGAAACCCCAGTGGACATGAGAGAAACCCCCTTCAAAGACGACGCGCCCGAAGAGGCGGATCGCCCCAGCATTGAGCCACCGGAAGGTTCCCATGCGATTCATCCCGAGCCGGGCAGTCTTTTCGAAAGCAACCCAATCAACCTCGAAGTTCTCAACGAACTGAAGGGACAGCACATCCTTCGAGCGGGACAATTCTCGTTCGAGCAAGTCACCGAACTCTGCAAACTCGCGGCCGTTCTCGAGAAAATCGAGATCTGGCCCTATCATCCTCTCGACGGAAAGATCGCGGTAACCGCCTTTTTCGAAGCCTCGACCCGGACCCGCACCAGTTTCGAAAGCGCCATCCTGCG
>JAGROX010000402.1:1421-3652 GCA_020440025.1 Verrucomicrobiia bacterium
TCACTGGCCGACATCGGTGAAATGTTCAATGCCTACGCCGATTGCGTCATCATGCGTCACACCGAGACGACGGCGCCGGAACAGATCCTGCAAAATCTCCGCATCCCGCTGATCAATGCGGGCAACGGATCGGGCGAGCATCCGACTCAGGCGCTGGCGGACTGGTTTGCCCTGCTCAAATGGAATCCCCTGCTGGCATCGCCACCCAAGCCGGGCAGCAAACGAATGAATCTCGGCATTCTCGGCACCCCGGGATCGATGCGGGCGGTGAAATCCTTTCTTCTCATGTCGCTGCTGTTTCAGGATCACATCGGAAAAGTGACCGTGATCTCGGAGATGGCCGATCCCTTCGGCGAAGACGTCATCGAACGCCTCACCGCCGCCAACATCGACTACGAAGTCTCCAACGATGTCCGCGAACATCTCCCCGAACTCGACGTGATCTACATGAACTCGATCGCCTTCCTCGGGGATTCCTACAAGAACATGGACAGCCGTTTCAAACTGAATTCGGACAGTCCCATCAAAAAGAGCGCGGTGATTCTTCACCCGCTGGCCCGCCTCGACGAACTCGATACCTCGCTCGATAAGAGTCCTCACAATCTCTATTTCTCCCAGGCGCATGGCGCCGTTTTCATTCGACAGGCGCTGCTCATGGCCGTGTTGGGCCGATTCAAAGCGCTCCCCAATCTGGCAGACCTGAATACCATCAGCCCCACCTCATCCTCTTCCTGAATCCCTCATGTGCGGCATTGCCGGCCACTTCTCGGCCACCCCTCTCCCTGAATCGACTCCCGATATCCTCGACGGGCAGTTGCAGACCATTGTCCACCGCGGCCCCGATGGAAACGGGCAGTTCGTGATCCGCGACAAAGGCGTGGCCCTCGGTCACACTCGCCTCGCCATCAACGATCTCGCGGGCGGCTGCCAGCCTCTCCACGCGGTCGATGATCGATTCGTCCTCACCACCAACGGCGAGTTCTACGATTTCAAACGTCACCGCGCCACCCTGATGGCGGAGGGCGATCGCTTTCTCACCAAGTCCGACTCCGAGATCGCCATCGGCCTTTACCGGAAATTCGGGCTCGATTTCACCGAACACCTTCGGGGCGAGTTCGCCTTCGCTCTCTACGATAGGCGGGAGGACGAACTGATCCTTCTCCGCGATCGCTTCGGGGTGCGACCGCTCTTCTACTGGGTCTCGCCAGACAAGAGCACCATCGTCTACGGATCGGAGGCCAAGGCGGTTCTCGCCCATCCCGATGTTCCCGCGAAGCTCGATCCCAAGGCCGCGCTGCATCAGCTCATGCAGACCATCGCTCCCGGAATGAGCGCGTTCGAAAATGTCGTTTCCCTGGCGCCCGGTCATTTCCTCCGCATCCGTAAGCGGGGCGGGAAGCTCGACATCCACCAGCAACGCTACTGGGATTTCGACTTCCCCCACGAAGAAAATCGCGCCCGCGACTTCGACGAACAGGAATACGTGGAACGGGTCCGCGATGAGTTGATCAAAGCCATCGTCCTGCGCCTGGAGGCCGATGTGCCGGTGGGTTGCTACCTCTCCGGCGGCATCGATTCCTGCTGCATTCTCGGGCTCGCCACCGGGGCCATGCAGTCCCCGACCAAGGCCTACACCATCTCCTTCGATGATGATGCCTACGACGAGGCACCCATCGCCAAGGAAATGGCGGAGTCGATGAACGCCGATCAGGAAGTGATCAATCTGAAGGCGGCTGACCTCTACGGAGAGAACTATGTGAAAACCGTCTGGCATGCCGAGCGGACCTTTTACAACACGCTGGGTGTCGCGAAAAATCTCATGTCGAAACGCGTCTGGGATTCCGGCTATCGCTGTGTCATCACCGGGGAAGGCGCCGACGAACTTTTCGCCGGTTATCCCGCGCTGAAACGCGACATGTTTCTCCACGGACTCAGCCACGAACCCGAGTCAGTCCGCGCCGAATACCAGGCCGCCCTCGAAAAAACCAATCAGCTTTTCAAAGGCGCCATCCTCGCGGAAAACCAGCGTCATCACCAGAGTTGGGAATCGCTTTGCGGGTTCACCCCGTCGTGGATCCAGCCCTGGATGGATACCCTCGACCTCGCGCGACCGCTGCTTTCGGACGAACTCCAGCGCGACTTGAAGGACTACGATCCCATCGATGAAATCGCCTCCCGCCTCGACGGTTCCATGTTGGAAGGTCGACACCCGCTCGACATCGCGCAATACA
>JAGROX010000402.1:3852-4219 GCA_020440025.1 Verrucomicrobiia bacterium
GTGCTCTACAAGCGCGAGAAATTCGCCTTCATGGCGCCACCGGCCCATACCGACAAGGCGAAGATGGCCAAAGTGGAGGAACTCATTCACGAGTATCTCGACGAAACCACCGTCGGCGAGGCGGGCATCTGTTCACCGGAACGAGTCGGCGAATTCCTCCGCGACTACCGGACCGATACCGATCCCACGTCGCTGGTGAGAAAGGATACGCTCCTCAATCACCTCCTCACCCTTCACATTCTCCACCGCCAGTTCATCGCGTCATGAGTGAGCTTTCGGTCGACATCGAGCGGATCAAAAAGGACATCCTGGATCTCGCCAAAATCGGATACGACGAGCAGGATCGCGGCATCTACCGCATGGCCTT
>JAGROX010000403.1 GCA_020440025.1 Verrucomicrobiia bacterium
TGGCAAAACCAGGGAACGCCCCCTCTTGACGCAAGTCGCTGAGGATCAATCGAAGATCGAAAACGCATAAGAGATCAACCCGCGCCGGTGAACGACGGCGGACCCGTTCAACAACCGATAGGTTCGGGGCTATCGCCCAAACCTATCTTTGGGGTTCTGCTTCTTCATTTGTTCCGAGCGGCGTTGAAATCAGGAATAAAATTCTCCAGATCGGCTGGGACGTTCCAGGTCTGACCAGTTATTGCGTGGCACTTCGGAATCAGGCCATGGCCTCAACCAAAGTATCTGCTTCGGCTCGCCAAGGCGGGAAAGAAGCTCAGTAGCACCCTGCAAATTCATGTGCCAGTTCTCAATGCAAATGTTCACGGTGTCATCTTCGGTGAGGTTCTTAACCTCCACGAATAGTCCGTGGAAATCATCCCATGTTGGATGCGATAGGATGTCCCCAATGGTGATGTCCACCGAATCGTCCAGAGTGAATACCGTGTATCCATCTTCGGGAGTCATGCCGATGAATGATGCACAATCAGAGCGGGCGATTACGAGCAGCTTCATTTTATTGCACAACATTATTAGTTTACCCACTCGTATATCGATATTTTTCTGCCGAAATGCGGTGGGACCGTTTGGAGAGGAAACGAGATTTCTTCAACAAAGTCAAGGCATTGGGGAGGAGAGTTCACCCGAAAAGGAGGGCTGATTTTTCTTTCTGGCTTCCGAAGGGATTTCTCGCCTGAGTTTCTGCGGCTTTTTCCTTCTTTCACTCCCCTCCGCCTTCCTCTCGCTCGCGCCAGCCTCGGCCGCGATCGATGATCTGGCGGCTGATCAGGTAGGCGGCGATGAAGGATTCCCCGGCGGGAGTGTTTCCGAATGGCGGGAGCAGGGCCTCCACCTCGGCGAATTTCGCCTTCACGGCGCGGGATTTGCCGGGGAGAGCGGCGGTGAGTTGGGCGCGGTGGGCCACCGCGGCGCGGGGCTCGATATTGAGCGCTTCAAAACGATCCGCCGCCGCAGTCAGCACGGCGAGCGTCTCCGCAGTGAGGGCGTATTCCTCGGCCACGGCCCCCGCCTCGGTCACGAGTCGGGCCACGTCTTTTTCCAACAAGCGGGCGCGCTGCAACATCGCCTGATGCCGCATGCCCTGCCACTCGGAGATCGCCAGATGGTAGGGCGCGGCCAGGGTCTCGTTGCGGTGATCGCGGGCGTAGACCGTCACGATCTGACCCAGCGCGTGCGCCTCCTCGATCAGCAATTCCCGGGCGCGGGCCTTCTCCTTGGCGATGCCGCTGAGATCGGCGTTCTGTTCTCCCGCCATCTTGGCGAGTTCCGCGAAAAGCGCGCGCGCCTCGGCGACCTTTTCCGTGAACTTCACCGGCGGTTGATCCAGCCAGATGGCGCGGTGCTCCGGCTTGTCCAAGCAAGCCAATCGAGCGCGGTAACTGTCGATCTGATTCGTGAGTCGATCTTTCATGAGGATGGGTGGTTCGCCGGGTTTGCACCGCTCTCCCGGCCGATTGTTCGACGGTCCCGATCGATTTGGACGTTGTCCCGGTGGATTTGGATGCAGTCCCGATCAGTTTGGAAGGTGTCTCGCTTTATCAAGACGCCGTCCTGCCTAATTTGGAATTAGTCCCAATTCATTCGGGAAACGTTCAATCTAATTTGGCAATTGTCCCACTTTATTTGGACATTGTCCGGGCCAATTTTGATACGGTCCCACTCAATCTGGAAGCTGTCCGTATTGATTTGGATACTGTCCTGATGCTTTTAAATAGCGTCCCGGTCAATTTTGGCACTGTCCCGGTCAATTTGGAAACTGTCCGACTCAATTTGGACGCAATCTTTCGCCATTGCACGAGCCGACGAACCGATCTTTGCCCCAAAACGCCCTATTTTCACCGACTCAACCCTGTTAGGTCAGCGACTTAACCCTGTTAGATGCGGATTTTTGGAAATCCAGCCGGGAATCTCCCTAAACCTGCCCTTTCCGATAGGCGGCGGGCGAGGTGCCGCGGTGCTGTTTGAGCATGCGACTGAGGTAGTAGCGATTGGGGAAGCCGCAGTCTTCGGCGACTTGCTCGATGGATTCGTCGCTGTGACGCAGGAGACGGCAGGCTTTGTCGAGACGGAAGTCGAGGAGCACCCGCATGGGCGGCATTTCGACGTGTTGATTGAAGAGATGGTTGAGGTTTCGCACGCTCAGGCAAGCGGCGCGGGCGACGTCGGCGTTGGTGAGCTTGCGATTGAGGTTGGCGTGCATGAAATCCATGGCTCGCTCGACTCGGGCATCGAGCTGCCGATCGGTCCAAACCTCCGGCGACAGTTGGCAGAGCGCATCGCTCACCAGTCCGGCCGAGGCCCAGGGAAACGGGGCCGCCAGCGGGGGTTCCCCGAGTCGGGCCAGAGCCGCCGCCATCTGATCGGTCAGGTCGAGAGGGAAAATGCCCGGCGTGGCGCGGTCGCCCATGGGTCCGAGGGTGAAGTGGACATACCATTTGCTGAACGGTTCGGGATTCCACGAATGCAGGGTGGTCCGCGGCGGAATGAGGTAGGCCTTGCCGGGTTCCAGCGTGATCTCGGTCCGCACCGCATCGTCGCCCGACCACATGATGGCTTGGCCGGAGACGGGCAGATACAAACGCCAGAAGGGATCATTGAGCCCTTTGAGGATCCAGGAATCGAGCTCGATGCGACGGGTCGTCAGAATCTCCAGGGTGATCCCCGACAGCATGACCACGCGCTCGCCCACCACTTGATGGGGCGATCCCTCGGGAACCAGGCTGATGAATTTCCCCTGATGGGCCATGACCGATAGCGAACAGGAATCTGGCCGAAATCACAAGCCATTCCGAAAGCCCATTGCCGAATCCGACACAAGCCTCGCCGTCGGCGGCATCGCCAGAAGGAGTTTGCCGATCGACAATGGGAAACGATGCCAACCCACCGCTCAGAGCTTTCTCCCTCGCAGATCCGATCGATGCTTCTCCTGGTCGCCCAGCGGATCATTGAAGCCGAACCCGAATTGTCAGAAGCCGATCGTCGCCTCGGTGACGGCGATCACGGCATCGGAATGCAGCGGGGCATGGAAGCGGCCATCGCCAAGCTGAACGAGACCGGCGACGGCGCAGTCATCGCGGATCTTTTCGGCGCCATGGGCATGGCGATGATGAGTTCCATGGGCGGCGCCTCGGGCGTGGTCTTTGGATCGATGTTCCGGGCCGGCACCAAAGCGCTCAAAGATTCCCCGACCGAGTTCACCAGTCGCAGTCTGGCGGTCCTCCTCGAACAGGGCGCGGAAACCATCATGAAACGCGGTGGCGCCAAACCCGGCGACAAAACGATGCTCGACGCCCTCGTGCCCGCCGCCGAAAAGGCCGCCGAATTGGTCGACCTGCCGCTGCCGCAGGCGCTCGATCAAGTCGCCGCCACCGCCGAAGCCGGACGCGACGCCTCCTGCAATCTCATCGCCACCATGGGCCGCGCCAAAACGCTGGGAGAGAAATCGCTCGGCCTCCCCGACGCCGGCGCCTGCTCCGTCGCCATCATTTTGCGCACGATGGCTGATTTCGCGAACTCGGCGGCGTGAGGAGGGATTGGGAGCGAGGATCGAGGATCGAGGATCGAGGGTGAAACTCGGCGCGCGAGGGACCGCACGCCCTACCTGCCGAACTGGCTGAATGCGACGATCTCGTGAAGGTAGGGCGATCAGTCCCTGAG
>JAGROX010000404.1 GCA_020440025.1 Verrucomicrobiia bacterium
TTCTCGGTCACCGATCGGGGAACCTTCCAATGGGAAGCGCCCGATGTCTCCGCCTGGCAGGGACGCACCTTCGACGGATTCCATCGCTCCGATGGCGCCGTCGGCACCGCCAATCAATGGCTGGTCGTGCCGTTGGTGTTTTGCGAAAACCGCAATCTCATCATGATGCGCGAGGCGCTGGAGCGAGCGCTGGGATACGAGAAATCGACCCGCTACGAACGCTTCGCCCGTCGATTGGCCGACCTGCAACGCTCCGGGGCCGACACCGATGCCCTCATGGCGGCGGCCATCGAGGAAAACGATCGCACTCCCGCCAGCGACCGCCTGTTCCCCAATGTCGACGGCGTCAAATTCCTCCTCCACGGCCTCGGTTGCGGCGGGACCAAAGACGACGCCGTCACCCTTTGCGGACTCCTCGCCGGTTACATCTCCCATCCCAACGTCGCCGGAGCCACCATCCTCAGCCTCGGTTGCCAGCATGCCCAGGTCGCCCTGCTCCAGGAGGAACTCGCCCGCCGCGCTCCCGGCTTCGACAAACCGCTCCTCATCTTCGAACAGCAGAAATGGCCCAGCGAAGAACGCATGCTGGAAGCCGCCTTGCGCGAAACCATGGTCGGCCTCGCCGAAGCCAATCGCTGCGAACGTCGCCCCGCTCCCTTGTCCAAACTCGTGCTCGGCGTCGAATGCGGCGGTAGCGACGGCTTTTCCGGCATCTCCGCCAATCCCGTCATCGGCCGCGTCTCCGACCTGCTCGTGGCCCTGGAGGGCAGCGTCATTCTCTCCGAATTCCCCGAACTCTGCGGCGTGGAGCAGGAACTCGTCAACCGCTGCGTCACCGACGCGGCCGCCTCCCGCTTCGCTCAGCTCATGCGGACCTATGCCGGAGCCGCCGCCGCCGTGGGCGCCGGATTTGATCAAAATCCCAGCCCCGGCAACATCCGCGACGGCCTCATCACCGATGCCATCAAGTCTGCCGGGGCCGCCAAAAAAGGAGGCACCTCACCCGTCACCGACGTGCTCGACTACCCCGAGATCGTCACCCAGCCTGGGCTGACTCTCCTCTGCACTCCCGGCGGCGACGTGGAATCCACCACCGCCATGGCTGGCGCCCACGCCAACCTCATGTTTTTCTCCACCGGACTCGGCACCCCCACCGGCAACGCCGTCACCCCCGTGGTCAAAATCTCCACCAACAGCGAAATGGCCACCCGCCTCTCCGATCTCATCGACTTCGACGCCGGCCCCGTCATCCGCGGCGAAGCCACCGTCGAAGACCTCGGCAATCGCCTCCTCGACCTCGCCATCGACGTCGCCTCCGGCCGCACCCTGACCAAGGCACAAATTCTCGGACAGGACGATTTCTTGCCGTGGAAACGCGGGGTTTCGTTGTGAGACCGTCAAAGGACGGGTGATTCGCGAGACGCAGCCCCATCGGAGATTCGGCAGTTTCGCATTCCTCTCCCAAACCCCCAACCGTGTCGCTTCCGTGAACGTCGGGAGATAGGCATCCAGTCAGGGAATCACGACTTCGAATCTGAGTTGAGGTTTGAGTCTCCATGACGCTTTCGGGCCGTAGCAGGTGAAGGGCGCCTACTCTGACTCTTTGTTCGCTCTTTCTGTATGATATCCTTCACGGAAGGCTAGACCCGTCAGACTTCCAATGTAGGAAAGAATCAGATTCTTCGCTGTGTTGGAAACCAAAGCAGGAATCCCGTAAAGGTAGAGTCCGTCATGAAGTTTGAAATCGATTGGGCCGATACGAAATGCTTGAGGGTAAACCGACGAGCATAGTGTCACTGCGATTGCGAACACCAATGCTAGCGCTATGGCGATCCTCCGGGGCCGGACAGCAGCTCCGAAGAGAACACCTCCCAGGAAAGGAATCGTCCCGATGAATACTGCGACAAGCAACCCGAGTATCCGGAGACCTTGGAGAATCCCATGCTTCATTTTGGACAGTACAACTTGTTTCCGAAAAAGAACCCTCGCCAATCCGCCCCTTCATGGCGAGGAGATTCTCGCGGGTTGAGGCGAATGATGACGACTTCCGCCTTGGGAAACGCGGCGTTTTGCTGGGATCGACTCGCAAAAAATCATCTCGACTCAGTGTGGTCAGAGCTTGAGTGCCTCGGCTTGTTGATGGTTACAAGGTCTCGTTCCTCGACTTGGATCCCCCTCTTATGGTTCTGCTTCGGATTTGGGGAGAGACGCCGCCAGTTCCTCAAATTCGTCGATCATTGCGTGAACCCTGGCCTTCGCCTCTGGCCGATACCAAAGCGTAAACATGAGAGGGATCTCCCCCTGCTGAAATGAACCTGGGCCCTCCGCGTGGACGATTCCAGGGTCGTTCGCGAATTCCATCCATCTCTGAATGTGTGACCGTTCGTTCCGTAGGCCGGGAACAATGATCTCCTCCCTCATCAACTCGCCAAAACCGACAAGAGCATCAGCATGATCCCTGATTTCAATGGAAGGCGATGTCTGAGAAAAGCCTCCTTGGTTGGTGTAATTCTTGGGATCTCGAATGAAGGCATTGTAATCGTCAATCCGCTGCCAGTGTCTCCGGATATCAAGTTTCGTATCGAGCAACTCTCGCGTACCCCAACCGAGAAAGAGACCCGCGATCAGCGTAAAGGCCCATATTGGCTTCTTCATTTTGAGCAGAACAACGTGTTTACCAGAAAACACCCTCGCCAATTCACCCCTTCATGGCGAGGAGATTTTCGCGGGTTTAGGCGGATGATGATCACGACTCCCGCCCTGAGAAACGCGGCGTGTCGTCGCTGGGATGATCCCATCCCCCGGCCCCGGAGCGCTCCGGGGCCTTGCGGCTACCGTCCCGACGACAACGACCATGACAACGACGCCGACGGGTCAGCGGCCGTTCACGGGAAGGAAGAAGACGAGGGGTAAGACGAAGAGGGATAAGACGATGACGACGGGTAGGAAAACGACGACGTCAGACTGCTGCTGGGCTCCGAAGAAAAACTGCTGGTGAGCGACGAGGTGGAGAACGAAGTCGACAAGCTCGACGTTTCGCTGTCCTCCTCACTGCTCGGGCTGGAGTCTCCGCCGCCGCCGCCACCGCCCGGGTTGCTGCTGCCGCCAGAGAGCGCCGGACCACCCGCCAGACTCGGCGTGAAAAAATTGCTCAACACATCCGGGTTGCCCATGTTCGCCTGCGCCACCAACAGCAGGGTTTCAAACATCACCCGCGCCAGCGACGCCTTCGCCGCCCGGCGTTCCTCCTCGCTCAGGCGCTTGTCCGCAGTCGATTGCTCGCTGGCGGCATAGATCTCGTCCCACTGCGCTTTCAGCGCGGTGGCATCGTCCAGCCGCTCCTGATCCACCCCATTGCCAATCAGCGGCGTCAGCCCCGTGATGACCTTTCCCAAATACTCGCTCACGAAGTCGTCGGTCAGATTTCGCAGCTCGGTCGTGCCCGATCCCACCACTTTGATCAGCTGCTGCGAGTCTTTCCCGAAAGCTGCCCGCACCCAGTTGGCGATCTTTTCTTCCAGCGCCAGCGGCAGCGCGTCGCGCATGTCGTTCTTCGCCTTCTTGTTGGCCTTGCGGATGTCGGTCTGCACCATCTCATCGCCGATGGTCGCACCATAGGCCGCCATCGCCGTGGTCGTCGCCGCCAGCCGCGCACTCCAGGCACCGTTCGATGCGGTGTTCTGATTGCCCAGTTTTCCGATATGATCCGTCCCAAAAGCCGCCATCTCGGCGAAGCTGATATCGGGATTGTCGTACGGATTGACGAAGTAGTTGCGTGGGTCTCTCATGGCTTTTCGAAGTGGAATACGCCAAACCCCCTAAGAAACGGCGAGTTTCTCTGGCAAGGAAAAAATCACAAAAAATGTACTTCCCTCTTCGCCTGCACCCAGAATCACCCCAAAACGACCCGGAATGCTTCCGGGTATGAACCGGGAGCATGGGTAA
>JAGROX010000070.1 GCA_020440025.1 Verrucomicrobiia bacterium
GACTGAGGTGGAATGTTTCCCGGCCAGCAAACGAAACTTGGAACGCGAACGCCACCTTCATGAACGCTACCTTTCGCCCCTCTGAGATAGGCATTGAATCGCGGCTCCTTCGCGTTGGGGAGAACGTTCGGCCCGTTGTCCGAAAGGAACCAAACGATGGTGTTGTCCGCGATCTCACGGGATTCCAAGCCGGCAAGGAATCTTCCCACTTCGCGGTCGAGTGTTTCCAATTCGGCGTGAACCGCGACAGGATCGAGCTCTGCGGTGCCAGGCGCGGCGTAGGCCAAGTAGCAGAGAAAGGGCGTTTCGGATTTCGTTTGGTCGTCGATAAATCGAAGCGCCTCGGTCGTGAGCGTTTCGGTCAGATCGCCGCTCGACTGAAACTCCTCATGGCCGCGCATCAGTCGAGCGTTGATCGCCCGATCAGGCGTCTCGCCACAGAAACCGACAAAGGTATCGAAGCCCTGAGCCTGCGGACAATGGGGCCAGTTTGCCCCGTTTTGCCATTTCCCGAAGCACCCCGTCGCCCAACCGGCAGTCTGCAGGATTTCGGCAAAGGTGACCTCGTGAGCATGCATGAACTCTTCGCCTCCATCTGACCCGGCGACTCCGGTGCGATAGGCATAGCGTCCCGTCAGCAATCCGGCTCGACTGGGCCCTCCCGTGGGGCTGGCATGGAACCGTTCCAATCGCATGCCGGATGTGGCCAATGCGTCGAGGTGAGGCGTCGAGATTTCCCGGTTTCCGTGGATGGAGAGATCTCCCCATCCCAGATCGTCGGCGAGGATGATGACCACATTCGGCTTCCCGATCCCGGATTCAGCCAGACCGAAAATTGCTGAGAATAACAGCACGACCGCGATCGAGAGATCCGCCCGGAGGGAACGGTGGAAATCGGCGGGGTGACGAAGACGGAAGTGCATGGCAATGGGCAACCTCAGTCTGATCGATCCAAAGCGTCAACGGAAAACCTTTGGTGACTTTTTCGTCCCACCCGTCGATTTTCCGGCTACCTTGGTTGGAAATCTTTGCCAGCCAGACCATGCCTTCGATTCGTTTCCAATGTCCCAACTGCAGCGTCAAGCTTTCTGCTGAACCGGATCAATTCGGCACGCCCGCCAGTTGCCCGGAATGCGAATGGACTTTCTATGTGCCTCATTTGGAAGGTGAGAATCGGGGCTCCGCGATCGTGAAGTTTTTCTGTCCTCACTGCAATCGCAAGCTGTCAGCCACGGAAAAGGAGTTCGCCACCGAGATGCCGTGTCCCTTTGCGGATTGCGGGAAACCGGTGCTGGTGCCGCGCCCCGATTGGAAATCGATGCCGACGACGATTCTCAGGAAAGGGGCTCCCGACGCAAAAGATCTCATCGCCAAAGCGGAATCGATCAATCGCAATCCCAACTCAGAGAGTGCCTAATGCGGAAAGATGGCAACCAAAGCGAGGTTTCGAACGAATCCTCTGCGTGTCGCTTTCCTTTTCCCATTGCCTTCGATTTTCGGCATCGCTGATCGCGTGTGCCTGCTTGTCGGCTTGCGTGCCTTTCGGCAAGGAACCCTCGTCGCCTCTGCCGACCGAGTGGCATCGGATTTCTGAGGCGAAGGCTGCCGAATCAACGCTGTTGGTGATGTTGCCAGGACGTCGAAGTGCCATGGCGGATTTTGCTGCGGAAGGCTTCCTTGAGTTGCTGAGACCCGAAGACAAGATCGATGTGGTCGCGGCGGACCTGCACCTTGGCTATTATCAAGCGAAGACGATGGCGGTTCGGCTGAAGGAAGACGTGATCGATCCAGCCAGGAAGAAAGGCTATC
>JAGROX010000071.1:0-242 GCA_020440025.1 Verrucomicrobiia bacterium
TCGACCAACCTGCACTACGTCCTCAGCAATCTCGGGATCAGCTCCCTCTACGTCGTCGGCGTCTACACCAACGAATGCGTCGAGACCACCGTGCGCGTCGCCTGCGATCTCGGCTACCTCGTCACCATGGTCGACGACTGCTGCGCCACCCAGACCCCCGAACTCCACGACGCCAGCCTGAAGACCCTGCGAAACCGCTACGCCCGCATCGTCAGCACCACCGAAGCCATCGCCGACGTCGA
>JAGROX010000071.1:411-697 GCA_020440025.1 Verrucomicrobiia bacterium
AATCTTGAATCGCGGACTCCAAGCCCACGAGGACAGGCACGGGTTGGAAAACCCATGCTACCTCGCGTCGCGCTCCGGCCAGCACGGTTTCGTTGGGTTTAAACGAATGGATTCAACCCTGTTGAGTCCGAGACCAAACAGGGTTGAATCCCGCCCCAAAATCGCCCCAGCGTGCCCTGCAAAGGTCTAGGCGGATCGTGCAATCGACCGAGCGGACCCTGCAATCAACCGAGCGGATCGTGCAACGGACCGAGCGACCCCTGCAATCGACCGAGCGGACCGTGCA
>JAGROX010000071.1:831-32909 GCA_020440025.1 Verrucomicrobiia bacterium
CAATCGTCCGAGCGGACCGTGCAATTGAGCGGGCGGACCGTGCAATCGTCCGAGCGGACCGTGCAATTGAGCGGGATGCTTGTTCAATGCTATGATTATCAATGACTTCGACGATTTGACTCAAAGTGCCACAGTCGCCATCGTGGGAGCCACCAATGGTCGAGAAAGATGAGGATCCACGACTGACCTTTCTCGGCAGAACCGCTTGCTTGAAAATACCTTGCGATATGAGACGAATACGAATGGAACCCGCAGGATATCCGCCAAAAAACACCGAGGAAATCAATGCGGTAAATGTGCTGGAATCATTGTTTGATTCGAGCAGAGTCAAATCTGATATCAAGGTATTGGACAAAGTCCCAAACAAAGATGGGTCGGTGGAGTTGGTCGACGAAAAAGAACGCCCCATTGGAGAGCTGATTGTGCAGGTGAAAAAAATCCCTGACGGCTCTTTGAAATTCGATTGTCCAATTGAACTAGTGGCCTACAGCACAAGAGTTAGCTCTCCGTTTCTGCTGATCTGCGTAGACGTGGGTAAAAACAAGGCATACTGGAAGCATGTCACTCCCGTTATGGCGGGAGTTAAGCCGCGGCAAAAAACTTTTATCGTCAAATTTCAGCCTATAGTTGATGAGGTCGGAAAGAATTTCCCATACTTCGATCGCTGGCTCGATCTTTGCCGTGACTATCAACGTAGAATTTCAGAATTTCCGTCCTTGGAAAAGAGATTGGAGGAAGAATTTGGTTTGGCTGGACTTAGACACGACGATCGTCAGTTGTTTCAACAGTATATTGAAGAGGTCAATGTACTTTTGGATGTAGACTTCCCCATAGTAAAACACGAATTCTTTGCAGACACCTGGAAGCTTGGAGTGAATGTCCACCGGGTCGATTCTGATGTAATTTCATTTTCGATCTATAACATAACTTTAGGAAAAAATGCCCCGCTGGTCCTTCACACTCCCGCTCCGAGCGAGGCTCCCATTCTGCGAACTGAGAATGGCGAAATACTGAACGGCATAACCTCATTTCACCTTGAGGGAACAGGACGCACGAATGAGATCGCCACTCAATGGAATCTTCGAGATAGCTTTGAAGGTCCAATGGGAGAAGCCAGAAAATTTGTTCTAAAATACGTGCGAAAAATGCTTGAAGGCAAGTACTTGCATGTTCACGGACGGCACCAAAGTGAAGAACTACTTTCGTGGTTTGCGAGAGAGTACCAACACTGTATGGGGCTCAGCGATGGCGACACTCTCTCGGTATCCGAAGTATCTTATGGGCTCAATGTGTTCTTGCCAGCATGGTATTCATTGGCACTTCCTAGAGTAATCAGTTATTGGCAGGAGCACTTTCCGGATGCGCTTCGCAGTGTTCGATTTCCTTATTTTGAACAAATGGCCAACTCAGGTTCGGCGGTGGCACATCCATCCGAGGAAGAAGTTAGAAAAGTCATTAGATCAGGCGCTATAGCTAAAAACTATCCGATTAGAACTGATGAATTCTCCTACAATGCGCTTCATCAAGCTCTTGATTTTTTGGTAGCAGAAGGTGTTCAAAAAATTGAACGTCCTGATCGACCGTGGAGCAAAGTAGCCGGACGGGTTTGGAATTGCTATTCGGTGGAGGACTTAAAGCACAATGCGATCAAAATGTGGCAAGGAGCTTCCGAAGATTATCCCGCATTTGTGAAAGGAAATCGATTCGGAAGATTCGAATCACAAATTCTGAATCGAGAAGTTGCTTTTGTTATTTCGGCAGATACACGCGAATGGGAGAAAGACAAAAATCCACCTGCCGTCACCACCTTTTGCGTTGAGAATGATGACAGAAGCCTAACTCCAACGACTTTTGTTGACTTGGCGTTAGACAAGGATATTTGCATCCCAGAAGAAGATGTTCTTAATTTTAATGGCGTCCGCAGAAAATTGATCACGCGTTCAAATAGTTTCCTTCCTCATTTGAATGAGCGTTGTCGAACTCGGGCATTGCTGTACGATTGGCTGAAAAAAGATTTGGAGAACCGCTTCGGTAAGTTTTGAGACGGCGATCCATGGGATTTCCGAGGTTTGCCGAATCGGGTCAATCAACAAAGTTTGACATCCATTGCCGAACTCTATTCGAGAAGAGTCAGTCACCGATCCTCAAACTTCCAATTTCAACTCCCAATGGCAGCGTCAGGTCAGGATTGGTCTCGGCAAGGTAGTCGACACCTTCGAGACCGAAGCCGAAGAGGCGAAGGAACTCGCTTTGGTAGCTGGCGAAGTCGGAGATCTTGGTCTGGTTTTCGGTGGTGACCTTTTCTCATCACCTAGCCACGGCGGCCGGTTTGCGGCTTGCCCCTTCTGCTGGGTCTTGCGACACTGCGCCATGTGTTGTTTCTCCCGGTCGGTCAACTACGTGGGCGATACCCAGATTTTCGCCCGCGTCGGGGCGCAGGGTAACCAGGTCCTGATCTATCGCATGACCTTCGAGGCGAAGGAAGATCTGGCCATGATTCTTCCCCTTCCCGTGCGCCAGGGAACGGGCGATGGCGGTATTCAGTTCGTGAACCTTGAGAAGTATCCGGAGATTTTTCGCGATCTCGAAAGTGGATTCCCGGCGGCATTGACCTTTGGGGAACCTGCGGCTGGTTCTTTGAGGACGAAAGACGCTCGCCGGCAACTAACGGTGGAATCCGTGGGCAGTTTCGAGGCCTCCTTCGTCCCCTCCATGGCCGATTTCGATCGCCTGGATCCCCGGTTTCGGATCGAGACGAAAACCTGGGCGCAGATTCCCGCCTACGTGAACTATGGCTTCGCGGTCTTCAAATTGAAGGCCGGAACGAAGCGGCAGGAGGTTCACCCCATGGCACTCGCCTTTCCGACAGCCGATCGCTCCCGCGTCTTTTTCCCCACGGTCCACATCCACGACGGCAAGGTGCATTCAAAGGAAACCTTCGACCACTCGCTCTACTGCCAGACCGCCTCCAGCGAGGTGAAAATGACCTGGCAGGAATCGACCCGCCAAGCCCGCCAGTTCACTTCGATTGAGCGTTCACAGGGAATGATTCGACCCGACGAGCATGTCTACAAAACCAGCCTCGTCGGAAAACTCGACAACACCGATACCTGGATCGGGGCGGTGTGATTCTGTGGATCTGAATGAAACTCCCGAAGGACAACGCGACTGATCGTTGACCCATGAATCCGCATCCGGAACGCGACCTCCTGAAACAACGGCTACACAGTCGATTGGGAGAAATGGTGTCGCCATTTTCTGGCTCAGTGTTCCGCTTTGTCGATCCGCGTTTTTCCAAGTCAGCTGATTTGTTCGCGGGACAAGGATCTCTCCATGCCAACGGAAGGTGGCTGGGCAAAGGCTCACACCTCGCCGTCTACACGTCATTGGAACCAGAGACTGCGCTCGCCGAATCACTGGCCGCCAACCGATACTACGGGTTTCCCGATGAGAGTTCTGCTCCCATCGTTCTGGTCACCGCTTCCACGAAGCTTTCAAGCGTTGTCGATCTACGAAACGGAAAAATTCGGCAGAGGCTTCGAGTTTCCGAAGAGTCGATATTGGATTGCGACTGGCGAATGGAGAACGCGTCGCATCGAGAGGCAATGACTCAGGCTCTGGGGTGGGCATTAGTTGAGAGTGGTGCAGAGGGAATTCTGGTAGGGAGCACCGCATGGCCGAATGGAGGAAACCTGATCGTTTTCCCAGAGAATCTAGGCAAATCCAGCTATTTGAGGGTCACCAAGGAAGTCGATTGGCCAAAGCCTTAAACCTGCAATATTGCAGGTTTTCATTGATTCCTTTAGAATACTTTCTTAGAATGAATCCAGTTCCATGAGCAGTGTCATCAGCAAGAAAAACCCACCGAAGAAGCGGATCGCTGCGAGGCAATCAACGAAGGGTCGCGCAGTGATCAAAAGCGGCTCAGATCTCATGGCTTGGCGGAAGAAATGGGGGATCTCTCGAAAGCTCTTCGCTCAAATGGCGGATTGCTCGGAACGTACTCTCGCGACCTGCGAGAAGGCAAGTTCCCTGCCAGACACGATAGAGCGTCCCGTCACCGAAACGGTTCGCCTCATCCGCGCACTCCAAGAATTAGCGGGAGACCACACGGCTCTGAAGGATTGGCTCCTCACCCCCAATCCTGCCTTTGGCAAGAGAACCCCTCTCACTCTGATCAGGAATGGCGAGGTCGACCGACTCTGGGAGATGGTCCACCAGTTGCGACAGGGTGCCTTCGCGTGATCAGCGAGTGATCGGTTGTCAGCCGCCCCCCTCAGCGGGCTTCGTGACACGTCAGTGCATGCGGATGCGTCACCGGGCTTTCGCCGCCGACGCGCTGCGATCAATGGTCAGGAGGGCGCTGTCGATCAATTCCAACGCGGTGTCGAAACCCTCATCGACGTAGTAGAGCGCCCACGTTTCGTCGCCGTCGTTTTCGTCATCCGGCTCCCGCTTCGGGTAGCCCTGTAGCTCCAAGAGTTGATAGGCGCGGGGGTCGGCATTGTCGATCTCCACGGAATAGACCAGCGACGGCTGATCGTCGCCCGGCTGGTCGATCTCGACGAGGAGGCGGTAGGGCATGGGGATGTCGGAATCGGGAGGCAGGATGTAGTCCGCCGGATCAAAGGAGCTGTTCTGGGTGGGAGCGGAAATGGCGTCGATCCCGGAATCCTCCGTCAACGCCGGACCCGATTCATCGGCCTCCCGCTTGGCTTTTTCCCATCCGCGAACCTTGGAATCCCAGTAGGGCAGCGCGGCCCGACCGGCGACCAGATCCTGCGGTGGGTGCAGGGTCTTGATGTGGTAGAAGGAGGCGTTTTCCAGCCAGATCGCGAGGTGCGGCGGCTGGTCGAATCGAAACGCGTTCCCGGTGCGAATCGAGAGCGCCATCTGGTAGCTCGGTGCCGGACGGTAGTGAAAGGTAAGCGCGTCCTCCGTCATCTCGAATCGCTCGAGAGCCGGCCCCAGATTTCCACTCAGGGCGAGAACGCTGCGCAACGGAGCGGGCTGCCAGAAAAAAAGGAGCGTCGCTCCCACGGTGATTCCGGTCGTGACCCAGAGCGCCCGGCTGCGCAGGTAACGCGAGAGGTGCCTGGAGTTGTTGGCGATATGCCACCCGATGAATCCGACAAACAGGAATCCCATCAGGGCGTGGAGACCCACGATCCCCATCGAAAACGGCCGCAGAAAAGCCAGGATTCCCGATACCGCGAGGACAAGGAAACTGGACGCGACGAGGAGCGATACGAAGCTGCGTTTGCGGTCCATCATTACTTGCGAGACCTTGCCGAATCCGACATCAGCCCTGTCCCGGAATGATCTGCCCGTGCTCGTGCAATAGCGAGTGAATTTCCGAGAGCGGCACTTCCAGCGGCGTGGTTCCCGCCTTCGCGGCCAAGGTGGCGGCGACGCCGGCGGCCTGCCCCATGCCCATGCATGACGCCTGAACCCGCAGCCCGGAATTCGCCAATTGATCGCTGCTGACGCATCGGCCCGCCACGATGATATCGCGACTGCCTTTCGGAATCAGCGCCCGGAAGGGAATGGTCGGCACGGTGCCGGGCTTCAGGGGCTTCGGTTTGACCCCCGTCTTGGTGTGGAGATCGACCGGGTAGAAGGCGTAGCTGATGGCGTCGTCAAACACGCGTCCCGAGGTGTAGTCGTTCACAGTAACCACGGTCTCGCCCTCGATGCGATAGCTCTCGCGGAAGCCGGTCTCCGGTTGCAGATGCATGAGGCGTTTTCCCTCCTTGCGCACTTTTTCGAGGATGGATTTCCGACCGGCCAGGTTTGCCGAAGTCGCGGTCCGCGAATTGGTGGAATCGGCACCGTGCACGTAGAGTCGATGCACCTGCTCCCGCCCCGGCGCGTGTGCGGTGTCCAGCTTGAAAAGGAACGATCCCGGCTGCCGCACGTCCTCCCGAAGCCGGGGGAATCCCAACATCCCCACCACCTCGGCACCGCCGGTGCAGTCGATGATCTGTCGGCAGCGCACCAGCCGTCTGGTCCCGAACCCGATGCATTCGACCTCCCAGCCGCCGTCCGTTTTGGTCACGGTCTGCGGGAATTCGTAGTAGGCGATTTCCACGCCCGCCGCCGCGCATTTTTCCTCGGCGAGGAGGGAGTAGAGAAACTGGTTGGTGTAGATCTGGTTCTGCCAATGGCGTTGCGGCACCTTCGCAAAATCGGGAAAAGCCCCCTCGTCCATCTCCGTGCTTTCCCGGACCAACTCCCAGCCGATCCCGGCGATCACCTGCCGCCCCCACGCGTCGAAGAGACCGGGAAAGGCCACGCCGCCCGTGGTCATCGTGCCACCGAGTTGACTGTTGCGCTCCACGATCAGCGTCTTCGCTCCGGCGCGTCCCGCCTGGATGGCCGCGACATGTCCGGCCGTGCCGCCACCGACAACGAGGACATCGACATCGTTGGTGATTTCCGGTTCGGCATCGGAGGCAACCGTCTGCGCGGAGACATGCGAGGTCGAGCTGATCGCCAGCCCGGCCGCGGCCGTTCCGAGAACGTAATGCTGGAGAAAATCGCGGCGGTCGGGGGAGTGTCGGGAGAATTTCATCAGGAAGTCTGGTCTGGCAGGGGAAGGGCAGGTTCGTCTCGGGGAGGTGCCGTTTCAGGGGCGTGATCACGGAAACCTGCCATGGGATTGGCCGCCGGTGTCATCATTCCTCAATCGATCGGGGCGCTGTAGCGCGACCCAGCATGACCAACCGGGTATCGGATCTCACGAACTTCGGTCGTCTATGGTTGTCTCTCTCTTTCCCTGCCGTTGCCCCAAGAAAGTCAGTTTGGCGAAATGCCAAAATGCCCGGTTTCGGATCCTTCGAGAGAAGCGCCATCCACCAATCCCTGTTTTTGGAATACGACGCCGCGAAGAATGATCCTGCGAAGTCGACCCGTTTCAGACGAGGGAACGAGGTAACTGCCAACTACCATGCCGGTTCCTGGAATGACGCGGGTTCCGACAAGACGCCCCCCGTCGGGATCCGCATCAAGGGAAATCAGATTTCGATTCGTCCAAATCACCGGCTTGTCGGCAAAATTGGACAACATCAGGTTGCCGTTAGGTTCGATTTCGCCGAGTTCGGCAAGTGATCGAGTGCCACCCGAGGCGGGGGTGTAGTTTGATCCGACGATGGCAAGATTGGCGAATCGGAAGCCATCCCGGAAATTTCGGGCCCGTGGATTTGGCTGGCGCTGCCACTGGAGAGAGCCCGTTGAATCACTGACGCCAGGAGTTTCTAGATGGACGACCGACCCAATCAGGCTGGTGAACCCCTTGGAGCGCTCGAATTCCCAACGCAGTTCGCGCGTGAGACGGGCAGATAGGGTGTGATTCTCACCATCAGCCAACATCAATTTGCAAAGGACCGTTCCGTTGGGGCGGATGGTCACAGTGGCAGTCGATGATCCTTGCGGAGAATTGTTACCCGCCCCACCCGGAGAGGGAATGACAAGCGTATGCTTGCCTTCCACTGGAGGAGTGGTCGCCCATTTGGTATTTCCAAACCTGATCGGAACGAGTGCACCGGAATCAAGGTTACGGAATCCACCCACCAAGAACGTGTTGTCTGGATCACTCCCCTCCGCCAGTTGCAAATCCTCAAACTGCGCCTGATCAGACAACTGGCCCGACCAGCGACTGAGGGATAGTCGGCCATCTTCAGCTACGACACCCGCGAACGAAGCTCGACGTGAGCCACACTTGAGAATTCCGCTGAAGAGACCATTCGGACGAACATTGATGAGAGCATAGCAAGCCGTCCCTTCGTCAAAAAGCATGCCCGCATAGATACCCGCATGTTCAGGCCGAAATTCGCCGGACTCAGTGAGGCTATCAAGCGCCTCCTGATCTCCTGGCTGAACGTCACTGGGAGTCATCAAGTCCTGAGGAAGAGCTTCCTGAACGGCCACACCGCTGCCGGGCGAACCAGTCACCGCCAATCGCAAGACAAAAGGGTTGGAATTCCGATCGTTGGAAAGAAAGGTGATCTCGGCCGGGAAACTCCCTTCAGTTGGCGGAGCCGCCACAATACTGAACAGGGTGGATTCCCCCGGAGCCAAACTACCGGCATCTCCGACCATGAGGTTGAAAGCATCCGCACCGGCACCGGAAATGCGAGGCAAGCCCTGCAGGAATAGATTCCCATCACCTGTGTTGCTCACCGCCAGATGACGCACCAGGGAGCCACCTTCGATCCCCACGGCACCAAAGTCCAAGAGCTCGTCTGGTGCCAACTCGCTATCGGAAACATCAGTGATCTTCAGCCTTGGAAGACCAATCGGAACAATCGTCATGAGGCCGGATCGACCTCCATTTTGGAAATGACCGCTGACGAAATTCTGTTTCTGAAAAACCACCCCGCAAAGAGAGAGGTTCAAGCCTGCTGCTCCACGGTAGCGACCTTGAACGAATCCGTTCCCGGATTGCGTACTCAATGCCAAGAAAGCGGCGGGTGAATTCGACTCGGGCAGCAACCGATTGCGGGCATCCCAATGAAGAGGTTTGCTCGAAACAATCTCGGAAAGAGCTCCACCTGACACACTCCATTCGGCGTTGCGGCGTTCGTCAGTAAGAGTGGAAATCATCCGGACTCCGGGAACGGGCCGGGAAAATCGCGACCCGATGGCAGACAGTGTGAGTTCGAAACCGTCAGGATAGTCACCCGGCCGATTCAATCCATCAGGTCGAATCAGAGACAAGGTGCCATCGAAATCAGAAAAATTCGGCACGTCACGGACGCGCAGATTTCCTGAAAGCGATCCACCTGCCGATCGAGGTGCGTAGGCAGGCAGATAAAAGGCGAATTCTCCGTCGTCGCTGGCAGCCCCGGCCACGGTGACCCGGAGACCATCGGGGAATTTCAGGGCGAAGCGAAAACGCCCATTGGGCAGGACGACGCCGGTGCCGACCCCGTCGCCCTCGGGAGCCGAGCCGGCCGTTGCATCGTACGGAATCAGGAGGGTGTAGGAAGAAGCAAAAGGAGCGGGGTTTCCGCGCGGGTGGAACCGGTTGGAAAAGGCGGTGAGGGTGGCCACCGGGCTGCTTGGGTCGGTGGTATACGCCTCACCCTCGAGACGCAAGCCTCCGGTCGCGTCGGAAGTCACCAGTTGGAGAGCGAGATTGAGCGAGTCACCGCTTCG
Organism: Verrucomicrobiia bacterium; assembly: GCA_020440025.1. Lineage (GTDB taxonomy): Bacteria > Verrucomicrobiota > Verrucomicrobiia > Verrucomicrobiales > DEV007 > JAEUHH01. The sequence continues at coordinate 9,991 of JAGROX010000071.1, forward strand.
ATCTGACACGGCCATTTCCAGGGAGCCGTCTTCGGAGAAAAGTCCCCGCCCGCGGAATGTGCTGCCCTCATGCCGGATCACCAGGGAAAGGGCGCCTCGGGACATCCCGCCGGAGAAGGAACCGACGATTTTCTCAGGATCGGTTGTATCGCGAAGCAGGCCGTAGAAACTCTGGCGAGAAGATGAATCGCTATCTTCATCTACTGTCAGAATCGGCGGTTGTGGAAGATCGGGTGTCTCGGAACGATGCCCATGCCCACCTGCGCGAGAACCGGCAACGGCAGCGGAAAAGAAGCCGGATCCAGCGACCGGATTGCTTGCCCGGATGAAGTAATAGTAATTTTTTCCCGGAATTGCCGACTCGTCGCTAAATTGCGTACCGGTGACTGTGGCGATCAGGGATGCACCCGATACCTCGGTGGAATCGCCCCGATACAATTCGTAGCTTTGAGCCGAGGAAACCGCTGCCCAACTGAGGAGAACATGCAGGTAGGCATCCGAAGATCCCGTCAATGATCCGGGAGGCAAAAGCGTTCGTTGAGCTCTGAGTGGGGAGGAAAGTGGCCCCGTGCGTCCGCCAGCGATTCCTGCCACGCGATAGAAATAATGAACTCCGTCGATCGTATTTGAATCGATCAATTCCAGTTCCGAAACCGTGGCGATGATGGCCCCGACCGAGGCTGAAGAATTGCTCCGGTACACCAAGTAATCGGTGACTCCAGGAATTGCATTCCAAAAAAGGTGAATGTCAGCAATGTCCCGAGTTTGAGTGGGAGTGTCCGACTGCATGATTCCCCGCCATCCGCTAACTGGATTACTGAGCTGGCTGGCTATACCTGTCGGACCTTTCGATTTCAACCAGTACCAATAGGTTTCTCCCGGGGCGACACTGTTGTCACTGTATGAAAGTTCGCTGATTTGACCCAACGAATCGGCGTCAGAAAACTGATTCGTCTGTGACCGGAAGATTTCGTATTCGGCGCCAGCAAACGCGCTGGACCAAGTGAGGATGACGGCGTTCATCGAACCGCCTTCCGAGGCGGTGAGGGCAGATGGCGGGGGCACAGTCGTCTCTCCTTCTCTGGGAGGCGCAACAGCGCCTGATCCCCGCGCGTTTTCCCCAACGACCCAGTACCAGTATGCCTGCCCCTGCAAGAATTCGGTATCTGACCACGTGGTAGCGGTGATTCCGGAGGCGACCTCCTGTGCAGAGGCGAAGTCGGGGGTCACGCTTCGATAGATCCGATACGCCGAAGCGTCTTCATCGGGATTCCAAGACACCGTGATCCGGTCGAACAAGTTCGCCGTGACCGAAATACCGCCAATCAGACTGGGAAGAGTGAGGGGAATTCCGATGATCTCCACCGAACCGTCCGCGAGGATTGCTGCGAGATTCCTTCCATCGGGAGAAACGGCCGTGGAGATCGTATCTCCCGATTCGTTGCTTGCCTGCCCCTCAAGCATCAATCGAAAGAGTTCCACTCTGGTGCCTGAATGGAGCACCACTACCTCGTGGCTACCTTGATCAAACAAATACAGTTCCTCCATTACTGGCGAAAACTCGACGCCTTGGATTCCCGAGAAAGAAGCCTGATGGAGGAGGGCACCAGTAGTCCTGTTCAGGATCACGAGGAGGTTTGGGTTCTGGATCGCGCTTCGATCGAACACTACCGCCAGGAGTTGACCATCGGGACTCAGCGATGCAGCCGCGAGGAGCCCGAGATCGGGAAGGGAAAACGCACTGCCGAAAGTATCAGACGAGGCGTCGTAAGGATACCAGTGGCCCGGGCTCCCGAGTTCGATCAGGGCTCCCAAGTCTCCACCAACGTTGGAAATGAATCGGGAATCGGATGCGATCTCGGATCCAGAGCCGTCGGGAAATCGATTCGAGAGCATTTCGGTCGATCGATCAAAATGTCGCAACGGTTCGCTGCTGCCTCCCGCCTCATCCAGATGAAGGAGAAAACTGTGATCGTTCACGAAGGAAACGATGTCTGCGATACCGAGCTGGGTAGGCCCTGAGTCTTCGGAAAATTCAGGGAAATCAAATGTGTCGACAGTGCCGCTGTCGATGTCGACGACGCGGAAACGGGTGATCGTCTCCAGCGGATCGGAGCGGAGAGAGCCCGCGATCAGTTGATCGGTGCCAGGCGTGCGGGCCAGCGAAATGAAGTGGCCTTCCGCAAAGAGGAATTGAGTAGGCTCCGGCGAGGAGAGACTGAATTCATCCACGAATCCGCTTTCGGATACCACGAACAGCGAATCACTGTCAGATGAGAAAACAAGATCGCGGGCGGTGCGAAGCGGCAACTTTCGAGGGGTACCGAGGACGTTGGCGACCGCTCCATCGTTCAAAGGATTGCTAGGTAACGCGTAGAGACTTTCATCACCTTCGGCATCAAGTGCAGTAACGAAGTAGTAGTAGGTGATTCCGGGTACTGCGGAAAAATCCGACCAGTTCAAGTTGGTCGGGGCCACGGTTTGCAATACCGAACTCAAGGCAAAGTTTGCGGTCGCTCCGCGACGGATCCGGTATTCTTCAGCCCCGGGGACAGGATTCCAGGAAAGGCGCACGCGATCGGTGAAAAGCTGGTTCGAGGCAACTATGGAATCGACCGGCCGCGGCACAGTCCGGACCTCTGCAACGAGGGCCTCGATCGCTCCCTCGATGTCCTCAACCCTGACCCAAACCGTGATGTTGGACGTCAGTTGGTTGAGCACGATTTGATGTCCGTCGCCTTGGAGTGGCGAGGAGGTGTCCCCCAAGGGTCCGAGATACCAGTCATAGGTCAACGATCCATTAGGAGAAGTTGCAGAAACGGTCAGGGTCACGTTTTCGCCGTCTATGACGGACAAGTTCTCCGTCGTCGAAATGATGGTGGGGCCGGAGAAGACTCTTCCGGGATCATAATTGCTGAGCCGACTGGTTCCCTCTCCGTTCACCGATTTTAACCAATAGAAGTAGTGCTGGCCCGGAACAGTGTCGGTATCGGTGTAAGAACTGCCGGTAATTCCTTCCGCGATTCGAGTCGCCGTGTTCGGGTTCACGATGGTGTTCCTCCATACCTCGTAGGTATCGGCCCGGGCAGGCGCATCCCAAGTAATTTCGATGCGATCACGGAAGGAACTGTCGCTGGCCTTGATCGTAGTTGGTGGATAGGGAGCTCCACTCAGAGAGGAGATATCAAACAGCTGCACGCCGTTCTCGTAGTTGATGGCCAGCCATTTCCCGTCCGGACTGGCAGTAACGAAGCCCTCTTGATACTTGCCGTAACCTGCCAGGAGTGAGTTCTGAATTGGAAAGGACGCAATCTCCTGAAAATCGGCTAGCCGGATTGCCTTGAGTTCGTCGTGTTGAAGATCCGCCTTGAAGAGAATTTCACGTCCCCAGTCGAACGCGATACCGGCATCACTGTCGGGAAGGGTTCCGACGAGTTGGTAGTAGGGATTGAAGACCTGTGCATAGTTCTCTTTCCCCATGACCACATAGCCGCCGTCGGGGCTGATGCTACCGCTTTTTTGGAAACCATCGAGGTAATTGGCAGTCTCAAGGAACTGATCGTCGGCAAAGTATCTCCAGAAAGGTCCGTTCGAGATGTTACCTTCCTGAAGAAAGACGGTACGGCGGTCGAATGTACGACTCATCAGGGTGGGATACCTGACTCCGACGGGATTGAACCCTATTTCGTCGCCTCCAGGACCCAAAAAGGTCGAAAAGGTACCCGCGTTCAGATCAAACAACAGGAGCGGAGTCGCTGCGGAGTATCCCTGGTCGGGTGCGATGAGTGCTTCCTCTCCTTGTAGAATCGCGACTTCAACTCCACCTCCAACGGGACTATGGGGTGTGAAAGGGAAAGCCGTGACCGATCCGGTATTAAGATTGATCAACTCAAGACGTGCCAAACTGTCCGGGCGAATCCTACGGTTTCCTGTCAGCATCCAATTGCCATCTTCCGTAAGCTCCGCACCCGCAAGGCTGGCATTTCGGTCCCACTCCGACAGCACAATGTTCGAGCCAAGCTGAATGCGTTCGATCACCCCCGACTCAGTGAGCACGTACAGACGATTACGAACGAGGTCGAACTCGACATCCCTCGGTTTGTCTACGGGAAAAAAATTGCCTGGAAGAGAGATTGCGCGACGGGAACCAGAATTGAATTGCGAAGGGGAACCAGTTCCGACATTCGGAACATGACTGGCCACCGCGTAGAAATACTCGACACCTGCGACGGCAGAATAATCTTCGAATTTGCGGCTCCCTGTGGTGCCGATCTCGATCGCACCTGCTCCGGAGGGGTAGATAGAACGGAAAATTTTGAATTGGCCGACATTTTCGACCGAATTCCAGGTGATGCGGACTCGGTTCGAAAACAGATCATTCGTAGCATAGACGTTCTCGGGAGGCTCTATGGCCGCCAAACCGGTTGCGGACACACTGAAAGCAGACTCCCCGAAAGCATTCCCTGCCGTGATCCAATAGTAGTAGATGATCCCGGGTGTGGCCGAGCGATCTAGGTAGGTGCCATCGCGTCCCTGTATCTCGGCAACCAGTTGGGCGTTGTTCGGATTGTTGGTTTCGCTCCTGTAGATCCGATGGTAATCCGCCCCGTAGACGGAGGTGAAAGTAAGTTTGATGTATTCTCCGAAAAACCCGTAGCTGGCCTGCACGATTGCAGGCGGTCCGGATACGGGAGGCAAGAGAGCCCGAAATCCAGTGTCGCTGTTCGAGGGAGGGCTCGTTCCGGAGGCGTTCGAAGCTTGGACCCAGTAGTAGTATATTTGTCCAGGTACGCCACTTCGATCGGAGTAACTGGAGCCGATACTGGTTCCGATTTCGACGGCTTCGGCAAAGTTGTCTGAGGTGCCGCGAAATATATGCGTTTTGGCAGTTCCCGCTGCCTTCTGGTATATCAAAGAGACACTTTCCTGATAAGTTCCATCTTCGGCACTGTAGAGGGTGGGAGCCACTGGGACAGGGAGAAACGCCCGAGATCCGGTGTCCGAAGCAGACGGACCACTACCAGCGGCGTTTTTTGGCACGACCCAATAATGATAGGTGATCTCGCTGGTTCCGGTGGAATCAAAAAAGCTATTCTCAGTCGTTTCTGCGAGGAGTGTGGACGAGGAGAAAACATCACTTTGATTACGGTAAATCAAGTACGATTCGGCTCCGGAAACGGCGTCCCAGTCGAGAACCACGTGGACATTATATGCGCCATCAGTCGCGGAAAAGGAAGTCGGGGCCTCAGAAGGGGCGGCCATTCGGCTGCCGACGGCGGGAAGCCTACTTTGTTCACTGAGCCCAGCGCTGTTCTCTGCCTGGACCCAATAATAGAATGGAACTCCGACCAAAGGGACTGTGACATCTGTGAATGAATTGGGCAGAATTTGGGATGCGATAAGGGAGGCGCTCGCGAAATCGCTGGATTCCGAGCGGTAGATTCGAAAGCTGGTGCTTCGCTGAGAACGCCCCCAGGTCAACTTTACTTTAAATGGATCGCTGCCATCGGTGGCCGTAACGGCATAAGGAGCTGCCGGACTCTCGTTGTTCGGGACATACTCCAGTCCATTGCTGTCTAGTCCCACGAAACCGAGATAATATCGAGTATCGGTAGAATTGACCATGGATTTTCCATAGACCAAGTGTTCGTTCGGCGTGATTTCCAAGGACCCGGCGAGTGGAGTTCCCGGATTCCGATCTGAGTTGTATTCCCCAATCGGCACTTCTTGCACGAGGTTCCCATCAGATTTCCGGAATTCGCCAACGATGCAAAAGTATGGGGAGTTCGACAGGGCCCAGGCAGTGTCTGCACCGGGGATTCCAGCTACCGACACACCCACGCCATCTACTGACGCCCACGTCCAGTCACTCTGCGTCTCCGTGGAAAGATTCCAAACCTTCACTCCATTTCCTCCTGGCTTGTAAAGTCGTCCGTTTGCGTCGTCGACGAATAGATCCTTGTCATAGGAGTATCCCGAGAAGTATTTTCCCATCGAACTGGGAACCGCGCCTGCTTGCACTTCGAATTCCTCGACGTTTTCAAAATAACCGCTCGCACCTTGTTCGAGAACATAGAAACGGTCTCCACCGCTGCCGAGCCGGAGCAGTGTCTTATCTGTGAAAACGCTACCCGTAGTCATTTCCGCTACGAGCGTGCCGGTTGAGAGGTTGACTTTTATGGGTCTCCTGAAGGTGGTAGAAGCATTCTGGTTGATCGCATAGAGATGACCGTCCGAGGCGATGACAAAATTCTCCACCCTAACTTCAAGATCGATGTTTTCGATGGTCGTCAGATTGGTGGGGTGGAGCCGTTGAAGCAGCTGCGATTCGGGAAGTGAGACCCATACGGCGGATCCGTCGTGAGGAATAAAGAGTCGACTACCCTCGGAAAAATACTCGAATCGGTGATGGGCTGAAACCGTGCCCGTTTCGGTATCGATTGCCAAGAGATCGCCGTCCGTCTCATTGATGACATAGACCAGGTTCATCTGGGGATGGGCGATCATGTCGCCAATCTTCCATGGCACTTCGATTTCGCCTTCTTGCGATCGGACGGTTCCGAGGAAGAGCGCCAGAATGAAACAGGCCAAGATGGTGGGGCGGAGGGTCATCTCGAAAGAGCGAAAAGAGATTTCATTCTATGGGAGTAGCTGGCCACCGTCCCGGCGTCATCAGAACTTTCGCAGCGAATTGGCTATCGTATGTCACTTCTTCAATCACGTTAACCAATCTATCGAATCGCGTGGTTCCCCGTCAACCTCTTAGTACCAGCGATTCCGAAGCCAGAAAAATGGCACAACGAGGACGAAAAGCGAACCGATCATTCAGGACCAAAAGCCTCAGCGAATCACCCGCATCCCATCCCAATTCCCACCCAAGTCTATTCTACCTCGATTTCCCTCTTCCTAGGCTACCACTGCCCATTTCGGAAAAGTTCGGGAAGACAAGGCAAGCTGATCCGGTTTCTCAAACCACCCTCAAGCAAAACATTTCCTCCTCGACTGAGTCGCGGATTTTGGGGATTGAACCGAAAGATTATCTCGGATTAGGATATGACCAAAACCAGCGATCCAACCATGTTAACCATCTCCCGGCCTCTCTCCCAATCCCTCGTGCTGCTTTTGCTTCTCTGCGTCACGCTTCTCTCGATTTTTGCCCCGTTGGAGGCATTGGCGGGGCCGGGAGGCGAGATCATCGAGGCCGCCTTTAAGACCAGGATGGGGAAAATCATCATGGTCATCCTAAGCATCATCCTGGCTCCTTTGCTCATCTGGTATTACCTGAAAATGCATCGCGGAGTGAAGCAAACCCGAGAGGATCTCGCCAGCTTGGCTCGCATCTATCCGTGGTTCGAATGGAGCCTGATTGAACAGCGGGTTCGGGCCACGGCCGCTGCCATCTATGGCGAATGGTCATCGGGAAAGTTTGAGAGGACCGCCCAGTATCTCACTCCAGAGTATCTCCAGGCCCAACGCGACATCATTCAAATGTGGGAAGACGAAGGTCGGCGCAATGTCACTGAGGTGAAGGATTTCGGGAAAATCGTTCCGCTACTTGTCCTCGCGCAGGACTGGAACCGCCCCGCCACTCTCTATGTGCGCATCAAGGTGACGGTGAAAGACTTTCTCGTCGACAAAAAGACCGGTAATACCATCAAGGGTAGCAACGTGAATTTCCAACAGGTCGATCAGATTTTTGTGATGGTGTATCTCGACGGGCAATGGCTCCTTCACTCGATTGAAAAAGGACATGATGACCTCGATTTCGCAACGACACCGAACGAAATCCTGACTCGGGCAACTCAATTGGATTTTCACCGTGGTTCGTCAAAGCTTACCGGAGCGCAATTGTCTGACGATGATCCTGCGACAGAGGTAGAACGCCCCCGTGTAGGCGTAGAGACCGATGACAATGACCGCTGAGACGATCGCCAACCAGATGATGGGCCGCCAGAGGAGTGAAAGACCCCACCACACGACGGGGGTCAGCACGGCGCCGACGAGAGTGGTGCGATTCAGGGGAAGGTAGAGACCTTTCCGGAAAAACGGATGTTGCCTGACCTTCTCGTGAGCAATGGCCTCAAAGGTGGTCCCATCACCGGGATCCAACCGCAGAGCTTCGAGAAATTTGCCTTTCGCCTCTGTGTCCTTGCGCCCTTCCAGAAGCCGAAAACCTGCTTCCAGAAAATTTGCCGATTCTTCCGGAGCCACTTCGAGCGCCCGTTTTCCGAATTCCTCGGACAGCTCTTTTTCCTCTGCCCGCCGGTAGAGCATTTGTAGCGCATGAAGCACCAGGTAATTTTCCGGATCCAGTTTTAGTCCCTTTCGCGCGGTCGCAATTCCCTCCCGGTTTCGTTCTCGGGTGGCAAGAAACTGCCCGAGAAATGCGTAATTCTCCGGTTCCTCGGGATCGAGTCGAATCGCTTCCCGAAAGGCACGTTCCGCGCCGACCGCATCCTTCTTTACCTCGTGGCTGAAAAAACCGAGCAGCAAATGCGAGCGGGAATCGTTTGGCCTCAGTTCCAGCAAATAGCGGGTCGCATACTCCGCCACTCCGGGATCGGGAACTCGCAAGGCCGCCAAACCTGCCAACAGCAAGACTTCGGGATCGTCGGGATCCATTCCAAGGCCCTGCTGAGCACACGAGAGAGCGTTTTCGTAGTCGTTCCGATTCAGCGATAGCCAACCCAGTTCAAGGAGGGCACGGAGACGTTCTATTTCCATGGCATCATGGGATCACTGAATCCTCTCAAAATCGAGCCTCCTTTTCCCAAATCGATTGATCATCCCCTTCCTCCGTTTATCGGCTCCCCTCATCTCCGAGAGAACGCCGGACCAGTGCCTCATGCTTCCGTTGCTGACTTCTCTCAAAGACGAGCATTCCGATGATGAAGACGACCGTTCCCCAGCCTGCCCAGGCCAGGAATCGATCCTGAAATTCTTCCAACTTCCGTGCCTCTTCGTAGGAGAAGATGACCGTCGGAGGAGCGTGGTCATGGTATTCCAGAATCCCCCAAACTCGACGGTCATGTTTCAAGTCTTTGGGCGCCACCAGGATGACCTTCCGATTCAGGCTCTCTATCGCGAGCCGGCATCGCTCGAGTTTGGGCCACGAAAAGGAAATCGACTTTCCATCTTCGAAAATGATCTGCCCCCACGACTCGCCGATGACGAATTTCAATGGCCCTTCGATTTCGCGCTTGATCAGTTCCTCCTCTTTCGGAATCGGAGAAACCAAGCCGATCCAAAAAGGCGACAAGATCAAGGCTAGTGAAAGCAAGCTCATGAAGGCCAGCCCGCATCCGTTTGCTCCTTTTTCCGCATCCATCCATGCGGATCATTGAAAAGAACGGCTGTCCACCGCAACCAAAATAGTGAGATCTTCGCTTCCAATCATTCTTGGGGTGCCTCGGCAGATTTCTCATCCAACGCCGTAGGGAACTCGAAAGCTCCTCGGATGATTTCCCATCAATTGGCAGCTCCTTCTTTTCATTTTCTCTGGATCTTGAATTCGTCAACCAAGCGCAACATCCGGAGACCCCGAATCTGGCCTCTATTGCTGACGGATTTGTTCTGATTCCAGCCGGACACCCAGGGTTGATCAAATTCGAATGATGAGCCAATCACGCAGAAGAATCGGAGCATCCTGGACCGGGCAGAGCTTCGCCAAGCAGCTTTGTTTGACCCGTTTTGAAAACGATTCCCCACGCATCAACCGGGGACACGGGTTGCCAGTATACCCGGGGAGCGGTATGATGATTACATGGACAACAGCACCGAAAATGTCATTTCCGATGTGAACCACGAGCTTTCATCCGAGTGGATCGTCCTCAGCAACCGGGTCCGGAGCCGCCTCCAGGAAGTTCATGCCATGGCGTCGGGAACGCCTGTCGAAGCGGAACTGGCACTGCTCGCCGCCGACACCTCAAAAATCTGCGATCATCTCGAACGGATTCATAGCAATGTCGGGCAGCTTCTGTCGGAGCTCGATGAGAAGCCATCGGAACCGGAACCAGCGACGCCGACTGTCGAGCCGACCGAGGTTCAGCTTGGAGCCATCCAGATCCAACGGGAGACCCACGAACTCGACCAGGACTTCAAGGGTATCATCAAGGCACTCTTCATGTGGAAGGACGATCCGGCCGAAAAGGCGAAGGAAAAGCCGTAGCCTCATCATTCCACAAAACACGACCGCCCGTCGCTGAGGAGGGCACCCCGAAACGGCTCAGCCGCATGGCAATTCATTGTCGGCCCTTTCATCGCCAGACGCCGTCTCGGCGAGTTCCATCACCGTTCTTCCGGCGGCTCAGCCTCTTCCCCGATCCCAGAGTGCTCCTGCCTCTTTTCCTGCGGATCGATCATGGCGAGGTTTCTCCATGGATAGATCGCCGCTCGTGCGATGGGACCGGCGAAAAGAAAAAGGAGAACGCTAAACCACACCAGCCTCACTCCACCCATCTCTTTGAAATCGAACGCTGGGGAACTACCGACAAAAATCATCTTCAATAGATGGAGCACCCATGCCGAGAAGGGATACAGAAGCAATCCCAGCGCGATTACCCGCAGGAGTGCTTTCAAAAAGGTTTCGAGATCTCGTTTCATTGCGGCGACTTGGTTGCCGGAGCTTGCCTACCAAGCAGCATGAGATGAAGCGCCGCAATTCGCCAGCGCAAAAATTCGCATCGCTCGGGCACTGGTCCTCCGCACGGGATCGGGATGGGGCGCCCCGCCGTCGAACCTTTCCCAGCCATGCCCCACCCCCAGGTTTCGCGACTCGCCGGACCAACAGGGTCAGGTCCGCGATTCAACCCTGTTGAGTCCGGGACCAAAGAGGGTTGAATCCCTCCCCGAAATCGCCCGAGTGCCCCTTTCAAAGGGCCAGGAGTCTTCTGCAATTGAGCGAGAAGAGCGTTCAACGAACCAGGCGGGCCGTGCAATCGTCCGAGCGGACCGTGCAATGACCGAGCAGACCGCGCAATCAACCAAGCGGACCGTGCAATCGTCCGAGCGGACCGTGCAATCGTCCGAGCGGACCGTGCAATCGCCCGAGCAGACCCTGCAATCAACCGAGCGGACCGTGCAATCGTCCGAGCGGGCCGTGCAATCGTCCGAGCGGACCGTGCAATTGAGCGAGCAGACCGTGCAATTGAGCGAGACGCTTGTTCAATTCTAGGACTATCAATGACTTAGTATCCTGTGCGTCAAAATGCCGTAGTTGCCTGAGCCTGTCAGAACAAGGTGGGGGAAGGGACACCACGAGGACAGGAATAAACGAGTAAAAACCCACGCAAAGATCGTATGCGCCGGTAATGGGAACGAAAGTTGATAGACCTGTTTCGGAGAAATACGAAAGTTCTTCGCCCAAAGCGCCGGTTGCTCGGAGCGGTAGAGCGACCAGTCACCGATACGGTTCGCCTCATCCGCGCTCGACAGGAATTAGCGGAAGACCACTCGCCTCTGAAGAATTGGCTCCTCACATCCAATCCTGCCTTTGGCAGGAGAACCCCTCTCACGCTGCTGAAGAATGGGGAGGTCGACCTGCCCGGGTAGATCGCCCACCAGTTGCGTCAGGGTGCCTTCGCGTGATCAGAGGGTGAATTGATTGGCCAATGTCAAAGTTCCTTTCCTGCCCCCCCCTTTTTGGCATATGCTCCATTTTATTGGTTTGAGCTGGAACAGGAGTAGGACTGGAATGATTCCAAGAAGAGAATCAGGCAACTGAGACTTTGGTGAAGCGAAGGACGCCTTTATCAGCTTGACCGCAACGGCAAACAGTGGCTTTCATACGCACCAATGCCGTCCCTGCCGAAGAAAATTGAACCTGGCTACATTCGCCCTCCGATTTATGAGAGGGTCGCGGTTTTCAAGGTTGATCTCCCTGAGGAGAAGTTCGAAATTTTTCGTGATTCTTGGCTGGAATTAGTTTCGGAGGATTTCCCCGATTACAAACCGGAGCCACTTTGGACTTTTTCAGTAGAATCCAATGATTCTGGAATCCCTCGACTGCGAAATTCAAGGCCAGAATTGCAGATCAAGCATTGGAGTCGGAAAACCTTGGAAAATGGAAAGGGCAGAAATGTGATTCGCGTTCGTCCAAATGATGAAGGTGATAGCGGCTTTCTTTCTATTAATCTGATTGGTAGCACTAAGGATCGAAGAAAATACGATCAACTTCGAGATCTAGCCGAAAAGTGGCTCCCGCGATTTATCGCTCATTTTGAGATAGACGATCTAGAAGGCGTCGGTTTACATTACGTGAATCGTATTCGCTCCGATTGGACGCCGGAGTTTGCCTCAATTGAAAAAGGAGTGGATATTGGAAGGGTAATCGTGTTGTTCGGAAGCATTCCCGTCCAATCGGAAAGCCTGATCGCTCCTTTCGATTGCAATGTGGGACTGATGATCGATTCGAGCGTTCCCTGTAGCGCAAAGATAAGAGTTCTTGCAGAAGAGCCAGTTTACGACGAGAAGACCGGGCATCAAAAATTGAGCATAGGAGTCAAAGTGGATATCATCGTGAGTCGCTTCTCAAAAGAACGCAAACTGGACGCCAAGGATGCGATTTCTGATATGGACGCAGCGCACAGCGTTGTGTTAGAAGTGTTTGAGGGTATTTTCTCTGAGGAGGCCAAGGAAGTTTTCCGAACGCAAGCCCCATCCAAGTGATTATCGATCTTCCACCTAAAGTTGTCGCGAGCCACGATTTCAGCGACATCGTTTCGGACCATGCTTCTCAAACGGGAGGCTATGAGTCTGATTTTCAAATAGATGATGGATTCTTTGATCGCTATGAACTAGGCCAAAGCATTGTCTCCCCTGACGGTGGGAAGACTTTAATTCGTTTCATTGACCGCCCGATGCTGCGGTTGAATTTTGGCCGAGGAATGATCGAAGTGGAAGGCTGGGGCGTTGAAGTTCCGATAAGCAAGAGTACTGAAGTTCCTAGGGAACTTGCCAGGAAATTTTTGCAATTATGGAGTCGGTCCGAAAAGCAGATACTGAATCCCGAGGATCGTGCTAGTTGGGAGTTTATAGTCGATACCGTAGACTTCGACTCTTTTACCGTAGATCGCGCAGCACCCCGTTATGTCGAGGCTCTGTATGTTCGTCAGAACAACCAACAAAGACCTGTCGTCAAGTGGCAAGACGGAACTCTAGAAGAGATATCAAAGGAGTGCTCGGGGAGCTTGGCAGTCTTGAATCCTGGAGAGTGGTTTGGTGGATATGCAAAGTTTGGTACTGACGGTAGAACGATTCACCTCGAGCGCATATTCATGCTAGAAGGCCGTGACGAACCCCTACCTCGTGAATGGCCAACGAGGCTTTAGTCATCGACTTCTGGGATGTCGGACAAGGAGATTGTTCGGTCATCACCAAACCCGATGGAGAGTATATCATGATCGATGTGGGCGATCGCCAGAGCCCCCTCGTTGATTGGATAGCGGATAGATCGACAGCAAAGATTTCTGATATTGTTCTGACGCACAATCACGCAGATCACATCGGCGCCATAGGGTCATTGATCGATCTATGCAGGGACCGCATTGGAAGAGTTTGGTTCCTTCAAGATAGGCCATTGGTTGGGGCCGAAAGGAAGAAGGTTGATGCGTTATTGCGACCGGTTTTTGAAGCAGAGCAAAGAGGGTGGCTGCAGAGCGCCTACCTCACGAAACCAAACCAGATTTGGAGCGATCAATCGGGCTTTCCCTCTTTGGAGGTTCTTTTTCCAACAGCCGCTCAGAATCTTCTTGGTTCGCAAGATCCCAATCTCTCTTCGGCGGTTCTATCGCTTAGGGTGAACACTCATCAATCGATCATTTGGCCTGGAGATAATTCCCTTCAGAACGTAGAGGCTCATCAACCTGCGGGAGAAATTTGCATGCTCGTTGGACCGCATCACGGAATGCCAGAAGAGGTAAAGAAGAAGAATCGGTCAACCTCCAATTGGAGACATCTGTTGAAATCCATCAATCCAACAAAATCATTCATTTCTGTTGGGACGGACAATTCTTACAATCACCCGAACCCGCGATACGTTGGAGGGATGCAAAAACTGGGTTGCGAAATAGTCTGCAGCGGATTGACAAGGTGGTGCAATCGACGACTCCAAGAATCTCATTTTCAAGGACGCCATGTCTTGAACGGTGCGGCTCTTTTGGGCCTTCGTCGAAAGCCTGTTGGTTTAGCTTGCCGCGGCGCCGTAAGATTAACGATTGAAAATGGGATTCTACGGGAAGATTCCTACGTCTCAGTACACAGGGAGAGAGTTGCTCAGTTAACTCATCCTTTTTGTCTTCCAAGGTCAGCATGGAAGAGAAGAAAGTAAGGTGGAATTCAGCTTCCCTAGCAACAGCCACACAAAGTTTGACAATGATGGCCGAGTTCTCTCCGAGAAGAGTCGGTCTTCAACCCTCAAACTTCGACCTCAACTCGCCGACGGCAGCGCCAGATCGGGATTGGTCTCGGCAGCGTAGTCGACACCTTCCAGACCGAAGCCGAAGAGGCGAAGGAACTCGCTCTGGTAGCTGGTGAAATCGGAAATCTCGGTGAGGTTTTCGGTGGTCACTTTTTCCCACAACTCGGCAACAGCGGCCTGGACGTCGGCTTCCATTTCCCAATCGTCGATACGGATGCGGCCGGCTTCGTCGAGCTGGGCGGGACCGGTCTCGGTGGCGAGGTGATCGTTGAAGAGACGGGTGATCTGCTCGATGCAGCCCTCATGATTGCCTTTCTGCTTCATCACCTGATAGAGCAGGGAAATGTAGAGCGGCACCACGGGAATGGCGGAGCTGGCCTGGGTGACGAGGGCTTTGTTCACGGAGACGTAGGCGGTGCCGGCACCGAATTTTTCATTGAGACGGGCGGCGCTGGCTTCGACGTCTTTTTTGGCCATGCCGATGGTGCCTTCGGTGTAGATCTTCCAGGTCAGGTCGGGACCGATGTAGGAGTAGGCGACGGTGGTGGCGCCTTCGGCGAGTACGCCGGCGTCGGCGAGGGCGTTGATCCACATTTCCCAATCTTCACCGCCCATCACTTTGATGGTGTTGGCGATTTCCTCTTCGGACGCGGGCTCGATGGTTACGGAATCGACCTCGCCTTTGTCGGTGTTGAGGTTTTTCTGGGAATAGGGTTCGCCGATGGGCTTGAGGACGGACTTGTAAACTTCGCCGGTATTGGGATCGGTGCGGCGGGGGCTGGCGAGGCTGTAGATGATGCAATCGACCTGGCCGAGATCGGCTTTGATGGTGTCGATGACCTGCTGCTTCATCTCGTTGGAAAAGGCGTCGCCGTTGAAACTCTTGGCGTAAAGACCGGCTTCCTTGGCGGCTTCCTCGAACGCGACGGAGTTGTACCAACCGGCGCTACCCGTCTTGTTTTCCTGACCGGGTTTTTCAAAAAAGACGCCGATGGTCGCCGCGCCGCCGCCGAAGGCGGGAACGATGCGCGAGGCGAGCCCGTATCCGGTGGATGCTCCAATGACGAGGACTTTCTTGGGCGGATTGGCCGGGGCGGGCTGGGATTTCACATAGGCGATCTGTTCACGCACGTTGGCGGCGCAGCCCTCGGGATGGGCGGTGGTGCAGATGAAGCCTCGGATTTTGGGTTGGATAATCATGTCGGAGATAACAGAGGGGTCGGTCGTCCGCGAAAGAGATTCGCTCGCGGCATTGCGGAACCTTGCGCCGAAATCGGGAGATTTCCAACGCGAAGCTGCGATCCCGTTTTTTGCAGGAATGGCGCAAGCTTGAGGATAGTGACCTAGGCTTCCAGCCTGTGAATTCACCGGCAAGGATGCCGGTGTCACCGTGGAAGCGCCTTCTCAACTTTGCGCCATTCCTGTCCAGCCGCGCGGAATCGCCCGCAGGCCCACGAAAAAAGCGCGGCCCGCGAGCCGCGCTTTTTCAGAAATCGTTGAACTGGCGGGACTCTCAGCGTCCGCGCTGAAATCCGGGGCGACCTCCGCCCCAAGCCTGCCACGGGCCAGGTCCGAAACCACCACGTCCCATCATGGGTGCAGGTGGGCGTCCTCCCTGAAACGGGCCCTGCGGTCCGCGTCCCTGGAATCCGCCGGGGCCACGCTGACCCTGGCCACGCCCGAATGATTGACGAGGAGGTCCTGCGGGCCGGGCTCCGGCGCGGGGTTGGAAATCGCGGGATCCCTTTTTGGCGTGACCACGATGTCCGTCATGGCGCTTTTTGCCGGCATGATGGTCGGGGCGTCCCTGGGCACGGGCGTTCTGTCCGCGACGATGGTGGTCTTGGGGCCGTCCGAAACGCGCCCGCATCTCGCCGATGTGCTTCCGGAATTCGGCCATCTCTCTGTTGGCTTCTTCGTGCTTGCCGGACTGGTGGAGATTCCGGATTTCCTGCACTCGGGCCTGCATGTGCTCCCTCATTTTTGCCATGTCGGGACGGTCGTGATCGCCTCCCGGCCCGGGACGGCCGGGTTGGAAACCAAATCGTGGCGGCTCGGGTCCTTTCTCGTGGCGAGCGCCATCTGCCTGCGGCGGACGCTGGGGTCCGCGTTGGGCTTGCGCATCCGGACCCCGAGGAGGACCACCGGGTCCGCGTTGTCCGTGCTGTGCCATTTTCTCGCGAATCTCGCCCGCTTCCTTTTTGAATTCGGCCATCATCTTCTCGGCCTCTTCGTTCTTGCCCGCTTCGCGAAGCTTGTGAATCTCCTGCATGCGGCCCTGCATGTGCTCGCGCATTTTTTCCATGTCGGGACGGTCGTGACCTTCACGGGACCGCTCGGCGACTTCGGGCTGAGGACGGGGCTTTTGCTCTGCCTTCGGCGCTTCCGGTTTTCTGTCGGGGTGTCCGCCTTCCATGGCCGGACGCTGCGGTCCGCGGGGAGGTTCGGCGCCGTCTTTTCTGTCCGGACCGCCCTGGCCGCGGCCTTGGTCACGATCGTGTCCTTGCTGAGCCATCTGCTCGCGCATTTCGCCCATGTGCTTTCTCATGTCGGCCATCATTTCTTCGGCCTGTTCGTGCTTGCCTGCCTCGTGAAGCTTGTGAATCTCCTGCATTTTGTCCCGCATCGGTTCCGGTAGCTTGCTCATGTCGGGACCACCACGACCCGGGCCGGGACCGTGCTCACCGAATTTGGTGCGCATTTCCTCAGCCTTCTTTCTGAACTCAGCCATCAGTTTTTCGGCTTCTTCGTTCTTTCCGGCTTCGCGAAGTTTCTGGATCTCCTGCATGCGGCCCTGCATCTGCTCGCGCATCTTTTCCATGTCGGGACGACCGGGTTTCTCTTCGGCCTTGGGGGCCGGCGCGGCGGGGGCTTCAGGACGAGCCGGTGGCGTCGGTTTCTTTGGCGCTTCTTTTTCGGCCTCCTGAGCAAAACCGGGAACAGTCAGAGACAGGCTCGCGGCGGCAGTCAGAAGGAGAATTCGGGATGAGGTTCTCATGGGTGACAGAGGGTGGGTGTTTTTTCTGGAAAGGCGAAGCGAGAGGCTTGGCTCTCACGGTTGCTCTGGTCGATACAACTCCCGCTGCGGGCCGAGGTTGCGGGGAAATCTTTTGGGAAGGGGATGGGCCCGCTGTTCGATGGCGGGAATTTCGCTGGAAAGTGAGCCATGCCTCCCGGAGGATGCCGCCATGGCAGAAAGCGCTCCCGTATTCGGCTCGGCCGACGAATTTGATCATCTCCCGCCCGTGGATCGGCTCCGGGCCATCATGCACCGCCTGCGGGCTCCGGGCGGTTGTCCGTGGGACGCTGAACAGACGCACGAATCGCTGTTGCCGCATCTCATCGAGGAAGCCTACGAGGTCGCTGAAGCCATTCGCAGCGGAGATCGTGACGCCATCGTCGACGAGCTGGGCGACCTCTTGCTGCAGCCGGTTTTCCATGCCGAAATCGCCTCGGAAACCGGCGCGTTCGATCTCGACTGCATCGCCGCCTCCATCGGGGACAAACTGATCCGGCGACACCCGCATGTCTTTGGCAACAGCGAGGTGTCCGACTCGGCCGACGTGCTGCGTCAGTGGGACGAGATCAAGCAGGCCGAGAAAGGCGCCAAGACTTCCGTGACCGCAAAGCTCGAGCCTTTCATCAAGAAGGCGAACGACGGATTGCCCGCCCTGATGAGCGCGACGAAAATCCAGAAGCGAGTTGCCAAAGTCGGCTTCGACTGGCCCGACGGCGACCTGACGCCCGTGCTGGGGAAAATCCGCGAGGAGACGAAAGAGATCACCGAAGCCCTCGCGTCCGGCGATGCCGAACACGTCGCCGAAGAGATTGGCGATCTGCTTTTTGCCGTCGTCAACCTGGCGAGAAAGCAGAACCTTGATGCCGAGCTGCTGCTCCATCACGCCAACGTCAAATTCGTGAATCGTTTCCGTCAGGTGGAGGAATCGCTTCATGCCGAGGGCAAATCTCTGGACGAGGCGACCCTCGAGGAAATGGACGCCGCCTGGGATGCGGCCAAGGAACTGGCGTAGATCGGCACCCTCGACCGGGTGGTAAACCTTCTCATTTCAGGGAAGGTGGGTGGCACCTTCTGTCGAATCGATCCCCATGCTGTTTCCCAATCACTCACTTCGCTGCTTCACTATCACGGCCGTCACGGCCCTCGTCTTTCTGCACGGTGCCATCGGCAGTCACGCTGCTTATTCGGTAGCCGAATTCGGACCCGCGCTGAAGGTCGAAAAGGTTCCCGGCATCGACGCCTGTCAGGCGGTCGCCGTGGTCGGAGATCGCCTTTACGCGACGGGACGCGGGACCTTTTCCGTGCTCGATATTTCCCGAGCGGCAGATCCGAAGATCCTGGGTGAGCTTTCAGGACTGGGGAACACCCGCCAGATTTTCGTGCGCGACGGGATCGCCTACGTGTCGGCACGGCAGGACGGGCTGTGGCTGATCGATCTGTCGGACGATGCCAAGCCCACCATCATCAGCCACTACGACACCGTGGAAATGGCCACCGGCATCTGGGTGTCCGGGTCCGTGGCCTACATCGCGACGCGCTGCTACGGCGTCGAAATCGTCGATGTCTCCGATCCGCAAAAACCCCGTCACCTCAGCACCCTGAAGACGGGCGAGGCGCAGTCGTGCTGGGCACGCGATGGCTTTCTCTACATCGGGGATTGGGCCCCGAAGAAACTCCTCGTCGCCGATGTCCGGAATCCTCTCGAACCGAAGATCGTGGGAGAAGGTCTGCTTGATGGCTACGGCGACGGCGGCTGCCTCCGGGGGAACACCTGTTTTGCCGCGACCGGCCACCACTCGCGGGCGCTGAAAGAGGAGGATCGCGAGGGCAAGGGTCACGGTTTGGAAATCTTCGACGTGTCGGATCCCACCAATCCCGCAAAAATTTCGGGCGTGAAATTTCCGCCTTCCTATCACATCAGCAATGACATGTGGACGGCGCGAGTCGCGGGAGATCACTGCGTCGTCGCGGACACCTGGAACGGGCTTTTCGTCGTGAACATCGCGACCCTCGAATCGCCGAAGATCGTCGCTCACGCCATCCTGCCCACGCCATCCGGTCGCGACGCCCCGGATCCGGTCGGGGACATCGCCCTCGGCGACGGCGTCATCTATGCGGCGGGAATTTTCTCCGGCCTCTACGTGGTTCCGGCACCCGGGATGGCTCAGCCCGTCGTCGCGGAACCGGACCAGGCTCTGCCGATCCCTCCGTCGACTGCGATCTCCGATGAAGATGCCGATTTCCTGACCTATCGGCCGGAAGGCCAGGTGCGCTCGGTAAGCGTCGTCGGGGACATCGCCTGGGCCGCGTGCGGGGTGGCGGGCATTCAGGCGATTCGGCTGGGCGAGGATTCGCTGGAGCCGCTCAGCGTCACCGTTCCCGATGAAGGGGAAGTGTTTCACGTCTCCGTTTCCGGCGATCGCCTCTACGCCGCCGAGAGCGCCGGTGGCCTGGGGATTTACCAGATCGGTCCCAAGCTCGATCTCACCGAAATCGGTCGACTGCGCCTACCGGGGAGAAATGTGAAGCAGGTTGTCTGCCCGCCTCCCGGACGCTTTGCGCTGCTCCATTGCGGCAGTGCCCAAACCCTGATCGCCGATGTCTCCGACCCTGCCAAACCCGAGATCGTGTTGCAGGATTCCCAGGTCGGACTTTTCTACGGGGATCAATTGGTGCCGGAGATGCTCGGAGGGAAGTACCTCGTCGCCCACTGGCATCGCAGCGGCCCGGCTTGGTATGACGTCAGCGGTCCGAAGCCGACGCTGTTCGGCAACAGCCCTGACGAACGCCGCTACAGTTGGACCGACGGCGCTTGCGCACTTGGTGACCGATTGCTCATTACCAAGCGCGGCCGACTGCAGCTGCTGGAACCGGGGGAGATGCGCGACGTGGGCCAGCTGCCCAGCGTTGGCATTGAGGGCAACTACCTCATCGGCCGCCCCTCCACGGACGGCAAGCGACTCGCCCTCGCTCGGCGGCACGAGCAACAGGTTCAGGTCCTCGACATCACGAATTGGGAAAAACCCGTTGTCACCGAGGACTACCATTTTTCCGGTCATCCCGGCGCCTGCGGATTCTGGCAGGACCGGCTCGTGGTTCCCGCGGGCTACCAGGGATTGCTCCTGGAGAAACCAAAGCCATAGTTCTTCATGCGTCACTGGCTCCTCAAATCCGAACCTGACACGTTTTCTTTCGACGACTTGAAGCGTCGCCCGAAACGGACCGAACCGTGGAACGGCGTCCGCAACTATCAGGTGCGAAATTTCATGCGGGACGACATGAAGCCCGGCGACCTTGGGTTTTTCTACCATTCGAGCTGTCCAGAGCCCGGGATTCCCGGCGTGATAGAGATCGTCTCCGAGGCGCGACCCGATCCCAGCGCCTTGGATCCGAAAAGCGAGTATTTCGATCCCAAGAGTGACCCGGACAATCCTGGTTGGTTGCTGGTGGATGTCGCGTGGCGAGCGGATTTCGAGCGTTTCGTCGCTCTCCCCGAATTGAGAGAGCATCCGGAACTGGCAGAACTGCTCATCCTTCGGCGCGGCAATCGCCTGTCGGTGACGCCTTTGGAGACGGCGGAGTTTCAGTTCATCTGCCAACTCGGCGGGATCGATCCCAAAGGACTCGCGTCAGATTAACCTTACCGGGTTTACCGGGCGATCAATCGACGGGAAGGATCCACCAGGGCCCAGCATACCGCTCCCGCCAGGTAGACGGCGGCGAAGAGGAGGAGGACGAGGTTCCAGTTCTCGGTCCGTTCGAACAGGGCGCCAACGAGAATGGGACAACCCGCCGCCGCGAAGTTGCCCACCATGTTCATGATCCCGAAGACCTGAGGAGTGTGCTTGCCGCCGATGTCGATGGTTGCGGAAAAGGCGCAGGGTCCGGCGAGCGCCGCGAAGAGGGATCCCAAAGCAAGCAGGGCAATGGCAAGGCTGACTCCCTGAACCAAGTAGGCCGCGAGAATCAGCAATCCGCAGGCTCCCAGAAACACCGCGCCAACGCCACTCCGGCTGAGGCGCAGGCTTTTGGTTCGCTGCCAGATCAGATCCGTCAACCACCCGCCCAGAAGGCAACCCGCCAGAGTACCGGTGAAGACAAGGGCTTGGAGGTAGCCGGAATCATTGACCGAGATGCCCCGGGTTTTTTGGAGAAACGTCGGGAACCAGCTCGCGAAAAACATGTAACCCGCCGCCCGGCAGATTTGCTGGCCGCAAAGGAACCAGATGGCCGGGTTCCGCGCCATCTCGCGCCACGGGGTCGGTTCCTGGGATTCTGAGCTGATCGAGGCCGTTTCCGATTCGTCGCGGTCGGCTTCAATCAGGGCCAGTTCGGTGGGATTCACCGCGGGGTCCTTGCGCGGATCGTCCCGAAAACGGAGAAAAAACCAGATCGTCCAGATGATCCCCGGAATGGCGAAAAGAACGAAGACAAGCCGCCAGCCAATCGCCAGGATCAGCGGTCCGGTGGAAACGCCAGAGGCGATCGCGCCCACCTGCATCCCGGTGGTGAGAACGCCGCAGGCAAAGGTACGCCGCGCCAGCGGAATCCAGTGGGAGATCGACAGGCACGACGCCGGGAAAAGTCCGGCTTGGGCGATCCCCATCATCAGCTGGGCCAGGATGAGCAGCCAGAACCCCGTGGCCGCGCCAAGTGCCAAAGTGGCGATCGCTCCCAGCAGCACGAACGCCGTCATCGCGATGCGGGTGCCGCGTCGATGAGCCAGCCACCCTCCGGGCACCTGAAAAATGGCGTAGGTCCAGAAGAAGGCGCCCATGAAAACGCCGGATTGCTTCAGCGTCAGACCGAGATCCTCGCGGATGGTGCTCTCGGCGACACCGACCGCATTCCGGCACAGGTAAGCCAAGGCGGCGGCGAGAGTCAGCCAGGTCAACACCCGGTAGCGAACCGCTGTGGGGCGATCACTCATCGACGGACGGTGCGGAAGGCGGCGGCGGTGGCCGATTCGAGACGTTCGAGGCTGCCGCGATCGAAGGGCGTCTGCCACACTTGATAAAGATCCTCGTCGTAAAGGTCAGCCGGCGGCAGGTAACCGATCGATCCGTTGGCCAGGTTCAGGTAAGCGACAGCGGTGTCGGGAAAGGCGGCCCGGAGCTGTTGCTGAATCTGGGAATACGCCTCGGCCATATTCGCGGCAAGAAGGGCGTCGCCGATTTTCCAAATCCAGACGGGAAAGGCGAAAGTCTCACCGTCCCCGAGTCCGCGGCGGATGGAGATTTTTCGGCGGAGCCGTTCCTGGGTCACCCGATCGCTGGTCGCCGCAAATTCGCGTTCCAGTTGCGCTGCCGAAGGCCAATCTTTCAGCGGCAGGTCGACCATGATCCGAACCGCTTTCAAGTCGGTGGAAAGCGCCGTCTTTTCCCGTCGCCACACCGCCAGCGGGGCGCCGGATTCGCGAACGCCGTCGTAGACGAGATGTTCGCCCGGAGGCTCCATTCCGGCGAGGGTGGCGAGCACGGCGTG
>JAGROX010000071.1:33044-33638 GCA_020440025.1 Verrucomicrobiia bacterium
GCATCGCGCCGAGGTAGTCGGGCGAGATCTGGCGATTGTCCCAGGCCAGGGTGGTGGGATGACAGGCGTAGTTGACGATGGTGGCGATCGCTTGGCCAGAGGTGGCATCGGAGACGCGACCGACCAACAGGGTGTCGTCCGCCGGTGCCCCGGGATCGAAGCCGCAGACGGTCCGTTCCGGGTTTTCCGGATCGCGAAGGTCCCGCCCCGCGGCCAATCCACAACGACCGGTCTGCCATTCGATGACCGCCGGGCGAATCGTGTCGATGGCCCGCTTGACCGCGTCGACCGTGGCTTCCCAGACTTGTTCGCGATAGGGTTCCAGCAGTTCACCGCCTTTCCAATCAGGCTCCACCTGATCGGTCAGGGGTGGCGCGGAATGGGTATGGGTCAGGGCGAATAGGAACCGCGATTCGCCGAGTTCGAGGCGGTCGAGGAGTCGGCGGCGAAAGTCCCGCTCCGATTCGACCGAACGCCACCAACCGAGATCGGCATCGACCAAGACCACGGGATTTTCGCCCGCCGCATTGTCGCAGATCGCGAGAGCCGTCACAGAGAGCGGACGATGAATTCCCTCGGCGACATCGTGTTTCG
>JAGROX010000405.1:0-3116 GCA_020440025.1 Verrucomicrobiia bacterium
CTCTACACTCACGCCTGGTTCAAGGGTTTGCTCTTCCTCGGTGCAGGCGCGGTCATCTTTGCCTGCCATCATGAGCAGGATATCTGGAAGATGGGTGGCTTGAAAAAGCGGATGCCCATCACCTTCTGGACCTTTGGCATTGGCACGGCGGCGCTGATCGCGGTGCCGTTCACCAGCGGATTCTTTTCCAAGGAAGCCATTCTCGAAGCCGCTTGGCACGCTGAGGGAACGGTTCCCAAGATCGTCTGGGGACTCGGTATCGCGGTCGCTTTCCTGACGCCTTTCTATATGACCCGTCTGTTTGTCGTCGCCTTCCTTGGCAAGGCCCGCACCGGTCAATCCGATCACGCCAAAGAGGTGCAGCCGATCATGTGGGTGCCGCTGGCGATTCTGGCCGTCATGGCGATCATCTCAGCTTACATCGCCGGACCACTGAAAGCCGCCGGACATGTCGAGATGCCTCACCTGAGCATCACCGCCGTTCTTTCCGTGGTCGGCCTGGTCGTGGGTGTCTTCCTTGGCTGGAAACTCTATCTTGGAAAAGAGCGCGACCCGATCAATGTTCCGCTGTTCGCCAACAAGTTCTATTTCGACGAAATCTACAGAGGTCTCGTTCGTGGTGGCCAGGATTTTGTCGCGGTGACCTTGGATACGATTGACCGCTACGCCATCGAGCCTCTCACCGCACGCGCCCCTGCCTTGGGAGCCGTCGGCATCGCCTACGTGCTGCGCCTGTTCCAGGTCGGCAACGTTCAGGCTTACGCCTTTCTTTTCGGCCTGGGAGCGGTGGCGCTGATCTGGCTCCTCGTTTTCTGATTCGATTTCAAATTTCCTAATCCTTTTCCTTAACGTTCTTCTTTTACCGTCGTGACACTTCTCGAACTCATCGTCTTCCTGCCCCTGCTTGCAGTGCTGGCGATTCTTTTCGGCTCGCCCGCCCGCGCTACGGCTCTGTGCGCCGCCTTTGGCAATGGTGTTCTGGGGCTGCTGGCTACGATTCGGTTTGCCTCTTCTACGGTGGAAGGCCAGACCCCGATTGATTTTGCGAGTTCACGTCAGCTGCTCGAGAGCCCCAATCTGAGCCTCGCCTTCGGGCTGGATGGATTGAGTCTCGTGATGGTGATTCTCACCGTCATCGTCACCATCGCTGCCGTGTTGGTCAGTCCGGCGGAGGACAAGATCAAAGGAAGCAAGAAGCTCTACTACGTTTCTCTTCTCCTGATGTCAGCGGGAGCGCTGGGTGCCTTCTGTGCGACCGATCTGTTCTTTTTCTACGCCTTCCACGAACTGGCGCTCATTCCGACCTTCCTCATGATCGGTCTCTTCGGTTATGGCGAAAACCGAAAGAAAACCGCGTGGACGATCACCATCTACCTCGGTGTCGGCAGTTTGGTGCTGCTCGCCGGGCTCTTAGCGCTCTTCTTTCAACTCGGAGGAGATTCCTTCGCCTTCAGCGATCTCTACTCACAGGCCACAACCGGAAACCCCATCGCTCCCGAGACTCAGAACACGATCTTTCTGGTTCTCCTGATCGGCTTCGGGATTCTCATCTCGCTGTTCCCTTTCCACAGCTGGGCACCGCCCGCTTATGCTCAGGCACCCACTCCCGTGACCATGTTGCATGCCGGAGTGCTGAAAAAGTTTGGCCTCTACGGCATCATCCGCCTCGCCCTGCCGCTGTTGCCCGAGGGCGCGGCTCATTGGCAGACGCTCCTGTTGGTGTTGCTGCTCGGCAACATTCTCATCATCGGCCTCGTCACCATCGCCCAGCGTCGTCTCGACACCATGCTCGGCTACTCCAGCGTGATGCACATGGGCTACATCTTCCTCGGAATCGCGAGCGGCAACGTGATTGGCCTGAATGGCGCGGTCCTCCTGATGTTCGCCCACGGCATTTCCATTGCCTTGCTGTTCGCGCTCACCGGAGCCTTGAGAGACCGGGTGGGTTCGCTCGATTTCGATTCTCTTCACGGTGGTCTTGCCAAGAAGATTCCGGCCATGGGGCTGCTCTTTGGTTTTGCGGCTTTCGCGTCAATTGGTCTGCCCGGCTTCGGAAATTTCGCGGCCGAGGTGTTGGTGTTCTTCGGAGGATTCAAGCCCTTCCTCGATCATCCCGAGGTGGGGATGAGCGCTCTCCAATGGACCACCGTTTTGGCACTGTGGGGCGTGGTGATTTCTGCTGTCTACATGCTCCGGGCCTATCGGAATGTTTTTAAAGGGCCTCTCGCCGACAGCGATGCCAAGGCCGGTTTCGCTGATCTGACGCGTCTTGAGCGGGTTCCTGCGATTTTGCTACTGGTCGTCCTGATGGCAGTCGGTTTCATGCCGGCTCTCCTCCTGAACTTTGTGGCGCCTCTCATGGAGTCCTTGACCCTGTTTGGTCGCTGACTTGACCCTGTTGGATCCCTTTCCCGATTTTCTCTTTTTCGATCTTCTCTGATTTCAATCATCATGCCGGCTTACACTCTGGAAATCATCGTGTTCGCGCTCGGGCTCGCCATGCTATTGGTCGAGGCTTTCGTGAAGCTCGAAGACAAGCGCTCGCTCGCCTGGCTGGGCATGCTGGGCTTGGTGGTGGTCTTGGGCTTGCTCTTTCAGGTGGAGCCTCACGATGCCGACGATGCTAATGTGTTCTGGTCGTTTTACTCCGACAACCAGATGTCGCTTTTCTACAAAGGCATTGCGCTGGTGACGACCATCCTCGTGCTGCTGATGGCGGTCGACTATCGCAGTTTGGTGGAGAAATTCACTGCCCCAGCCGAGAAGGGCGCGCACCCGCAGGCTGGCCTCGGAGAATTTTTCGCCCTGCCCGTGTTCGCCTGTGCCGGACTGATGTGCATGGCGTCGGCCAACAATCTCGTGAGTATCTTCGTTTCTCTGGAAGCGGTCACCATCACTTTCTACATCATGGTCGCCTACCTGAGGCGGAATGTGGGTTCTCTGGAAGCTGGGGTGAAATACCTCATTCTCGGGGCGCTCTCCACGGGCTTTCTCGTCTATGGATTTGCCTGGCTCTATGGTGTCACCGGATCGATGGAACTCTCGAAAATCGGCGCGGCTCTCAGTGCCGATGGTCTCAACATCACGGCCGCTCTTTTCGCTTTTGCCCTCATTCT
>JAGROX010000405.1:3175-17175 GCA_020440025.1 Verrucomicrobiia bacterium
GCGCCCACGCCTATCACCGCGTTTCTTTCGGTGGGGTCGAAAGCGGCGGGTTTCATCGTCCTGCTGCGAATTTCGGAGTTGTTCCTGACGAGCACCGCGGGCTCTCTCGCGGCTCAATCGACAATGGCCTTCGTGGTCATCGCCGGGCTGACCCTGGTTTACGGAAACCTGACCGCCATTCCCCAGACCAATTTCAAACGCCTTCTCGCCTTCTCCAGCATTGCCCACGCGGGCTTCTTGCTCACGGCGATTGCCTCGGCTCCTGCCGCCGGCGAAGCGAAGGGACTCTCGGTGGAGCAGGTGGTGGCTTTCTATCTCGGTGCCTATCTGCTAATGACGCTGCTGGCGTTCCTCGTGATCGGGTTGGTCCGGGTGCATCGGGACAGTGACGAGATCGATGCCTATCGTGGACTCGCCAAGTCTTCGCCCTTCCTTGCGTTGGCGTTGCTCATCTCCATGGCATCTCTGGCAGGAGTCCCGCTCACGGCCGGTTTTTTCGGCAAGTTCTTCGTCTTCAGTCTCGCGATTCAGCAGGGCCAATGGTGGCTGGTTGGTCTCGCGGGAGTCGGAGCGGCCGCAGGATTTTATTATTACCTCAAGGTGGTTGCCGCCATGTATTGGAGCGAGCCGGTGAATCGCGACGAAGCGGCGATTCCGCTGAGTTCGGCAACCAAATCCGCCATGATCATTCTGATGGCGCTCATTCTTATCGCCGGTTTTGCTCCCGGAGTGATTCTCAAACTGATCGGTTGATCCGTGAGTTTGTGAGAGAGGGGAGGTAGCGATCGGTCAGCGGCTCACCTTGACCTTGGATGAGCTGGGATTGAGGAAGTGGTTCCAGCTCTCATGCGGAAAAAGGTCGGCGTTTCCGTTGACCATGGTGAACATGGGGCGCCACCTCGGGATGCGGGGCTCTTTGAGCGGGAACATGTTGGCTTCAGCAGGAAGCTTGTGAGCCTTGCGGGTGTTGCAACTGATGCAGGAGCAGACCACGTTCTCCCAAGTCGTTTTACCGCCACGATGGCGGGGAACGACATGGTCAAGGTTCAACTGTTTGAGATCATGGCGAACGCCGCAGTACTGGCAGGTGTGATCATCGCGTTGATAGACGTTTTGCCGACTGAATTTCACCTCCTGTCGAGGAAGCTGATCATAGCGGGGCACCACGATGACGGCAGGGATGCGGAAACGGTGATTGACCGTGTGAACCACATCAGGTCCCTCGTGTTTGAGAGAAATCTCCAGCCAGGATTCCGCATCGTGAGTGTCGTAGAGGCGATCCGGATCGGTATGCACGATCTGAGCGTGCCCCAAAAACATGAGGGAAAACGCGCGCCGCACCGAGCACAGATTGACCGGTTGCCAGAGCCGGTTCAGTACGAGCACCTGTTGGTCGAGCATGGTTTGCAAGACGAGTCCGACAGTGGGTTCGATGGCCGAAAAACTAGGGATGAATGGCCTGACTTCAATGAATTTCTCCGCCTGAGAAGTTTTAAAAAAAGTTTCCTATCTCCATTTCACGCAAGACATTTCAGATCCTCCATGGTATAAATGCCCCTCTTTTCCCCCTCCGTTACCGTTGAATCGAAAGGTATTACGACGTGGCTGTCGGGGTGGAGTCCGAAATAACGCACAACGTGATGCAGAGAGAGAAGAGGCCGAACCGAGGTCTCGGACAGGTGTTAGCGGTCGTTCTGGCGACTTTTCTGACCTTGTCCGGTGGCATGGCGGGGGCTCAAGAGCCCGTGAAATTTGATCCAGCGGATCTCTGGTTTCGTGCGTACCAATTATTGCAGGAGGGCATCAAGCACGAGGAATCCGGGAAGGAACTCGATGCCTTGGCGAAGTATGGTCAGTCGAAACCCTTGTTCGACGATCTCGCCCGAAGCTTTCCTGAGTTCCATCCTGAGTTGGTGGAATATCGGCGCACCCAGTTGGTGCAGAAGATTGGGGCTCTGAGAGATCGCATGCGGAACCGCGGGCAACAGCCTGCGCCTTCGGGAAATTTTGCCGACAATGCAGCGCCTCCCGTTCAAGATCCGGGGCTGCCGCCTTCCGTGCAACCGGTGTCGCCGGAGTTCGCGCCATCCAACGGAGGTGGTGATGGAGTGCTTCAGTTGCCGGAGTGGTCCGACAACAACGTGGCTCCGCTACAGGGAAGCGGGATCGCTGGAGCGCCTCCGATAGTGGTGAGACCTCCAACGGATCCCAGCACGGTTTCCCCTTATCCCCCGATGCCGGTTCCAAATTTTGCTCCCCAGAATCCGAATGCGGTCGCCGGGGCTACTGACAATCCATTCTTGCGCCTCCAGCAGGACTTTGATCGGATGCGGGCGCAGATGGATCAGTTGGCCCAGAAGAACCGGCTGCTGGAAAACGACATCGCTCAGAAGCGAAGCGAACTTTACGATTCCCAGACCCAACTGGCGCAGTCCCAGCAACGTACTGCCGATCTTCAGCGGCGGCTCAAAGAGGCGGAGAGCAAGGCTGGCACCAATCCTGACATCAATGCGGAGGTGGCCCAATTGAAGCAGATTCTGACCGAGGCTCTGGGAGAACTGGAAAAAGCGAATCAGGAAAAGAAGGAACTGGTCGCTCAGCTGAACTCCACTCAAAGCGAACTGGAGCGGATCCGGCGTGATCGTGATGATATCGAGAAAGAGCGGAACAGCCTCGCCGCCATCATGGAAGGAGGCGGAGAGTCTACGGCGGTAGCCCAACTGATGGAGGAAAATCGAGACCTTCGGGAGAAACTGAAGGAAGTCGAAAAGTCAGCCCGATTGCTGGAGAAGGACAACGGCGACAAGACGGTGCAGATCGCCTTGCTCAAAGAGCAGGTGGAACAGATCAAGGTCGAACGACAAAAACTGATCGATGACAACCATCGTTACGAAGGGCACATTGCGGACCTTCGAAATCGTCTCAAAGAACTGGGTCAGGAACTCAGCGATGAGGACATGACTCAAGTGGCTTCCCTGTCACCGGAAGTGGCGGCAGAGAATGAATTGCTGCGCGCGGTGGTGCTGAAACAACTCCGTCGTCAGAGTCAGGTCATGCAGACCAAGTCTCTACTCCTCCGCGAACTCGAAAAACTCGGATCGGAAGCGGAGAACCTTTTCGCCATGGTCGAAGACATGGCCAGCGGCCCGGCGTTGAACGAAGAAGAGCGGAAGATGTTCAAGGCCCCTGAAATGGCGGAGCTGGTGGAAGCTGCCGGAGTGGAGCGCGTCGAGGGAATCATCCTGGTAGAAGGCAAGGAATCCGATGGCTCGGGCACCGGCATCGTGGAAACGCAGAACCTCGATGACGAATTGGTTCAGATTCAAAAAGCCGCTCGTCTCGATTACTCCGAAGGGCGCTATGAAGAGGCTGAAGAAGCCTATCGAAAGTATCTCGCATTCCGTCCGAAGAGCGTGGTTTGTCTCTGTAATCTGGCGCTGGTAAAGATGGCGACTCGCGAGCACGAAGAAGCTCAGGAGCTCTTGGAGAAGGCCATTGCCATCGACAGCGGAAACGGTCTGGCTTACTACCTCCTGGGTCGAAATTACTACGCGCAGGGCAAGTATGACGAAGCCTTGGAGCGCCTGACGGAAAGCATCCACTACGATCCCAAGAATGCCCGAGCCCACAATTGTGTGGGAGTCATTTCCAGCCAAAAGGGCTATGTGAATCGCGCCGAGGGAGCCTTCAACGAAGCGGTGAAGATCGATCCCGAATTCGGGGACGCACACTACAACCTCGCCGTGTTGTATGCCACCATGGATAAGCCGGACGCGAATCGCGCCGAGCAACACTATCAGAAAGCCATCGACCTCGGAGTGCCTCGAGATAACTCGATTGAGCACTACCTTGAAGCCGCCCGGCTTCCCGGAGCTACCGTCAGCCTTCGCTGAGTGGGTGACAGTCGCGCCAGGTGGTGTTTTTTTCCGGGGGGATGGAGAAGACCTCGGCATCCCAACTCTCTTCTCAATACTTGAGCACCAGGCACTAGAGCGAAGGCCTGATTGTAGTTGGTTTTGAAAATTCTAGTGGATTTTCAAATTTTAAAGGGTGTTCCGTTTCCCGAGTTGACGTGATTGCGCCCGTCGCTTAATTAGCCGCGCTTCCGCCATGTGGGTGGAGCTTCAGGCCTCGCGGTAACGAGAGGTCGACTTTAAGGATATCGAAACCAAGCAACATCCTCTTAATTATGGCCAACTACGCAATCAACGGATTCGGACGCATCGGACGCATGGTCTTGCGCGCCATGAGCGACGAACAGCTCAAAAAAGTCGTCGCCATCAACGACCTGACCGACAACAAGACTCTTGCTCACTTGCTCAAGTGGGACTCCACTGCCGGTCCTTTCAAAGGCACCGTCGAATACGACGAAGATTCCATCACGGTGAACGGTCATCGTATCCAGGCTACCGCCGAGCGCGACCCGGCCGCTCTCGATCATGGCAGTCGTGGTGTTGACGTCGTTCTTGAGTCGACCGGTTTCTTCGTGGATCGCGCAGGTGCTGGCAAGCACATCGAAGCGGGTGCCAAAAAGGTTCTCATTTCCGCTCCGGCGAAAGATCCCGACCTGACATTCTGCATCGGGATCAACAGCGATTCCTACGATCCGGCCAACCACCACATCATTTCCAACGCTTCCTGCACCACCAACTGTCTGGCTCCGATGGCCAAGGTGCTGAACGACACGTTTGGCGTGGAAAAAGGCTTCATGAGCACGATTCACAGTTACACCGGTGACCAGCGCGTGCTCGATACTCCGCACAGCGACCTTCGCCGTGCCCGTACTGCCGCCGAGAACATCATTCCCTCGAGCACGGGTGCCGCCAAGGCGATCGGCCTCGTGATTCCGGAACTGAATGGCAAGCTTCAGGGTGGTGCTTTCCGCGTTCCGACTCCGACGGGTTCCGTGACTGACTTTACCGCCGTGCTTTCCAAAGAAGCTTCGATCGAAGCCATCAACGACGCCTACCGCGCTGCTGCCGAAGGTCCCCTCAAGGGCATCTTCGAGTACAGCGAAGAAGAACTCGTTCTCAAGGATATCGTGGGCAATCCCCACTCCTGTATCCTCGATGGTCTCACCACCATGGCCAATGGCAACTTCGTCAAAGTCGTGGGCTGGTATGACAACGAATGGGGTTACTCCAATCGTGCTGTCGACGCTCTCGAGTTGATCGGTGCCAGCCTCTAATCGGCTTTCACCTCCCCAATTCCAAAACGCCCTTCAGACCCCGCGTTTGAGGGGCGTTTTTTTGGAAACTCGCTCCAACTACTTCTGACATTTTACTCACTCCCTTCATTTTCCTATCATGGCCAAGCTCTCCATTCGCGACCTCGCTCCCGCCGGCAAACGCATCCTCATGCGCGTCGATTTCAACGTGCCGCTGGACGACAACCTGCAGATCACTGACGACACCCGCATTCAGGCGGCGATTCCTTCCATCGAACATTTGGTGAAAGGCGGCGGACGTGTCATCCTGATGTCTCATCTGGGCCGTCCGAAGGGAGAGAAAAATCCGAAATATTCCCTGAAACCGGCGGCCGACAGGCTCGGCGAACTCATCGAGGCACCAGTGAAATTTGTGGGTGACTGTATTGGCGAAGAAGCTGAGAAAGCGGTGGCCGAAATGAAGGACGGCGAAGTGCTGATGTTGGAGAACGTCCGTTTTTACGCTGGCGAGGAAAAGAACGATCCCGAGTTTGCCAAGGCACTCGCATCGCTCGGAGAGATCTATGTGAATGATGCCTTCGGCACCGCTCACCGGGCTCATGCCTCCACGGAGGGCGTAACCCATTATCTCAGCCCGTGCGCGATGGGTTTTCTTATCGAGCAGGAACTGAAGTATCTCGTCGATCAACTGGAAGATCCGGCCCGTCCCTTTGTCGTCATCATGGGTGGTGCTAAAGTTTCCGACAAGATCGAGGTGCTCAACCGTCTCATGGACAAAGCCGACTCCTTCATCATCGGTGGTGCCATGGCCAACACCTTCCGATTGGCCCAGGGCTATGAAATTGGGAAGAGCCTCGCCGAACCCGACAAGGTCGACATGGCGCTTCACATTTTGAAGACGGCCGAAGAAAAAGGGATTCGCTTTCTGCTGCCGGTCGACACCCGCCACACCGCTGAGTTCCGCGACGACGCGCCCACCGAAGTCACCGCGCCTTGGGGTGAGGGGGGAGCCATTCCCGCCGACCGTGAGGGCATCGACATCGGCGATCGGGCGATCAAGGATTTTGCCGCCGAGATTTCCCGGGCTGGCACGGTGATCTGGAACGGTCCCATGGGTGTGTTCGAGAAACGCGGTTTCGATATCGGCACCAAGGCGGTTGCCGAAGCCATGGCCGAATCCAATGCCGTCAAGATCGTCGGAGGCGGTGATTCCGTCACGGCGGTGAATCAGTGTGGGTTGGCCGACAAGATGGACCATATTTCCACCGGTGGCGGTGCCTCACTCGAATTGCTCGAAGGCAAAGACCTGCCGGGTATTTCCGCGCTCGACGAAAAATCCTAAATCCGAAGCTCCAAACCCCAATATTCAAAACTCAAGGCTCCAAATGGTTCCTGAGAAAACGACTCTAGCAATTGGGGCATTCTCTCATTAGTCATTAGAAATTGTTTCGAATTTAGGATTTAGAGTTTAGAGATTCATTCACCCAACACTTCCCAAACTACCTTTCCCCAATTCCTATGTCCCGTACACCCATCATCGCCGCGAACTGGAAAATGAACCAGACGCCCAACGAAACGGAGCAGTTTCTGCGCAAGTTTCTTGGCCATTTCCAGGACAAGGCCGCCGTTGATGTCGTCATCGCTCCTCCTTTTGTTTCCCTGGCCCGAGCCTCGGAATTCATCAGTCAGAGCAAGGCGGTCGAACTCTCCGCCCAGAACATGTCACCCGAACCGGCCGGTGCTTACACCGGTGAGATTTCTGCGGCCATGCTCAAAGAGCTGAACTGCCACTATGTGATCCTCGGACACAGCGAGCGCCGGACCTTGTTTGGCGAAAACGATGGATTCATCAATCGCAAGGTTCGCGCCGCTCACGAAGCGGGTATCAAGGCCATCCTTTGCATCGGTGAGACGCTCGAAGAGCGCGACGCCAACAAGGTCGAGGAGGTGCTGAAGACCCAGCTCGACGGCACTCTTGCCGATGTTGGCGCCATGCGCATGATCGATACTGTGATCGCCTACGAGCCCGTCTGGGCCATTGGCACCGGTCGCACCGCATCGCCCGAGCAGGCTCAGGAGGCCCATGCCTTTGTTCGCAGTGTCCTTGTGGAAAAATACGGTGAAGATGTCGCCAGCAAGGTTCGCATCCAGTACGGTGGCAGCGCCAAGCCTGGCAACGCCGCGGAACTCATCTCGCAGCCCGATATCGACGGATTCCTCGTTGGCGGTGCCGCGCTCGATCCGGACAGCTTTTACCAGATCGTGAAGGCCTCGATCGAGGAGATCCAAAAGAACGCTGCCTGAGATCGATCCCGATTCTAGGCAAACTCATTCAAAAACCCGGTCTTCGTTTTGCGGAGACCGGGTTTTTTGTGGGGAGATGACCCGGAGATTTGGCTTGTCAGGGGAGACGAATCGCGGAGAGACTGCGTCCTTCATGTCGTTCCTGCTGCTGCCATCATCGCTATGATCGAAGCCATCCTCAGAGGTTTGTTGGGAATCGTCGTGTTGATTGGACTATGCGTCCTTCTCAGCAGTGGCCGTCGATCCATCAACTGGCCGCTCGTCATCGGAGGCGTCCTGCTTCAGATGATTCTGGGATTTCTGATTCTCAAGACTCCGTTTGGCCAGGTCATCGATCTGATGTCGGGGCTTTTCGTCAAATTGCTGGGATATACCGATGTTGGTTCGGAGTTCCTCTTTGGCGAATTGCTCGATGCCTCGAAGTACGGGTTCGCCTTCAAAGTGCTGCCGACCATTATCTTTGTGTCGGCGCTGACTTCGGCGCTCTACTACCTCGGCGTGCTGCAATGGGTGGTCTTTGGATTTGCCTGGGTGATGAAGCGGGTGATGCGTCTCTCGGGCGCGGAGAGCCTCGCTGCGGCGGCCAATGTCTTCATCGGGCAGACTGAGGCGCCGCTGATCGTGAAGCCCTACATCGCCAAGATGACGCGATCCGAGATCATGGCATTGATGACGGGTGGCATGGCCACGATCGCTGGCAGCGTCTTCGGGCTCTACATCGTGACCCTTGCTGGAGATGATCCCGTTCAGCAGATCGAAGTGGCCCGTCGACTCCTCACCGCGTCGATGATGAATGCCCCGGCCGCCCTGCTGGTAGCAAAAATGTTGATCCCGGAGACGGGCAAGGTGGACGAAGAGCTGTTCGTGCCTCGGGATCATCATGGTTCCAATTTGCTCGACGCCCTCGCCAATGGCACGTCCGAAGGAATCAAGTTGGCGCTGAATGTGGCCGCAATGCTGCTCGTGTTCGTGGCTCTGATCGCTCTGGTCAATGCGGTGTTCGGTTGGTTCGGTGAACTCGGGGGCGATGTGGCAGCGGGGACGCCGGGAGTACTCGATGGATGGGTGATCCAGCTCTCGGGCGGCAATTTCGAGGGCCTTTCGCTCGAAGCCTTGGTAGGATTTGTCTTTGCTCCCTTAGCCTGGGTGATCGGTGGCGAGAGCGGCGATCTGCTTCAACTTGGGCAGTTGCTTGGTACCAAGATGGTGACCAACGAATTCATCGCCTACACCCAGCTGGGCGACTTACAGGCAGCCAACGGGCTCGGCGAACGCTCCATCTTTCTCGCGACTTTTGCCCTCTGCGGATTCGCCAATTTCAGCTCCATCGGCATTCAACTCGGGGGCATCGGAGCTCTCGCTCCCGAGCAGCGCCCCACCTTGGCAGCCCTGGGATTCAAAGCCATGTTCGGCGGCACCATTGCTAGCCTGCTCTCCGCAAGCATCGCGGGGATGTTTTTTGGAGCGTTGTGAGCTGGAATTAATCGCCACCGCAGCCGCCACAGCCACCACCTCCGCACCCGTCGCCGCAGCCCCCTCCATCTCCGCCACATCCTCCCGCTCCGCAGCCGGCTCCAGTATCGGCGCCCGGGCGGTAGATGGTTTGATGGAGTGATTTGAAGGAGGAGGTGTTCAGAGTCGCTGCACCACCGATCGCGACCATCAGTGCGGCGTTGTTGGGATCGAGAGCCCACTTTCCGTCCCTCTCAATGATGGGTTTGACCCGTCCCTGTGAGCGGATTTCCTTCCAAACGGTCGCACCTTCTAGGGTGCGTTTCCCGACCAGTGCGATCCTAAAGATGAGAGCGATCAGACTCAGAAAGAGAAGGATCACCAGAAACAGGACGGGTTTGTTTCGATCAATGCCGACCACTATCTTGATTGCTCCGGAGATCATGACCAGTAGAAGTGGGAATGCAACGGTCAGTCGTAGTTTGACCAGCTGAGCCGAAGAAAGAATCAGGCCAAGATCAGTCATCGAACCCTGCATGGCCTCAGTCAAAGGGATGAGAGCTTTGCGAAGGCTTCCGACCTTTGCGGTGCCAGATTCGGGAAAGGCTGTCAGGCAAAGGGACTCAAAAGGGTGCCAATCCGTTTCATCAAGGGGTGCTTCAACTTTTCCCATCCGGCCTGCCCCATTGCCTTCTTCATAGGTGACGATCGCTCCTCTCGTAAACAGGGCGGTGAACACTGCAT
Organism: Verrucomicrobiia bacterium; assembly: GCA_020440025.1. Classification (GTDB taxonomy): domain Bacteria; phylum Verrucomicrobiota; class Verrucomicrobiia; order Verrucomicrobiales; family DEV007; genus JAEUHH01. Next base: position 12,843 of record JAGROX010000405.1, read on the forward strand.
CGACCATGCGCCTTCCCCCACCTGCGAGAAAGGCAATCTCGTAGGGATCTGTCAAAGGGCCCGAAGATTCCCCCCGGGCAACGCGAGATCTGAAAATTGACCCGACAACCAGTGAGATCAAGAAGGCCAGAGCAAATGCGGAGACATAGAATTTGAGAAACTCGATTCCGGTATAGTTGAAAACGTTCAGGTCGGTGCAGCTTGCGAGGGTGACAATCGAGAGGCTCGCAATCGAAATTGCCGCAACGGGACGCAGCCGGATTCGAGAAACCCAAGAAGGCTTTGGGATCAACCAAAGCTTGCTGACATCAACCCAACGGCTCTTTTTTGGGCGAAAACAGAGTTCCTTCGATGGCCAGATATCTTGCGGGGGAGCCTCTCCAAAAAGTCTGCGGTAGGAGGTTAATGTCTGTTCGTACTGGGCCTCAAATTTCCCGCTTTCGGCAAGTCCTCCGGTGGTAGGGTGATGGTGGAGTTGGCGACCAAGAACATCGCCGCATAATTCCTTCCAGTAAGAGCGGGTGTAGACCAGATGAAGGTGCCAGACCTGGTCGATCACTATGGAGGGAGTCACGGAGTGGCCAGCGTGGCGGGCGAGAAAGAGGAATCGCTTGTATTCCGCAATCGCACGACTGGCTTGATTCGCTGTCCACCCGTTCTCTCTTGCCAGCCTTGCAGAAAAAGAAAAGACGACCTTGGGTTCATCGACTTGAAAGGCCTCGAGAGCCTTCCACGTCTCGCCCATTTCGGCCGACCACTGAGACTGATCCATCATACAGAATCGGAGTGGGTTCAGGGGGCGGTGAACCCATCACTCGTCCCGAATCGTGATCTTGTTCTTTTCGCCGCGGCCTTTCTCCTCGGCCCAGACGCGATGGATGTGCTGGTAGATTCGATCCAGGTTTTCCTTCACTCTCAGCCGATACTCGGCGGTCTTGGCGTGGGTGGTATCCGGATAGTGCTTTACCACATCCCGTTCCGTATCCATGCCGGCGCGACCACCGGCGTCGTTGGCGACCTCGCGAAGGCGATCGATGGTTGCCTTGCCGAGTGACAGTGGGGAACCTTCGGTGATGGGTTCGATGTAGTAGAAGCGCGCGATCATTGGGCCGTCCGTGGCCACCGTGACCTCATAGACACGGGCGCCGCCGTCGATGAGATATTCGTGCTGAGACACCGACGAAATCTGATCCAAGCGCGAGACGAATTTACCCGTGGGCGTCTCGCATTCCCAGAATCCTTTGATGCCGTCATCCAGTCCCGTCGTTCCCGGATTGTTTTGTGCGTGGGCATTGGTTCCCAGCCAGCCGAAAGCGAGCAGGGATAGCGTTGCGAGAAGTGGTTTAAAAAAAGAGGCGGGCATGACGGCTAGGGGTGGTGGGGTTTCCTCTGAAAGGAAAAGGTTGGGGAAGTGAGGGATTCGTTTACTCAACCGGGTCGAGGCGAAGGAATCAAGGATGGAACGATGGCGAATCAAAATGGTTTTGGGAAATCGCAATGCATCACGGGTTCTCCATCGCCCGACGCAGATCTCCGGGACGATAGCCGTGGAGTTCAGTGGCGAGGTCCGGATTCTCGATTCGGGTGAGTTTCCAGTCTCCGGGCCAGGCACTTTGCTTTTCCCAGTGAAAAACGAAGGGCGTTTTCAATCGGTTGGCTTTTCGGATGATTTCGTGTGCCAAAGGAGAACCGTTGCCAGTGACCTCAAAGCGGGTGCGAACTTCGGCTGTTCCCTCGCCAAAAGTGGTCGTGGTCTCGGATGGTAACAGAGTGAGCAGGATGAACTGACTCCCCATATCCAGAACCGAAAGTTTCATCTCCTCGCGATCAAACTCCCATTGGTCCCGATAATCCGGGGCCAGAAGGCGATCAAGGCGCTTGGCGCTGCGCCGCTCCAACGCCGCGATGAGGGCGATTTGTTGCCGGGCGACGACCCGCTTTGGTGACCAATGGTTCACCATGAGGAGTCCAAGAACGATGGCACCGATTGCCGCAATCAGCACAATCAGACGAACTCCACCGAAATGAGTGTTGCAATCGGCTCTCATCACTTCTAAACACCATTCCACGAATCCGAGTTTTTCGGAAGTCAGAAACGTGATCCTTCTCGAAAGACTCGGGATCGATCTCCATGAGTCCGATGGCATCCTCCTACCGATCCAATGTCGCGGCGATCCTCCAACGTGAGGACGGACGCATTTTCGTGGCCGAACGCATCGACTATCGGGGAAGTTGGCAGTTTCCCCAGGGCGGTGTCGACAAGGGCGAAGACCTCATCGCCGCCCTCTATCGGGAAGTGGAAGAAGAGATCGGAGTTTCCCGAGATCGCTACGAGATCGTCGCCTGTCGGACCGGCTATCGCTACAAATTCCCCGGCGGACATTTGAAGAAGGGCCTCTTCTGCGGCCAGGAGCAGACCTATTTCCTCTGTCGCTATCTCGGGGCCGCCGATGAGATCGATCTCGCCCATCACACCCGGGAGTTTTCTGACTACAAGTGGATCAAGCCGGAGAAGTTCAAACTCAAGTGGGTGCCGAAGTTCAAGCGGCGGGTGTTTTACAGCGTGATGCGAGATTTCTTTAATCTCCGACCCAAGTAATTGAGAGGTTTCGGGGTTTTGGGGCCGCATTGCGTCAGTCCCGGTGCTTGCGTTCAGGCGCGATCATCGGCTAAGAAATCGGGATGACATGCCATCTCGCGCCATTCCGGCGATTTGCCTCCTGGTCCCTGACTTTCATGATGACCGCCAGTCCAATCTTTCTATCCGCTGCGGACCCGGGTGACGTGAAAGGATATCCGCAGGGCGTTCACGAAGTTCGCTATCCCTGTCCCGCCGACAAGAGCGAGCAACCCGCACTTTTTTGGGCTCCCAATTTGGCAGCGGGTGTTCGGGCTCCCTTGCTGGTGGCGCTGCACACGTGGTCGGGAGATTATCGACAGGTCGGCGGCGAGGCAAAATATGCCGAATGGTGCCAGCAGAACGGCTGGGTGTTCATCCATCCCAATTTCCGTGGACCAAACCGCACCCCGGAAGCGATGGGTTCCGACCTCATGGTGGCGGACATCCGGGCGGCCGTGGAATGGGCCAAAAGCCAGGCGTCAGTCGATGAGACGAGGATCTATGCCATCGGCGTTTCCGGCGGCGGGCATGCCACTCAGCTGCTGGCGGGAAGAACCCCGGAGATTTGGGCGGGGATTTCTTCGTGGTGCGGCATCTCCGACATTACGGCGTGGCATGCGGACACCACGGCGGCAGGACGAGGCAACTACGCCAAGGATATTGAGAAATCACTCGGTGGAGTTCCCGATGCCAGCGAAGCGATCAAGGCCGATGCCCGGCATCGTTCCCCGGTGACCTGGTTGAAAAATGCGGGGGGAGTGCCTCTCGATCTCAATCACGGCATTGAAGACGGGCGCTCTGGCAGCGTGCCTTTTGTGCACTCGTTGAAAGCCTGGAACGCGGTGGTTCCCGAAAGCGAACGCCTGACTGATGCCGAAATGGCCGCTTTTTACGAGACGCAGAAGGCGCCGGCCAGTGGCGGCGAGGCAATTCAGGATGATCTTTACGGCGATCGCCCACCGGTCTTTCGAAAAACTCACGGCAATACTCGTGTGACCATCTTTCAAGGCGGGCACGAGATCGTTCATGAGGCGGCGCTGAACTGGCTCGCGGCGCAGCGAAAAGGCCAGCCCGTCAATTGGGATCCCCCCAAGTCTGCCGAGTTGAAGGCTTCCGAAGCCGACAAGCAAAGCGGAAAGTGAGCAATCGACCAGTTGACTCAACAGGGTTAAGTCGCTGACCTAACAGGGTTAGATGAAGCCCTCATCTGCCCTCGGCACTGAAGAGTCCGGAGGCGGAACCTCCGGGGATGGGGGCGAGGTAGCTTCCGGTCACCAGGGATTGTTTCTGGAGGATGACGCCACCGAATTTCACGTTCACGCCGCTGGCTTTGTCGAGGTAGCTGCCGGCCATTTGTCCTGTTCTGGCGATCAGCCTGATCTTCACTTTCTCGGGCCCAAAGTACACGAAGGTGTTGGCGCTGGTCCAGGTGATGGCTCGGTCGAGTTCGGGGAGGTCGATCTCTGGTAGGGGTGACAGGTCGGGACCGTCAAAACGCAGCCACAGGTTCCACCAATCATCGGTCAGGCCTGACATGGCCCGGTCACCGCGCACGGGCGCGGTGTAGCGGTTGCCGACTACGCCACGGGCCAGGTCGATGCCGTTGGGGTAGAGGGTCGTGGGTTTGGCTCCGGCTTGTTTGACCCAATGGCACTGGCCATCGAGGTCGCTGATACTGACGACTTCGCGGAAGTAGAGTTTCCCGGCGAAGTA
>JAGROX010000406.1 GCA_020440025.1 Verrucomicrobiia bacterium
TTCGACCTAACCCTGTTGCCTCGCCGACCTGACCCTGTTTGATTGACTCCGATGGACGCCACCAATTCAGCCGAGATCAAAACAGAATTCGACAACCTCGCCTATGTTCCGGGTGAGAGGATTCGTGGTACGGTGTCGTGGCGACTGAGTTCGGTTCCGAAAGCGGCGGCGCTTCGCTTGTTTTACTACACCGAGGGCAAAGGCACCCAGGATGTGGAGATCGTCGAAGATTTTGCATTCGATGCTCCGACCGCGACAGAGGAGCGAGAGTTCGATTTTGAACTGCCTCAGGGGCCGTATTCCTTTTCCGGGAAGCTGATTTCTCTGATCTGGGCGCTGGAACTGGAAATCATTGACGATGGCCCGGTCGAGCGCTTGATTTTCACCCTCTCTCCGACGGGCGAGGAGGTGAACCTGTATCGTCATGCTCACGAGGACATGCCCGACTATGGAGTGCTTCGTTTTGGCAAAACGAAAACGCAGGGGAATTCCCTGCGTGATAGATAGGTGAACAGGTGGGCGGGAGTCTCAGCCAGCGCACTTGCCACATCGGGTGGCTTCCGGCTGCGCTTCGAGTCTCGGCCACGGAATGGCATCATGGCAGACTTCGCAGTTTCCGTATTCGCCTTCGTCCATGCGGTCCCGGGCGGCCTCAAGAAGTTGGAGCCTTTCCTCGCGCCGACGCTGGGCATCCTTGGCGACTTCTTGCATTTGCATGGCGTCCAGTCGGGAGAGACGACCGATTGATTTGTCCGGAGAGACTGCCTCGCGTTCTTCTGCGGAGGCATCCATGTCCTTTTGGAGATGGTCGATCTCCTCCTGGATACGAAGCTCCAGGTCGATGAGTTGGTCCACGGTCAGCATGTCTTTTCGGCCTCGCGAGTCATCCGTCACCGACTGGTGGCAAAGCGAAGGGATCGGGCCATTTCGTTTCGTTGATTCCCAAGAATATCGAGTTTCTGCTCGAGGCTGACGATGCGTGTCTTGAGGGCGTCGATTTCGGCTCCGCGGCTGGGCGCCTTGGCCAACCTCATGGAGGCGTCCGCGAGTTGGGTTTCCAAATCTTCGCGAGCTTCGGCCCAGGCTCGGGCGTCAGCGGCGGCCTTTTGCTCCAGAGCCACGAGGGCGCTGCGGGTGGTTTCGGATTCCTCGGACGCTTCGGTCATCACTTGTTCCATCGATCGCGTGAGCGTTTTCACCTTCATCTCAGCCTTCGCCAGATTCGCTGAAACGAGAGAAAGCTGCTCCTGAGCCGCATCGAGCTTTTCCGCGGTCACGATGAACTCGGCTTTCGAGGCATCGAGTTCGCTGATGAGACGGCTACGTTCCTTGGAGACTTTCTCGAGCTCTTTCTGGAGGGTCCGACGTTCCAGATGCGATTCCTTCAATTCGGCGACCAGATCGGGAGCGGCTGTCGACGGGGCTTCTTCATTGGTGAAATGCCAAGCTCCGAAGAAGATAGTCGAAAGTCCCAGCAGGGCGGCGAACACCTTGCCACCCAGTGGATCGGAAATGAATGAACGGTCGTGCTCCATGAGAAACCAGAAGGTCGAGGGTGAACTGGACTCCGTAATTTAATGTGGAATCCATAATAATCACGATTACTTTAGTTCACTCCTATCCCCGTGGATAGGACGTGATCGCGACTCTGGCCAACCGGTTGGTGGTGACGTGCAAAGTAAAAGGAACGACGCAAGCACGCATATTCCCGGCCTTGGCGGGCCATTGAGGTCTCGAAAAACTGAAGAGCGACTCGCGAACTGGAGTGCTCGAAATGATTCAGCTTTCGCCTTTGAGCAGGTAATTGAACGCAATCGCTCCCAGGAGCAAAAATGCTACCGCCACGCAGATACCGAAGAAAATATTCATCTTGGGAAGATTTATAGGCCCCGGTGGGGGAATTGCCAGCGAGAAAATGGCGAAATCGTCGGCAGGAATGGTGAGGAATCTCTCACTCTCTCACTCGCCCCCCTGCTGAAACAGCCACTCGTGAACGGCCGGGTCATTGAAAACCTGTCCCACAATGCCATGCCCGCCGGTGGGATACTCGGTGTATTTGAAATCCTTGGAGCGTTTCAGCTCCTCAGCGAGTGCCCGCGATCCTTCCACGCTCACGGTGGCATCGTCGGCGGCATGATGCAGCCAGAGGGGAACGCGTTTGAAACTACCCGCTGTGCTGGTGCCGGTGCATCCCGCCACGGCAACACCTGCTGCAAAAAGTTTGTTCTCCTTGTCGATCAGATGGCAGGTGCCAAAGCCTCCCATGGAATAGCCAATGACATAGACGCGTTTGGGATCAATGGGCAATCCGTCGATGAGCTTCTCGACCAGAGCTAGGGCTTTGTCACCTGGCTCGTCATACCAACCGCCGCCAGTGGCGCCATAGGGTTGATAGCAAAGCGGTGCGACGATGATACAGGGGTTTTTCTCCAGATTGGCGGGAGCCGCGAAGGTCTTCATCCAGCCACCGACTTGTTTGCCATTGTCGTTGTTGTCGCTCTTTCCGTGCAGCGCGAGGATGAGCGGCACTTTCTTCGCGGCATCGAGGTTTTCCGGTGCGAAAATCGAGAAAGGAAGGCCATTCAACTCGGACAGAGCCCAATCGCCCGTGACGAGATCGGCGAAGGCTCCTTCGACCGGTTTCCCCGGAGCGGCGGGCTTCCCGGCTTGTTCCTTGATCCAGATTTGATCCGCCTCGGACAAACCTTTCAAGGGCAAGGTGAAAGTTTGACCGTCGGCGGCACGTTTCACGATGACAGCTTCGACGGTGGCAGAAACATATTCGGCTTCCAGTTTTCGACCATCGATCGCCGTCCACTCGCGAGCGTGGCTGTCGTTGATGGGGAAAAGCAGGGTCAGAACAAGTGCAAGCGACGAACTTCTCATGGCAGGGGTGGTAAAGATGTCGAGTTAGGAGGAGAGGTCGGCCAAGTCGGTCTCCAGCAAAGATCGCTCGGAGGAATCGGTGACTTCGTCGAGCAGGGCGCGGATCTGTTCGAGATGGGCCTGAGCGGCTTCCCTGTTTCCGGCGACTTTCTCGGCACGGGCGATCGCCTCGTGGCCATAGGCTCGAAAGAAGGGCGATTCCTTGGTGGCGTATTCGAGACAGAGTTGACCGTAGTGAAGGGCCGGCGCGGCGTTTTCTCGAACGGCATAGACTCGGGACAGCAACCAGTAGCCGATGGAAAAATTTTGATCCGTCGCGTCCTCGCGATCACGCCAATGTGCCAACGATACGTGGGCCAGCGAGAGCATGACTTCGTTGTCGGTGTCCGAACGGTCCGCCTTCTCCAAATAGCCCCAAACGCGATTGAAACAGTCGGCGGAAAACCAACGATGGGCAGCGGCGAGATCGAAGGTCGGCTGGTCGCTCATGCTCAAGATCTACTTCAAATTGGGGAGAAAAGGCAAGCCTTCGGATGTTCGAATGAGTTTCAACATGGCACCGTGACTGGCGCCCGTCCTCTTGTTTTCGACGCGGAACAGCCAGAGTGGCTCCGCTTCGGTGATGATCAGTCGACCGTTGGGAACGGCGGTCTGTTTCCATTCAAAATTGGTGAGCTCATCGGCGGGAAAGCCAAAACACAGGGTTCCCTCCGATCCATCGGGGAAGGCGAATTGATGGTTGCTCGGATCGGTATTGCCTTGAGTTGTGGACTCGGGCCCATCGGGCGTCAGGTGGTGATGGTTCTCGGTATCCGTTTGCCGAAAGGCTTCGGTGTTCACGGTTTCCAATACCAGGTCAAAGTCTCCGGGTATTGCGACATCGTTCCATGAAAAGAGGAGTCTTCCCTCCTCTGGAGAGAACTCCATCTCCCTCAGAAAGAGCTGCCAGGCGGGTTGCGGCAATGCCAGCGCTTTGGGGCGAAGCTCCAGTGAGGCGGTAAAAGTGTCGCCGGATGAGGTTTCGAATTGCAAGAGATTCACCTCGTGACCCGGAAGGATCATCTCGACGCGTTGGTCGTGTCCGATGCCTGCCATGGCTTTTTCTCGAATCTCAGTGTTCCAGTCGATGTCAGAGAACGGCAGCTCGGCCCGGCCGGAAACTCCCAGTTTCCGGGAAGTCGACGAGCGATCCTCAAGTTTTCCTCCGCGAACCGTTCGGGATTGGCTGACCATCCACACTTCCCAATCGGGATTTGTTGAGCGGACCTGGTAGTAAAACGCGATGGTGCCATCCTCTGTGGGGTGAGCCTTGGAGAGGGTGACGTTGGCCGAACTCTTCGGGCCGCGAGAGAAGCCCCAAATGGCCATGAAAATGATGATCAGCATCAGGATTGAGCCCAATGCGAGGAGAGCGGTCAACCCACAGCCATGCCGGGAGCGACCTCGACCGCCCAGAATTAGGAATACTCCAGCGAAGCCGCCCATGGCAAGAATTAGCAGGCACAAGCCAACCCAAATGACTCCTTTGAACATTGGAAGCGACTTCCGGTGAACGGTGGCGCGAACTTGATTGGCCTCTTCGTCGGCCTTTTTGAGAGCGTCGCGAAGCCGCCGAGTCTTCTTTTCTGCCTCGACCTTGGCTGCGGGATCGGTGATGTCGGTGGCTACCGTCTGGTGGAGATTTAGTTCGGCGCGAGCCGCTTCCGATTGGTCCTCGCTGATCGCCAACGCTGTTTGAGCGATACTGACTCTCTGGTTTTCGAGTGCGACCGCTCGTGCATTGCTCAGCAAGGACGAGATGGCGATGATCCCCGCGATCATGATGGCTGCTACCAGGGAAATAACGCCGGCGATGACGCGGCCACGTTGCCGTCCCTCGGTAGACTTCCGGCGTGCCCAGAAAACTAGGCTGACCACACTGCCACCCATCAGCAGGATGGCGCTTCCCCACAAAAAGAAACAGAACAAGGCTTCGCCAACGGCAGGATTCCACTGGTCCTCACCGAGGACCGCAATGAGGGCGACCAGGCCAGCAATCGCCAGAGGAACTGCTGGAATCGCCAAGCCGATGGCAAGCCAGAGGGGGCCACGGCCTTTTCGATGAGGGGACGGCAACGGAGAACTGGACGTTGGGACCGGACTTGGCGGAGGTGCTGGCACATCAGTCAAGGGCGGCGGGGCCTCGGTCGAGACGATCGTTTCTACCTGGGTTCGCAGATCGGCGGCGCTTTGCCAGCGCAGTTCCGGGGAGTCGGCGAGGGCTCGCAAGACGACCTCGTCGAGTCGCACGTCCATTTTTACCCGCGTTGAGGGAGGCGTGAGGCGGCCCGCTGGCGGTTCCCCGGTCAGCATTTCGTAGAAAACGACGCCGAGAGAATAGATGTCGGCCCGGTGATCGACCTGTTCGGGGTGGTCGGCCTGTTCGGGGGCCATGTAGTTGGGCGTGCCGAGGGCGGTGCCGGCGGTGAGCCCGAGATCGACTGAGTCTGAAGCCGTTGCACCCACCGGGTCCGCTTCATCGAGATTGAGGATACGGGCAATTCCAAAGTCCGCGACTTTGACGCGTCCCTGCTTGTCGAGCAGCAGGTTCTCCGGCTTGATGTCTCGGTGGACGATGCCCCGGTCGTGGGCAAACTGCAGGGCTTCGCAGATCGGTGGCACGATGGCCAGCGCCTGCTCCGGGGTGAATCGCTCTGCTTTGATGGCCTGTCGGAGGTTGACCCCATCGACATACTCCATCAGCAGATAGAAAAATCCGCCGGCCTGACCAAAGTCATGAACTGTAACGATGTTCGGATGATTCAGGGCAGCGAGCGCTTGGGCTTCGCGAGAGAACCTTTCACCGAAGCCCTTCTGCTTTTCGCGATGCGTCGCGAGCAGCTTCAGGGCAACGAGGCGATTCAGCGAAGTCTGCCGGGCTTTGTAGACCACTCCCATGCCACCGAGACCGATGATCTCCAGAATTTCAAACTGGGGAAACGCCGCCTGGACGTTCTCGATCGAGGGAGGTTCGGGTCGGGATTCCTGGCCGGGGTCTTCCGTCGGCGCGATTGCTTTCGCCATGAGACAACGCGGGCAAAGACCGAGTGGCGCTCCGTCCGGCAGCGTGGCACCGCATTGCGGACAGTTGGACTCGTCGGATGGTGAGATGGATTCAGTGGAGCTCATTACCCCTTTACTGGCCAAGCCGTCGGGAATGGTTGCAGGAAAAGTTCGATTTAATTTTTCGCGCCGCCTCCGCCGCCCAAGGCCTCAAAGAGCGCGGCCATTTCCCCATCGATATCCGAGGCGTCAGAAAGAGTCCGGGCGATCTCGGCCTTCACCGTCTGCCGAAACCGACGGCGGAGGCGGTGAATGGTGCTCTTGAGGGTGTTCGCCGGAATCCCGACCTTCTCGGCAAGGGCGGCCTGGTCACCATGCTCGGCCTCGCCGGTGAGCCAAGGGTTGAGATGTTCGAACTGAGTTCGATTGCCTTCAGCATTGCATTCTGATTCCAGTGCTGCGAGGGCTCGGCTCAGCAGGGTCATGGCCCACTGCTGGTCGAACCACGCATCTGGCGGTGTCGCCCGGACATCGGCCAGTGCCGGTCCTTCGCGCATTTCGACGCCGGTCTCGTTCAGCGAAAACTCCGATGACTGGCCGCCGCGTTTCTGCGCTTGGTCATGGGAGCGGCGATGCGAGAGGAAATGTTTGAGTGCGCCGAGGAGATAGGATCGGAATCGACCTTTCTCCCTCTCCAAGTGATCAAACTGCTGTCCCCGGAGAAGTTCCGCAAAGAAATCGTGAGCCAGGTCCCGTGCATCGCCGCGTCGATCGTATCCGGCTCTCCTGAGATAGGCGAGCACGGGTTCGTAGTAGTGCTCACAGAGTTCCGACAAGGCCTCGCGAGATTCAGAGGAGTCACCCCGCGATGCCAGTACTTGAGTCCAGCAAGTGGTGGCAAATCGGCCGGGTTCGGGGCGGTCTCGGGATGGAGTTGAGAGAAAATCGGTCACCTCATTCCGATACTGACATGTTTTCCGGGAAAGGTTGCGCGAAAAAAACTGGTAGCCGGAGGGAATGACTATCCGAACACCTCGGTCACCGCCTTCCCTCCGAACACGGTCGGCACTTCATCGCGACCGTGGTGACGATAGGTCAGACGATTCGCATCGAGACCGAGCGAGTGCAAAATTGTGGCGTGGAAATCATGAGGGCTCACCGGGCGCTCGATCGCGACGTAGCCGATGGGATCGGTCTGACCGATGATCTGTCCTCCCTTGACGCCTCCGCCTGCCATCCAGACGGAGTATCCGGCAGGGGAATGATCCCGCCCATTGGCTTTTCCCTCCATCGTCGGCGTGCGTCCGAATTCTCCCGCCCAAACCACGAGGGTGGAATCGAAGAGGCCGCGTTGTTTCAGGTCCGTCAACAGGGCGGCGATGGGCTTGTCGGTGATGCCAAACATCCGCTCGTGATTTCCCCTGATATTGCCGTGCGCGTCCCAGCCTCCGATTCGCAACTGCACATAGCGAACGCCGCGCTCAATCATCCGACGTGCCAGCAGACAGCCCCGTCCCGATTGTTTGGTGGGTGACGTTTCCAGGCCATACATGGCTTTTGTCGATTCGCTTTCGCCAGAGAGATCGAACAACTCGGGCGCGGCGGTTTGAAGTCGGAACGCCATCTCGTAGGAACGAATTCGCGCTTCCAGTTCGGGATGTTCGCCGAGGCGGCTGAGGTGCCGCCGATTGAACCAATCGATCTCGCCGAGTTGTTTCCTTCGCTGCGCCTCGGTGATGCCTTTCGGAAGAGCGACATCGCGAATGCCCTTTTCAGGATCGACGACCGTTCCCTGATACTGAGGTGGCAAAAATCCTGCGCTCCATCCAGCCGCCTGCGGAAACTGCATGCCGTCACTGTGCAGATTCATGGTGATGAAGGCGGGCAGGTTCTCGGTTTCGCTACCAAGCCCGTAGATCGACCAAGCACCGATGCTGGGGCGGTCGCCCGCGCCGGTTCCCGTGAGCGCCACGCACTCGCCGGGACCGTGAACCGGGTTGCGATGTTGCATCGACCGGATGATGCACAGATCATCGACATGCTTGGCGGTTTCCGGCAGCAGGGACGAAACCGGAATGCCGCTTTGTCCGTGTTTCCGAAACTCCCAGGGCGATGCCATCAGGTTGCTCAATCCGGCTCGCTTAATTTTGGGAACGTGTTGCGCCAGTGACTCGGGCACGTCATGGCCAGCGAGCTTGGCCAACTCCGGCTTGGGATCAAAGGTATCGACCTGGCTCGGACCACCCGACATGAAGAGAAAAATCACCCGTTTTGCCGTCGGTGCGAAATGGGAACCGCCGGGTGGTAAACTGCCGGCGTCCTCGGCCAAGAGCGATCGCAGTGCCAGCGAACTCGCGCCGATGCCGAGTCCGGTGGCGAGGAAATCGCGTCTTGGTAGGAGAGATGACATTCTTGATTTCACGGCACGTAGACAAACTCGTTCGTATTCAGGATCACGTCGACGGCATCTTCGAATGGCGCTGTTCTGATCAAGGTAGTCAGTCGCTCGATTTCCTCGGCATCGCCGGGGCGACGGTAGACCCGCTTGATCAAGTCCTTTGCGAGGGATTCTGCTGACGCACCCTTGTGAGCCAATTGGTCTGCCACAGTTTTGGTGATGCCTTGCATGAACTCGCTGTTCAACATCCACAGGGGCTGCAGCCCGGTAGTGGAAACATGACGCCGCGAGCAACTCGTCACTGCTCCGGCCCCATCGAACAGCATCTGCTGGTGGGGCAGGTTGTCGCGTTTTTGTTGCAAATACAGACTGCGGCGATGCGAACTCTCCGCTTCGCTCAAAGGCACACTGGGACCGCCGAATTTGGTCTCCAGAATGCCGGCTGTCGCCAACAGGGAATCGCGAACCGCTTCGGCCTCCAGGCGCCGAGGTTTCCATCGCCAGAGTCCTGCATTGTCGGGATCGCGATCGGCGTTCGAAGCGGAGAAAAGCGAACTCTGGCGAAAGGTGTTCGATTGAAGAATGAGTCGGTGAATGTGTTTGGTGCTCCAGCCGGATTCGATCAGTTCACGCGCCAACCAGTCGAGCAGTTCGGGATGAGAGGGCGCGTCACCGGCCTTTCCGAAGTCCCCAGAGCTGGCCACCAGCCCGCGTCCGAAGTGCCCCTGCCAGATGCGATTCACCCACACCCGGGCCGTTAGCGGATGCTCGGGATTGGTCAACCAATTCGCCAATGCCAGGCGGGGGCGATGCTCGATGGACTCGGGCATGGGTCCAAAAACCTGGGGCCAGGCGGCAGTCGCCACGGGTCCCGGGGCGGCAGGGTCTCCCCGTTCGAGAAAGCGAACCTGCACGCCTTGAAGTGACTCTTTTTGAAAAGGCAGAGGCCAACGCATCGCATTGGGCGCGACCTCGAGATGGTGTGGCGACGTCACCGGTGAATAGTAGGCCCAGGCCTTTGGGTAGCGATCAATCGCGGTTTCAATCTCGGCAAATTTTGCCTTTTCCGCCGGAGTCATGCCGCCCGGCACGCTTTTGGGAATCACCAGCACCGGTTCCGGATTTCCGGCAGCCCGTCGGCCTGCGACCATTCGGTCTCGGACGGATTCGAAAAGCCCCCAACGTTTTGCGATCAGTTCGCCAGCCTTCGGGTCAGGATCGAGTACCGCATCACCCGGTTGTCCCTGAGCGAAAAAAGCCTGCATCCGATAGTAATCCCACTGGGTGATGGGATCGAAAAAGTGATCGTGACACTGGGCGCACTCCATCGTCAGGCCGAGGAATGCCTTGGAAGTGGTGTTGACGATGTCGACGAGGATGTCATTTCGCTGAATGTCCTTGTCGAGCTCGTTGCCGCTGTAGCGAGCGGCGGAGAGAAACCCCGTAGCGACCACGTTCTCGGCGGCATAGGGCTCGATTTCATCGCCGGCGATCTGTTCGCGGAGGAAGGCGTCGTAGGGTTTGTCATCGTTGAAAGCCCCGATCACCCAGTCTCGGTAGCGCCAGGCATGGTCGCGATCGCGGTTGTGTTGATGGCCATTGCTCTCGGCCCATCGGGCCACGTCGAGCCAGTGCCGTCCCCA
>JAGROX010000072.1:0-9990 GCA_020440025.1 Verrucomicrobiia bacterium
GAGCTTTATCTGAATCGCATTTACTTCGGGAGTGGCTACTACGGAATCTCCGCCGCTGCGAAGGGATACTTTGGCAAGGAAGCGAAAGACCTAACAGTCCCCGAGTCAGCCGTGCTGGCAGGGGTGGTGCGGAACCCCTATTATCGATCTCCTTTCAACTTCCCCGACGCGGCCAGGAAGACCCGGGACTACGTGATGTCCCGAATGTATGAGGAGGGAATGCTGGATCGTGATCAGTTGAAAGCCTACCAGGCCGAACCACTCGTCACCGCCCCCCGAATCTCCGCATTCGGAAAATCGAAGTACGTCTACGAACGGGTACGCCAGCAAGTCATCGAGTTGATCGGCTACGAGCGAGCCTCCGAAGGTGGCTTTGTGATTCACACCACCATCGACAACAACGTGCAAGAGGCGGCTGAGGAGGCGCTCACCAAGCAGCTGAAGCAATTGGAGAGTCGACCGGGCTACGGCCACCAGACAATCGACGTCTACAAGGCGGTCAAAGCCACGTTTCTGGAAACGGCAACCGAAGGCGCCAGCCCTCCCACCCCCGATTACCTGCAGGGATCTGCCCTCATGATCGACAACAAGACTGGCGGGATCGTCGCGCTGGTTGGCGGTCGTGATTTCAACGACAGCATGTTCGATCGCACCACCATGGCGCGTCGCCCCCCGGGAACCGCCTTCACCCCTTTCGTCTACGCGGCCGCTTTCGAGGCAGGCGCGTATCCGGGTTCGCTGGTGCTGGATTCGGAAATGGACAACAAACAGGTCCAGATCGGTGGTGAAACAGGCATTCTCGGCGAGTGGGGCACGGAGCAGGAGAGTGTTTACGAGGGCGAAATCACAGCCCGCAAAGCGCTTTCACGCTCTCGCAATGCCGCAACCGTCCGAATCGGCACCCAAACGGCCACCCTGGAGAAAGTCGTCGCGCTTGCCTCCAGAGCGGGCATCCGTTTTGCCGGGGATATCCAGAAATTCAATGCCACGCTTCTGGGCAAGAGCGAAACCTCGATGGAAGAGCTCTGCCTCGCCTATTCGATCTTTCCCAACGGCGGCACCCATCCCAAGACCATCCATATTATTGCCCGAGTGGAGAACGCTGACGGTGAAAATGTTTTCTCCGCTGAACAGGGACACAATGAGATCCCCGCCATCGATCGCTACACCGCCTTCCAAATCTCCAGCATCCTTAGTGATGCGATGAAAACCGGAACCGGCAGCAAGGCGCACGAACGATACGGATTGGGAGATTTTCCCGTGGCCGGCAAGAGCGGCACCGAGTATGCCTTTACCGACAACTGGTTTGCGGGATTCACCTCGGAAGTGACCTGCGCTGTCTGGACAGGATTTGATCAACCCAAGACCATCTACCCGGGCGCATTCAGTTCGGACACTATCCTACCGGTGTGGACCGAGATGATGAATGTCGCCGCGAAGAGTTTCGAACCCAAAGCGTTCGAAGCTCCGAGTGATGCGGTAAAGGTCGAAATCTGCAGCGTGTCAGGGCAACTCGCGACCGACGCCTGCTATGAAGTAGAGCAGGACGGCGGCTCCACCCGCCAAGTGCGCAGCACCTACGTCGAATATCTCCGTCCCGGCACCGAGGTAAATCGTGTCTGCGAAATTCACGGCGGTCCCGGTGCCGTTCCTCGGACAGGTCCCAGCAATGCTCCAGACAGATCTCTCACTCTGAATGACGGCAGCAGTGGTGGCCTCCGGGCCCAACCAACCGCCCAGGCCGATCCCATCGTTCCGGTAGGTCCCACCGTGGTCGGCATGGATCCCTATCAAAGCCTGGCGCCGGTGCTGCGAGCCCAGATCGTGGCCACTCCTGATCCCATCATCGCGAAGCCACTCGATGAGGTTGGCGAAGACGCTGTGGCCATCGACGATCCTCAAGCGATGTTGAGAGAGCCCACGGCCAAGGAGAGACCGACGGAAGGTGACAGCCCCGCGATCCCCGTCGCCCGGCCTTTGAACATCGAACCTGAGGACGAGCCGCCAACTCGGGTGACGCTGCCTCAGCCGAAGGCGATTCAGTTCGATTGATATACCCAGCGCGCGAATCTCCCGCTCAAGAAAAAACGAAAAAAGGCGACGAGCTTTGCAGCCCGTCGCCTGGTTAATTTTTTCGAGTTGGTTGGAGAAGGTTTTTTGGCGGCACCAATTTTTGGTCGGTGCCGGAAAAGAAACCTCGTTATTACAGAGAGCCCTTAAGCACCGAAGACGGGCTAAAGCCGACCGTCTTCGAAGCCTTGATCTTCATTGCCTCGCCAGTCTTCGGGTTGCGACCCATACGGGCTGCGCGCTTCTTGACTTTGAAGGTTCCGAATCCGATCAATTGGACGGCACCGTCTTTCTTGACCCCTTTGGCGATCGCTTCGAGCACGGCGGCAACCGATTCTTCCGCGGCACGCTTGGAAGTTTCTTTGCCAAGAGCTTTCTGCACTGCTTCTACAAGTTGTCCCTTGTTCATCACTGACTGTTCTATGATAGAGAGCCCATTTCGTAAAGTGCTTATCGCAGTTGAAAACCCTTAACAAAGCCGAAATATTGCATTTTTGCCCGAAAATGCCCAATTTTTAGACCCGTTTTTCATCTCATCATGTAAGTTAGCGCCATGAATTCAACCATCTGTCCCTTTCTCCATGAATCCCCCAAAGTGGCTGAATCGGCCTTTATTGCCCCTGGAGTGGTGATTTCCGGGGCCGTTCAGATCGCTGAAGAGGCCAGTATTTGGTATGGCAGCGTCCTGCGGGCTGACATCGAACGCATCCGAATCGGACGCGGCAGCAACCTTCAGGATGGGACCATCGTCCACCTTGCCAGTGATCGCGGGACGGTGATTGGCGACTATGTCACCTGTGGTCACCGTTGCCTGCTCCACGCCTGTGAGATCGGGGACGAGGTTCTCGTCGGCATGGGAGCGATCGTCATGGATGGGGCGCAGGTTGGCAGGCGAAGCATCATCGGAGCCGGGTCTCTCATCACCCGGGGACAGATCATTCCCCCAGGTTCACTAGTAATGGGGGCCCCTGCAAAAGTGATCCGGTCTCTGAGCGAAGAGGAGCAATCCGGCATCCGGCAATGGGCAGAAAAATACATTCAGGTAGCCAAGGAACATGCCGATCATCTGCGAGACGCCGCTGCTGTTTCAGCAAGCCCGGCAAACCCGGCCAATTAACGCGTTGGGAATTTCCGTGAATCGCTTTACATTGGCATACCGTTTACCCGTTTAACCATTCTGAGGTCATGGACAAGTCCGTCGTCGAAATCGAAGTCAAAGCAGTGCTGCCCACCAGCGGCGGTTGTGCGGTGTTTCTGGGCGATGACCTCAAGGTATTCGTCATCTATGTGGATCAAGCCGTCGGCGCGGCGATCACGATGTTCATGCATCACACTCCCAAACCACGTCCGCAGACTCACGATCTCTTCGCGGATGTTCTCACGGCTCTAGGGGCTCGCGTGGAACGGGTGGTGATCAACGATTTCAACGAAAGCGTCTACTATGCCCGCCTGATCATCGTGGCCTCCAATGAACTGGATCAGCAGAAGATCGTGGAGATCGACGCCCGCCCGAGTGACAGCATCGCTCTCGCCACACAGCAGAAGGCACCTATTTTCATTGCCGAACATGTGTGGGAAGGAGTCGAGGACATGTCCGACGTGCTCCAGAAGATGGAAGAACGAGGCTTTCAAGTCAGCGATGACGATGAGCCAACGACCGACGTCGACTGAACCAATCGGGCGCTATCCCCGCATCCCGCGAATCGCTTCGGCCATATCGGGCGCTTTGAACAGCGACGTTCCCGCCACGAAGACGTTGGCACCGGCGGCCGCGGCAATGTGGCAGGTGTCGGCGTCGATCCCACCATCCACCTCGATGTGGTAACTGAAACCGCCAGCTTCCCGGGCAGCCTTGGCCGCAGCGACCTTGGGCATCGTTTCGGCCTCCATGAAGGCTTGCCCCCCAAACCCGGGACGAACCGTCATCACCAGCAACAGATCGATCTGATCCAAAAACGGCTCCACGTCTGAAAAAGGGGTATCCGGACTCAGAGCCAGGCCGCAGGCACATCCCGCCTCCCGTATCGCCGCCAAGGTGGCCACCACGTCATGATCAGCCTCGACATGCACGGTGATTCGATCTGCCCCCGCTTCCGCAAAACGTTTCCAATAGTGATCCGGCCGAACAATCATAAGATGAACATCCAGGGTGACCTCGGTGTGAGGCCGCACCGCCGCCACGTACTGTGGACCAAATGAAATGTTGTCGACAAAATGGCCGTCCATCACATCGAGATGCAACCAGTCGCCCCCCGCCGCCTCGGCTCGAGCAGCCTCCACCGCCACCTGCCCCCAATCGGAAGCCAGCATGGAGGGAGCAATGATTCGCGTGTTGCAGTCGGACATATCCGGGCATTATCTTCCGACCCTGCACCGGCGCAAAAGAAAATCGAACTTTCCTGTCGCCAACACCTCGCCTCCCTTCTTCAGTTTTTCCGTGATCGACCTCAAGAGCGACCAGTATTTCATGGGCGAAGCCATGCGCCAGGCTCAACGTGCCTACCTTGCCAATGAGGTTCCGGTGGGAGCTGTCATCGTGCGGGACAGTCACATCATCGCCCGTTCACACAATCAGGTGGAGACGCTCAAGGACGCCACCGCCCATGCCGAAATGCTGGCGCTGACCCAGGCGGAGAGCGCCATGGGAGATTGGCGCCTGACCGATTGCGACCTCTACGTGACCAAGGAACCCTGCCCCATGTGCGCTGGAGCCATCGTTCATTGCCGCATTCGCCGGGTGATCTATGGATGTGGTGACGAGAAAGGCGGAGCCGCTGGCGGCGGATTTATCAACCTTCTTCAGCAACCGACCCTGAATCACCAGTCTACCGTCACCGAAGGAGTGCTCGCCGAAGAAAGCAGACACCTATTGCGCACGTTTTTCGCCGAAGCTCGTACCAAGACGAGAACCTCAGGTGCCAATTGAGGTTTCTCTCCACTGCTCATGCATTTTCACAGCTTCGCCCGTGGCATCGATGTCGGTGCTCATTGTTACCTGCTTGAACTGGGCACTTCTCGAATCCTTCTCGACGCGGGAACCCATCCCAAACGCGTGGGGGTCGACACCTTGCCGGACATCCACGATCTTCCCATCGACTCGGCGGATGCCATCCTCCTTTCTCACGCTCACCTCGATCACTTCGGCGCGCTGCCGGTGCTTTGTCGCCAATTTCCCAGTGCGCCGGTCTTTGCCACCGAGGAAACCTTCGCCGTCGGCGAGGCCCTGCTCCACAATTCGGTGAACGTGATGACCTCTCAGCGACGGGAGCTGGAGATCGGGGCCTACCCGCTCTACACCCATCGCGAGATCGACCACATCGTTCCCAGTTGGATGCCCCGACGCTTTGGCCAGCGCTTCGAAGTCGGGGATGGCGTCTCTGCGACCTTTCTTCCCGCTGGTCACGTACTGGGCGCGGCAGGAATCGTCCTGCGAGACGCGGGGCGCACCATTTTTTACACGGGTGATGTTCATTTTGAGGACCAATCGCTCTGTCAGGCAGCCGATTTCTCCGAGATCGAAGGTGAAAAAATCGATACCATGATCATCGAGACAACGCGGGGAGAAAGTGATCGTCGGGCAGATTACACCCGAGAATCTGAGATCGATCATCTGATCGAGGCGATTCGCGAAACGCTTGCCCGAGGCGGATCCGTGATGTTGCCGGTCTTTGCCTTTGGAAAAACCCAGGAGCTTCTCATGATGCTCTACGAAGCGATCGAAGACGGTCGGCTACCCCAAGTCCCAGTCCACATCGGAGGTCTCAGCACCAAGATCACCGCGCTGTTCGATCGGCTTTCCAGCACCTCCCGTCGTTTTCATCAGGGCTTCCGGATTCTCGATGACTTCCCCAGATTGGTTCGCCCCGCTCGCAAAGAACCCGAACCTCCCTACGGTCCTGGACGAATCTATGCCATCTCCAGCGGGATGATGTCAGAGAACACGGTGTCGAACCGGTTCGCCCACCATTTTTTGCCCAATCCGGACAACGCCATCCTCTTTGTCGGTTATGCCGATCCCGAAACTCCCGCCGGACGAATCCTGTCAGCGGAGCCGGGGGATATCCTTTCGATGAATGATCGAGGCACCGGGCGACGGATGCCGCTGAAATGCCGAATCGAAAAATTCGACTTCAGTGGTCACGCCCCTCGGGATCAATTGCTCGACTACATCATCCGCATCAACCCGAAGCACGCGGTCCTGGTGCATGGCGACGAACCGGCACGGCGGTGGTTCGCTGATCAGTTGCGCCAACGCTGCCCGCACATGCGAGTGACGATTCCGGACCCTGGAACACCCCTGAATCTGTGAGAAAAACTTCGGGAGTAAGCTAAGCCTACTCTTCCAGCCCGGCAGCCTCCTCCAGCTTCTTCACCCGAGCATAAAGCGCTCCCAATCGTTTCACATACATGCTGGTTCGCATCGATTCCTTGAATGGCTTCGCCGGGTAGCCGAACATCTTTTCGCCTGGCTTCACGTCGGCAATCACTCCCGAGCGGCCACCCGTGACGGCTCCGTCACCAATCGTCAAATGACCGGCGACTCCAGTTCGTGCCCCAAGCACCACGTAATTGCCAATGTGGGTGCTGCCCGAAATGCCTGATTGGGCGACCACGATGCAGTGTTTTCCGATGACAACGTTGTGACCAACCTGAACCTGATTGTCGATTTTCGTACCTTCGCCAATCACGGTCTCTCCAAAGCGAGCCCTGTCGACCGTGGTGCTGGCACCGATTTCTACATCGTCTTCCAGTCTCACAATCCCGAGTTGCTCGATTTTCTGATGACGACCGTCGACAAACTCAAATCCAAAGCCGTCCGCACCCAGAACAACGCCCGGATGCAGGATCACGCGGTCGCCGACAATACATCCGTAGAGGACGTAGACACCTGGACCAATCTCGCAATCCCGGCCAACCTTGGCACCGACCCCAATCACCGCGCCGGCACCGATACGAGTGCCATCACCGATTTCTGCACCGGCTTCAATCACAGCCTTGGCCCCGATGGAGACCTTGTCCGAGTTGATCTTCACATCATCCGCAACCACGGCAGAAGGATGAATCCCCGGTTGAAAGGTCGGCTTCGGCACCGCGAATTTTCGGAGCACGACATCAAAAGCCATCACCGGATTGTCCACCAAGATCAGAGCAGTGGATTCTGATGCGGTCACGTCAGCTGAGCGCACGAACACCGCCCCGGCTTCCGAGGCTTCCAAATCCTTGGCGTATTTTTCATTCCCGAAAAAACTGACGTCTCCGGCGCGGGCCTCTTTCAGCGCGGCAAAGCCGGTAAAGATCTGATCGGCGTCGCCTCGAAGCAGGCGTCCGTTCACCAGTTCAGCAAGTTCTTGAAGCGTCAGTTTCATCTCGATCCGAAGGGGAAAGGCTAGCGCAAAGCGAAAAAAGAAGACATCACCACCACGAACGACCCACCCACCCAAAAAGAAAGCCGCCCGGCAAGACCAGAGGCGGCTTTCGAAATCGGTGAACGGGAAAAGTTCGTCCCTGATCAGTTCGTAGCCGGAGCGTCCTTGTTCAGTTCGGCAATGATCTCGGCCGTAATGTCAGGCACCTTCTCAGAGGTAAAGAGAATCACCTTGTTCGCTTTTGGCAGGAAAGACTTGTCATAGACCAGATCCAATCCTTTGGCAGCCGACTTCGCATTGACCAGTTCCCGGATCGAGGCAACCAGCGTCTGCTCCATTTTCTGGCGAGCTTCGATGATTTCCTGCTGGGCCCGACGCTCGGCTTCAGAGATTTCACGCCCCTTGGCCATGCGCTCCTGCATGATGCCCTGCAGTTCGTTGAAAGCGGCCTGACGCTGTTCGGCGGAAAGGGAAGTGTCACGAGCCTTCTCGTCCAAAGAAGCCGCACGGGTCGTCAGGGCTTCGTAGTCGCCGCGCTTGGAGTCGATCTCTTTCTGCTTCTCCTTGGCAATGGCGTTGACTCCCTCGACCTCGATCTTGGTCTTGTAGTACTGGTTCAGGCATTCCTGCATGTCGACGACACCAATGTTGAGGCCACCACCTTGAGCAGCGGCATCAGTAGCAGAAAAACCGCCCAGCGCCAAGCCGAGCACAAGAGAGAGAATGAAGCGCTTCATGAATCCGATTGGGGGGAAAGAAGAGATGTTTTTGATAACAGGGAGGGAGGTTTAAAAACGAAACCACCCGGCCAGAGAGGTGTGTCTGGCAAGGCGGGCAACAAAGCAGAAATCTGCCTAAACGCAAACGCTTAACCGGGTCAGCTTCTTAGATACAATCCCGAAATTCTTTTCGCGGGGTCGCATCCGATCAAATGAATCTCTTCTGTTTCCATCCCACCAGACAGATCAAGCCACCCAAGAAAAACGGGACCAGCCTTGCGACCGATCCCGTTTTCGAAAATTCTGAGTGATGGCTCAGATCATCCCCAACATCAGAAGTTGTAACCGATGGTGAAGTTGAAGCGACCGCTGCCGTCGTTGAACGGATCGGAGTCGATCGGAATACCGTAGTCAAGTCGGATGGGAGCACCACCCAGCATGAACAGACGGACACCGAAACCCCAGTTGGAATTCACGCCACCACCAAAGGTGCCGGGACCACCGGAGACTTCACCCATGTCGTAGAACGCGGCACCGCGAATCTTGGGAAGGATGGGGAAGGTGTATTCGGCCGAGACGAACCACATCTCGTCGCCACCCAGCGGCTCGCCGTTTTCGTCTTTCGGACCCACGTCACGATAGTCGAAACCACGAAGGTTGTTGGCACCACCAAGGAACTGGCGAGTGAAGATCTGATCTCCGTTGCTCACATTGGCGTAGCGTCCGGAAATATTAAGGATGGTATCACCCGGCAGAGAGATGTGCTGAGCCCCCGTGGCGGAGAAAGTCACGGCATCGACATCACCACCGAGACCGGCTTCCACTCCGGCGCTCAAACGGCGACCCTGACGCGGCAGGAAGAGATCGGTGCGATCGTCATAGACGAGTTCGAACTCGAAGGGATTGTAGAAAAAGTCACCCTGTTCCTCCATGAGAACCTCGGAGGCATTGTTGTCGACCGAGATCTCGATGCTCTGCGGACGAATTCCAGCTTCGGCATAAACAAACTTGCCGAGAGGTTTCCGAAGTGAAAGACCCGCACCAAAGGTGGTCTGGTCGTAGTAGTCACTGAGGAAAAGCAGGTCGCGATAGAAGGCTTCACCCGTCAGCGCGAGGCGCTTGCCCATGAACCACGGCTCAGTCACGCTGAGCTGAATGTCGCGGCGTTTGGTACCAACACGAACTCCCAAGCGGAAACGCTGACCACCACCGGTGAGAGACGGCCAGTTACCGATGTCAAAGTTCGTCTGGGAGATTTCCATGAAACCGACCAGATTATCAATCGAGCTGAAGCCCGCACCGAAGTTGATCGTTCCCGTTGGCTTCTCGGTGACAGTGATCACGAGATCCTTCTCGTCGATCATGCTGCCGGTATCGACCGGCATCACATCCACCGCGGCGAAGTAGTTCAAGTTCTGAAGACGCGCCCGGCTGGCCTCGATCTTGGCTTTGTCGAAAGGCTCACCCGGCTTGATGGCAAGCTCGCGACGAATCACTTCGTCTTTGGTCTTGGTGTTCCCTTCGATGTTGATCTGGCCAACATTATAGGAACGGCCTTCGGAAATCACGAAAACGATCGAAACCGCGTTGGCACCTGCCGGATCGAGTTTCGGAGTGACGCGGGCATCGGCATACCCCTTGAGACCATACTGGTCTTCGATCAGAGCGATGTCCTCTTTGAGGAACTCACCCGAATAAGCATTGCCGGATTTCGTCTTCAGGTAGGGAGTGATGTCATCCGACACGGAAAGAGACTGGGCACCACTGACGGACACATTGCCGATCGTGTAGGCCTCGCCTTCGTTGATGGTGATGACGAGATCGACTTCTTCGCC